>CAZXBE010000025.1:0-18022 GCA_964638565.1 uncultured Chitinophagaceae bacterium
TTCATCTACATCTTGTTCTTGTTTATTTTTATCTGAATTTTCACCAGATTTAAATTTTTTTAAATCATCCGTATTAAGAGTTATTTCAGGATCTCTAATATTAGCCATATAATTTGGATCACAAATTTTATTTATTTCTTTTAGAGTGGAAATCAAGATGAGGTTTGTTAATACACACAATTCTTTGGTGTTCTTGCAAATGGAATAACATCTCTAATATTTGTCATACCAGTTACAAACTGAACCATTCGTTCAAAACCCAATCCAAATCCTGCATGTGGCACTGTTCCAAAACGTCGAGTATCTAAATACCAATTCAATTCTTCTATTGGAACATGCATAGCCTTCATTCGTTCTTCGAGATTTTCTAACCGCTCTTCTCTTTGGCTACCACCTACAATTTCACCAATACCAGGCGCTAAAATATCCATGGCTGCTACAGTTTTTCCATCCTCATTTAAACGCATATAGAAAGCTTTTATAGCTGCAGGATAATTCGTAACAATTACTGGTTTTTTAAAATGTTTTTCTACTAAATATCTCTCATGCTCACTTTGCAAATCATTTCCCCATTTTACTTCGTATTGAAATTTTTTCTTTTTGTATGGAGTACTTTCTAATAAAATGTTTATGGCTTCTGTATATGTAATTCGTTCAAAAGGATTGTCTAATAGAAATTTCAATTTCTCAACAAGTCCAAATTCGCTACGTTCTAGTTGTGGCTTTTGTTTTTCTTCCTCTGCTAAACGTTGATTTAAAAATTCTAAATCAGCGGCATTATTATCCATTACATATTGAATAATATATTTAATGAATGTTTCTGCCAAATTCATATCATCCTCTAAATCACAAAAAGCCATTTCAGGTTCAATCATCCAAAACTCAGCTAAATGCCTTGGGGTATTTGAATTTTCTGCTCTAAATGTCGGTCCAAAAGTATACACTTCGCCAAAAGCCATAGCGCCTAATTCTCCTTCCAATTGTCCACTTACGGTTAAATTAGTTGGCCGGCCAAAAAAATCTTCAGCAAAATTTATACTACCATCTTCATTTTTAGGCGTTTTTTCAAAAGGCAATGTTGTTACTCGAAACATCTCCCCTGCCCCTTCTGCATCGCTAGCAGTGATGATAGGCGTGTGTAAATAAACAAATCCTCTTGCATTAAAAAATTGATGAATCGCAAATGCTAAAGCGTGTCTTACACGAAAAACAACACCAAACGTGTTGGTGCGAAAACGAAGATGTGCAATCTCTCTTAAAAATTCTAAACTATGTTTTTTAGGTTGAAGAGGGTATTTTTCCGGATCACAATCGCCTAAAATTTCTAATTGCGTTGCCTTTAATTCTATACTTTGACCTTTTCCAAGAGAAGGTACTACTTCGCCTATTACTTTTATAGATGCCCCCACGGTAATACGTTTCAACGTTGCATCATCCAATAACCCTAATTCTATTACTATTTGTATATTTTGATTGGTACTACCATCATTTAATGTTATAAATTGATTGTTGCGAAAACTACGAACCCAACCCATTACAGTTAGCTTCTTGCCAATAGCCGTTGTATCGCTTAATAATGATTTAATTTTTATTCTATCGTTTAGCATATATTTTTTACTATGTACAGCAAATGTAATATTTTACAAAATGTATACGTGTATTCCAGCTTTAATATCAAATATTTTATATTTTTTAAGTAGAAAGAAAAACGTCTTTTTCATGGACAGCTATTTTTTATAGCTTCTTTTTCTTAGGTAACCTTGCAACATGCCAATCAATAATATTGATACTATAGGCAATCCAATATTTACCCATTGCCACAAACTAGCTTCTTTATCTACTTTTTTCAAATCTAATAACCGAAGCATATAGCCTTTAGAACGTGTTTCTAAAATATTGTTAGTGTTTACTAAATAATCAATGCTATTCAATAAAAAATCTACATTAGCATATTGTGTATGCGTATATCGATTCATGCCCATGGGCAAAAGCCCTTCGGTTTCTGTAACAAAATTGAGTAGAATATCTCCATCAGCTATAACAATCATCTTATTAGAGGAAGAATTTTCTGCAAAAGGCTGCTTCATTAAAGTAGATAAACTATCTTTTTTCGAATTTGTTAATCGATGAGCAAATAGTGAATTAAATTTTCCTTCTAACAAAATGGCTACTGGAATATTTGGTTTTGTAAATATATTAGGATCATTAGCAATTTTTAAACTTTCAAAACTTACAATAGCTGGGGTACTTATTATACGACCATTTGAAGAAGTAGAAAGTAAAATAGTTTTTTGTATGCCTGGAGCATTTACTGTATCAATAGAATTACAAAATATAGATAAGATAGGATCTAAATTTTTGGTAATAGGCGATGCAGCGTTTCCTTGTAATAGTGGGAAATAGGGCCATTGAAGCAATTCCGTTTGCGGTTGGTTTCCCATCGATCCAACCACCATAGGTATTTTATCGCTTTGTATATCTTGGACCAAATCAGTATTAATACGTACACCATATTTAAACAAGATATCTTCCAAATTCAACCCTCTATCAAACGCCACATATTTATTAGCATGATAAAGGCTGTCCATTTCTGCATATAAATTATCTATACACCACAACACTTTACCACCATGCATTACATATTGATCAATTTTTAATTTATCATCATCTGTAAATGGTTTAATCGGCTTTACAATAAGCATCGCATCAAAATCTGTGGAAATAACTGCCTGTGTGTGAATATTGATTGTATCTACCGCATAATTTTTAGATAATGTTTTCAACGCATCTACCACATTATATCCCAATGGTTCGCCATGTCCCACTGCATAACCTAATAGCGGAAAACGTTTTCGTGTTACATGATCTATAGCATTAGCAAATTTGTATTCTAATAACGCTTCTGCATTGTTTAGTGTTTCAAAACTTCCTGCTTGATTAACACCTTTCAATAAATCAACGGCTACAACCCTATCTTTATAATGCACCAATGCCCCAGGTAATACTAAACGTTGACGATCCTCCTCTCCTACTTTAGCTTGTACGTGAATATTGGTAGGTTGTAAACCCAATCGATAAATGGAATCAATTAATTTTCGTTGAGATGAATCTGTTGTATTCTGTAATGGATTTGAAAAATGAAGAATAATTTGTTGTGGATTGTATTCCTTAAAAGATTGCAACATTTCCTTCGTACTATTAGCAAGCTTTTTAAACCCTGCCGGCAGATCTCCATATAAAAAAACATCTACATATACTTTATCCTCTAATGCAGCAAGCATTTGCGTTGTGGCGTTGCTTAATGTAAATCTTTTTTCTTGGGTAAGATCAATTCGGTAATGAAAAATAGAAGAAATATATACTACAGTAGCCACACTTGCCAAACAGGCTAACCAGGTATATATATTTTTTTTATATGATTTCATTATTATTTCTTTCGAATATTACGTTGCGTTGCAAATAGGAATAAAAATATGATACACATAAAATAAATCACATCTCTAGTATCAATTACGCCTCTACTTATATTTTTATAATGAAAATCTATTCCCAACATTTCAATATAATAATCAGCGCCAGCTTGAAATACAGCAATTTTACTAATTGCATTAAATCCACTATACAATATAAAACACGCAAAAGCACTACCTACAAAGGCTATTATAGTATTGTTGGTTAAGCTACTTGTAAAAATACCAATGGCTGTAAAACATGCGCAAAGCAATAATAACCCCAAATAGGAGCCTATCGTTGCTCCAACATCTATACCCCCACTAACGGATAAATGTTGAACAGTATACACATAAATACTAGTAGGTAATAAAGCCATCAATACCACACAAAAACATCCTACATATTTACCCATAATAATTTGTGTATACGATAATGGCCAAGTCCGCAACAATTCGAACGTTCCTGATTTAAATTCATCGGCAAATGACCGCATGGTTATGGTAGCAATTAAGAATAACATTATCCATGGTGCTATATTGAAGAAGGGTTCTAATGTGACATACCCATATTCCAACAAACTTGTATTGGGAAATACAAATAGAAATAATCCTGTAAGTAATAAAAATAGAATGATGGTTACATAACCCGTTAAATTACCAAAAAAGGATGTCCATTCTTTTATACCAATTGCAAACATATACAGTAAAGCTTTTATTCGTTGTGCTACACTTATTGTGGAAATTCTAATTCTTTTTCTGATATTTTCCAATCGGCTAGTTTATCTCCTTTAAGGCCTACAAACTCTACCTTCAACACTCGATCTCCTTTTTTACCATTTACCGAAATACGGCTATAATTTTGCTTTTCAACTAATGTATTGGATATACGATCTGGGTTATTGAATTCTTTATCTCTCTCTTTTAATGGCCAAGTGCCAGAAGTAAATGGAGAGTTAGTAATATCATATAAGGTATATGCGTTGTTTCTCTTATACTGAACAACTTCGCTGCGATGCCTATCTCCCGTTAAAAACAATATACCATTAATTTTTTCTGTTGTAAAAAAATCCATTAACTCATTAAACTCACTAGGATAATGCTGTAAGCAATCATCTGGATTTAGTAAATTAAGCGTTTGACTTCCAGTAGCAATAATTTTAAAAGTAGCCGTACTAAATAATAACGCATTTTTTAACCATTCCATTTGTTCCGCTCCCCACATACGTTTTGCAGGATTGGGCTTGCCGTTTATAAATGGTTGCATATTATCAGCACTCCTAAAATATCGGTCATCCATTAAAAAAACATCCACATCTCCGTACGAAATTTTGGTATAAATCCCCTTCCCTTCTTGTCCAAAACTTGGATTTCCCCAATATTGCATAAATAAATTTCTGCTGTCTTCTTTTAGTATGTATGCTTTATCTGCATTATTGGGTCCATAATCATGATCATCCCAAATGGCATAATGTGGCATAGCTTTCCATAAGGGTTGTAAAATAGGTACGCCACGATCGTGTGATGCCCTATAATTCAATCCCCATGTGCTATAATAATCCACTTCCCGAGTATACCAATTATCTCCTAACCATAACATAAAAGCTGCTTTTTCTTTAGCCATAGTTTCAAAAATAGAAGAATCTCCACCATAAGGCTTTCCAGGTCTATCATATATTGGCTGATTAAAATACGCACAAGAGCCTGTTATAAAACTAAAATCTGGAGCAGGCTTACGCCATTGCCATAAATCTTTAGTGGTAAAAAGACCTTTAGTTTGAGGCACTTTCTTTTTATCAATCATACATTGATACGCATACGTAGTATTGATGTCTAACCCCCCAATATTTATTTTTATAGGATTAAAATCATTCCCCAATGCGCCTTTGTAGATAACCGTTTTAGCCGTTTTTAATCCTTCCTCTTGTTTCCAATATTGCAAAGAAACAAATTGTACAGATGGGTCCACTTCCAGCAAAATAGTGGCTGTTCGTAATTCTACCTGACCTAATACAGGGCCAGAAATAATTTTAGAAGATTGTGCATTTGCAAAAAATGTAAGAGATAAAAAGATATATACAAATAGTATTTTCTTGAGCATAACACTTTAATTTCAGCGCAAGGTATGTATGTTACACCAAAAGTAAAAACAGAAAAAGGTCTAACTAAAAGCTTGTAGATTGCATCCCGAAATTTTACTTTTATTAAAATGAATATAATGGATGATATCAAAACGCAAATTAGCGAAGTATTTTACACATATACCCAAGCAAAACCAGCACAAATAGAAAACATTCCACAGAGTGGTGGCAATAGAAGGTATTTTAGAATTCATGCCAATGGCAAGTCTTATATTGCTACGTACAACCTCAATATAAAGGAAAATAATACATTCATCTATTTCAGTAAGCACTTCGCCCATTTAAAATTACCCGTCCCCAAAGTATTACACATAACTGATGCAAAAACAATATACATTCAAGAAGACGTAGGATATAATTCTTTATTAAATATTTTAGAGGAAAAAGGATATACAGATGAAGTGTATAAGCTATTTCAACAAAGCCTAAAGCAATTAGCACACATGCAAATTACAGGCGATAAGGGATTAGACTATAACGCCTGCTTAACCGCTAAAGAATTTGGCAAACAAGCCATATTAAGTGATTTATTGTATTTTAAATATTATTTTCTCGATACCTTAAAACTACCATATGATAAGCAAGTAATGTTAGACGACTTTGATGCATTAAGCACGTACTTAACACGAACAGCTTATAAGCATTTCATGTTTCGAGACTTTCAAAGTAGAAACATTTTGGTAAAAAATAGTACAGTTCATTTTATAGATTTTCAAGGAGGAATGAAAGGTGCGCTACAGTACGATGTTGCATCCTTACTCTGGCAGGCCAAAGCAGGATTAAAGGAAGAATGGAAAAATAATTTATTACACTATTATATAAATGAAGCCAATCAATTACTCCCACAACCTATTGATGAAACTACATTTATTAGTCAGTATAACGGATATGTGTTAATTCGTTTACTTCAAGTATTAGGCGCTTACGGATTTAGGGGACTATTTGAACGAAGAGCGCATTTTTTAATCAGTATACCATTAGCATTGCGCAACTTAAAATGGTTTATAGAAAACAAACGCATAGGCATTAACCTACCTGAATTTGAACGCATATTACATGCCATTGTACAAGATGATATTATAACCCAATTTGAACCATTAAGAGCCAATGAGCACACTCCATTAGTAGTTAAGATAAATAGTTTTTCTTATTTAAAAAATGGTATACCCAAAGATGAAAGTAAAAACGGCGGAGGTTTTGTATTTGACTGCAGGGGAATTTTAAATCCTGGCCGTTTTGAAGAATATAAAACCCTAACAGGAAAAGAGAAACCTGTAATAGATTTTTTAGAAGAAAAAACTAAAATGCCTAGTTTCTTGAACAATGTTTACAACATGGTAGATATAGCCGTGGAAAATTATATAGAACGCAATTTTGATAGCTTAATGATTAATTTCGGTTGCACCGGTGGGCAACACAGAAGTGTGTACGCCGCCGAACAAACAGCTCGACATTTAAAAAATAAATTTGGTGTAAAAATAGAGTTGAAACACATTGAACAAGAAGCGTCTGTTCAAAAAAAAGACCATAAAAATCAAAAATTACATTTTTGATTTTTATCAATTATAATTTCAAATAATTTTCTTAACAATGAAAGCTCTCTTATTTTCAGCCGGATTAGGCACTCGTTTTAAACCTTGGACAGACAAGCATCCCAAAGCATTGGCAGTAGTAAAGGGGAAAAGTTTACTACAACGCAATATTGAATATCTGCAACAATATAGCATTACGGACGTAGTAGTGAATGTGCATCATTTTGCAGATCAAATTATAGACACTATTCAAAAAAATAAAGGATGGGGAAGTAACATCAGCATTAGTGATGAACAAGATAAAATACTAGAAACAGGTGGCGGATTACTTAAGGCAAAATCATTATTAAAAAGCAATGATCCTTTTTTAACCATTAATGTAGATATATTAACTAATTTAAATCTTAATAACCTACTAACGTATCACAAACAATATAATCCGCTAACTACCTTAGCTGTTACAAATAGAACAACTTCTCGCTATTTTTTATTAGATAACAATAACCGTTTATTTGGATGGCGTAATACAAAAACAAACGAAGAAAAAATAATTATCCAGCAAGCCCATCTCACACAAAAAGCATATAGTGGAATCGCCGTTTTTAATCCAAAAATATTTGCTCTTATTCGTCAACAAGGAAAATTTTCACTTACAGAAACATATTTAGACCTATGTAAAGGCCATACCATACTAGGCTATGATCATTCTGGAGATATCATTATTGACGTAGGAAAACCAGAAGCTGCAAAAGAAGCTGAAATTCTTTTTTCATAACTATTTCATGGAGTATTGTTACATTAATATAAATTTTAGATTAAACATTATGAGTTGTCCTTTCAACCGTAATAATAAAACCCTTACCATATAAGGGTTTTATTATTTTGAGAGAAACCTCCACCGTTTATCTTAACGAAAGAAGAGCCAGCAATACAAGATATCTATAACAAATGAACAATGTCTTTCATTTAAAAATATTTTTCACTTCAACTTACAACCTTGAAAATCAAACATTTAATATTAAATTTTCAAGGTTATTTTTTGAGATACTATCATTTACCCTTATATATATTCTTTTTATTCATCCAATAGCCCATAACAATAAAATAAACCTAGGAGTGTACAGCAATCATACACTTTCTCTAACAGAAAACAGTGTATCACAGATGTGTCTATAATACCATCATGGATACGTATTTGATTACTCTGTTTTTGTTTCCCTATCATCGCACAAAACTTACAGCTTTTAAGCATAATAACTCAATTGCTGTAAGTTGTTTATAACTATATGGTCATTAACAATTATTTAGGATAAGTGTTTGGGACTTTTTAAGGGGTGACTAGTTAAGAAAACTGGTTTAAAATAAGTCCACAATTTTGGATAGTGGTGATTAACAACCTCGTGCAATATTTTTTATCTCCTTATTCATTTTGCTCTTATCTATTACCCATTCATAGTCTAGTTGTCGTTTTGCTAAATTAGCTGCTACCACTTGTATCCATATTCTATCGCCCATTTTAAATTGCTTTTTAGTACGGAAGCCAATTAGGCTATAATCACCTTCTACCAATCTAAAATCATCATACATAGAAAGGCTTTGTATGCTTATCAAGCCTTCACATTTATGTGTTACTGTTTCAACAAATAAACCAAAGTTCGTTACGCTGCTAATAACGCCCTCAAACACCTCTCCTAAAAAGTTTTTCATATATTCTACTTGTTTATACTTATTTGCGGCTCGCTCTGATTCCATGGCAGCTCTTTCTCTTTCACTGGAGTGTTTACATTTTTCTTCTATTTCTTTGTCTATGACTATATTGTTGTTGATGCAATCAAAAAGAATGCGATGTACCATTATATCAGGATAGCGCCGAATGGGAGATGTAAAGTGGCAATAATGTTCAAAGGCTAAACCGTAGTGTCCAATGTTATTTGTAGAATAAGTAGCCTTAGCCATGGTTCGAATACCTAGTTGTTCTAATACATGTTGCTCTGGTTTCCCTTTAACATCAGCCAACATATTGTTAAAACTGGAGGCTATTGTTTTAGGGGTGCTTACATCAAATGAATGTCCGTGTTTACGAGCAAAATCAATAAAGGGTAGTAATTTTTCTTTATCGGGTTCATCATGTATTCGATAGGGAAAAGGGATAGGTTTGTTTTTAATTTTTATATGGGATATATTTTCTGCTACTACACGATTCGCTAATAACATAAATTCCTCAACCAATTGATGTGCCTCTTTACTTTCTTTCATAACTATTCCAATAGGTGTTCCTTTTTCATCTAATTTAAATCGAACTTCCTGCGAAGAAAAATTAATGGCACCCACACTAAATCTTTTTTGACGCAGTGTTTGCGCCATTGTATTGAATAACATTATTTCTTCTACATATAAACCTTCTTTTTTTTCAATGATCTCTTGTACCTCCTCATATGTGAATCTATGGTTGGAATGAATAACTGTTTTGCCCAGCCAATATTTTTTAATTTCTGATTGTGTGTTTATATGAAACATAGCAGAAAATGTTAATTTATCTTCCTTTGGTCTAAGTGAGCACAACTCATTAGATATGCGTTCTGGAAGCATGGGCGCAACTCTATCAGGAAGATATACAGAAGTTGCTCGTTCGTATGCAGCTTTATCTAATAAAGTATTCTCTTGTATGTAATGTGAAACATCTGCAATATGAACACCTATTTCATATAAATCATCTGAAATTTTTTGGATGGATAACGCATCATCAAAATCTTTAGCATCTATTGGATCTATTGTAAATGTTAATATATTTCTACAATCTTTACGTTTACTTATTTCTGTTGCATTAACACCATCTTTTATTTTTTCAGTTTCTTTAATTATTTCCTTTTCAAATATAATAGGGAATCCCGCCTCTGTTAGTATTTCTTTCATTGCCCTATCTCCTGCTTCTTCTAATTTCAATATACTTACTACTTCTCCAACAGGATTTCTATCTTCTTTTATCCACTTAATCATTCGAACTACTGCCATGTCTTTATCTTTTGCTCCATTTAATTTATCTAATGGAATAAAAAAATCAGGCATTGTTTTTTTTGCATCTTGTATAAAGTAGGCATGCTTATCGCTAACCTGCATACGTCCAATAAATTCTCTTTGTTTACGTTGTAATACATCAACCACCTTCCCTTCTTTTTTACTTGTTTTAGAGAGCTCTTTGATGATTTCTATTTGTACGGTATCGCCATGCAGGGCTGTATTAAAATGCTGAGGACGCACCAGTACATCATCTTTTTGATTGGGAATAATAACATACGCTACTCCTGATCGAGTAAATTCAATAATACCTTTTAAAGTACTTGTGTCTTTCTTTTGTGTCTTTTTTTTTCTTTTTTTCATGCGTTAATGGGTAGATTGAAGTTGAAAGTTGTCGATAAAATATCTAACCTGTGCAGTAAATAATGGTTCTTCGTCAAATAAAAAATAGTGATGAATAGGAATAACATATATAGGTAAATCATCCAATGCTTCTTTAAACTTCAATAATCGAACAGCATCCTTTTCAGTAGTAAGTATAATTTTCTCCGTAGCGTGAATAGTATAAAATTTTTCTTTAATATCTTTTAAGTCTTCTATACTAAAAATTTGATGATCGCTATATGATTGTTGATAGTATGCTTTGGCATGTTTTGCCAAAAATTGTTTTAGTGGAGCAGGATTAGCAATACCACACACTAACAACACTTCTAATGATTCTGTTATAGGAATAGTTTTATGGCGTGCACTAATATGATAAGGCATTCCATATTGAATGGTAGTAAAATAAATATGTTGTTGTGGTTTTTTATGTATCGTTTTTGAAATATTTTGTTTAGCTGTACTTGGCAAATTGCTAGGGCACTTTGTTACTACAATAATGTTTGCTCTTTGTGCGCTACGTTTGTCATCTCTTAAATCTCCAGTGGGTAAATAAAAATCATGGGCATACAAATTATTGTAATCGGTTAGTAATATGTTCAATCCCGCTTTTATAGTACGGTGCTGAAAAGCATCGTCTAAAATAATAAGCTGTGTTTCAGGCTTATCAAACAACAGTTGGGGAATAGCCTCAATACGCTTCTCTCCTACAGCTACTGTTACATTAGAAAACTTAATATGAAATTGCATAGGTTCATCCCCAATATCAATAGCTGTTGCGTTTGTATTAGCTAGTATGTACCCTTTTGTTTTTCGCTTGTATCCCCTACTCAAGATAGCTACATTATATTCATGCTGCAGTATATCTACTAGTAGCTCCACCATAGGCGACTTTCCTGTACCACCTACAACTAAATTGCCCACACATATAATGGGCAAATTAAATTGTACTGATTTAAAAATATTTTTATCAAACAAAAAATTCCGAAGTTTAACAACAACTCCATATAAAAGCGAGAAAGGGAAAAGTAATATCCGTAGAGACTTCAACAAGTAGAAGTTAAAATTCATATATATGATAAGGCGTTACACCTGCATGTAAAGGTACATCAAAAGAATCGGTATCGGTTATCTTGTCTATAGGTTCAAAGTAAGAAAATCCTATTGTATAGACATGTGGATTACATCTTTTTACAAATCGGTCGTAGTAACCTTTTCCATATCCCACACGATAACCAAATCTATCCATCGCCAATAAGGGTAAAAAAATAATATCTATTTTAAGAGGATCTATTATTTGTGCATTAACAGCTTCTGTAATACTCCATTTATTAAGTTCATATTTTGCACTGTGAGACTCCAAAACAGCCTCCATACTACCTCTATCATTAATCAATTTAGGGTAAACAAACTGAACAGCGGGATTTTTAAATTGTATAATCAAGTCTATAAGTCGAATATTGATTTCGCCCAAATTCAATATAGGATGGTAAGATAAAATGATTTTTGCTGGTGGCAATTCCATATCGCTCATTTGTTTCATTAACTCTTCATGCAATTGCATTCTTTTATCATCACTTAAGGCTAATCGTTTTTGTTTATACGTATTTCGGATTTCTTTTTTAGTCATACAATGTCAAGAAACAACTTATAAAAGAATGTACAAGCATTTAAAAGTTAAAGAGGGGGATTTACAAAAAAAGAAAAAATAGTTGTACCATAATTTTTTTGTCGCACAAATTTTTGATAACTACGATAGTTATTTCTAGGCGTATGTTCTAGCACAAACCATCCATCAGATTTTAAAAGATTTTTTTGGATGATTATTTTAGGTAATTCATCAATAGTTGTTAATGCATACGGCGGTCCTGCAAAAATAAAATCGTATTGCTCTGTACATTGTGCCAAAAAGTTAAACACTTCCATTTTTATACACGTTAGTGCTTGTATGTTTAAGTCAGTTGCTGTTTTTTGAATAAATGAAGCCATTTTTGGATCTTTTTCCACTATCGTTAAATCAGCCGCACCACGAGAAAAAAGTTCGTATGATATAGACCCTGTTCCGCCAAAAAGATCTAGCGTTTTTATTCCATCAAAATCAATATTATTTTGAAGAATATTAAAGAGCCCTTCTTTAGCTATATCCGTTGTAGGTCTAGTATAAGGCATATTTGCAGGAGGTCGAATAACCCTGCCTCCTAAGCTTCCAAAAATGATGCGCATGGCACTAAGGATAATAAAGATGCAGATAAATACGTAGGACATTTACTTGATAGGATTTCTGATATAGACCATGAGTGAGAAATACTTGCAACATTCATGTTATCAAAATAATTACCAAGCATTTTATACAAGTTAGAGGATTTATCAACAGTGCCAAACAATTGAATAGAAATGCTTCTTATATCGAAAGAATAATAATCTGTTAGATCTAATAAATGATATAACACATCCTCATTGGTTTTATAAAAAATATATTTTATAAGCTGAAGATGTCCTTCTTTCCATATAGTAATTAAAAAATAATGTGGGTAAAAAATAACATCTATTCTATTTTGTTCACCAATCTGCTTCAAAGATCCCTGTAACCAATGAGTGATGAAATGTCTTTTATTATTTATTGGGCTAATTGCTTCAATAAAAGGATATGCAAAATCTACATCTGCAGCATAAATGTTTACAATACTTAAACTATCAATATTCTCTGATGCAAGCACTCCGTCCTTTTTTCCAGTAAGTAAAAATAAAATATCCTTATATACCATATCTGCTTTATACGCAGCAGGAATTAATGTAAATATGGGTTGATGCAAATATACCCTAAAAGGTATTTTTTGTTTTTGACAAAAAACTATAATAGATGAATGATTAGGCTGTTGAAGAACTTCTTCATTCAAGGTCCATTGAAAATATTCTTGTGCAACTACACTGCAATGATGTGTATCTAACAAGCAAATATGCGTAAACCCTTTTCCATACTCGATAGCACAACAATATGTTTTATTTACATCAATCTCGTCTGGTATATATTGAAATAATGGATTCACAAATGTTAGTTAAGTATTTGCAAAGTAATAACTAATTTGGCTATTAATAGCAAACTATCCACCTTCTTTTTCATACCCTTCATCTACCAATAAATGTTTACGATCTGTGGCTTTTGTAGCAAGGATATCACAATAATTGTTATGTACATTATCTGCATGGCCTTTTACCCAACAAACACGAATGTGTTGTTTTTGAGCCAACTGATAATACAATAACCATAGGTCTTTATTTTTTTTACCTCCTTTAAATTGTGTTCGAACCCAATTATCCAACCATTTTTTTTCTATAGCATTGACTACATATTGACTATCCGTATAAATAGTTATGTGTAATGATGATTTTTTCAACGCTTCTAACGCTTTAATAACAGCCATTAACTCCATTCGATTATTAGTAGTTAAGCGATACCCTGCAGACAACTCTTTTTTATGATTGCCCCACATCAATAATGCTCCATATCCACCCGGACCAGGATTTCCACGACTGGCGCCATCTGTGTATATAGTAATTTCATATTGCATCTTTCTATTATTTAAAACAGCGAATTATATATTTTTAAATGCAAGATTAACTAAAATAAAGTTCGATATTTTTCAATTACCAATGGAAAATTATCGGCTTTTAAAATCGAATGGCTTCTATAGTTTTAGCATTATTTTTTTCTTTACTTATTACGGATAAAGGATATTCCTTATAATGCTGCATAAATTTTTTATACTTGCTCGGCTTATATTGTACATCATTATATTTTATTTCAAATGCCTTGCCTTTATGTAACGTTTGTTCTATAATAAAATCAACTTCGTTTCCGTCTGCTGTACGCCAATATCTTAAAGCATCTAACCCATATAGTTTTCGTAACCGAGTGTATACATAGTTTTCTAATAATTCGCCTTTATCCATTCTGTCATTTATTTTGGAAAAATTATTAAGTAGTGTATTGCGTAAACCGGTATCATTAAAATAAGCTTTGGGCATTTTGGTTAATTCTTTACGCAAGTTTCCAAATTTAGGCGATAGCAGATGTACAATAAATGTTTTTTGTAATAAATATAGATAATTATCAATGGTCCCAAAAGAAAGCCCTAATGTATTACTTAGTTCATGTTGATTAACCAAGCTACCTACTTGCGATGCCAACAACATAGCCAATTGAAAAAATTTTAGTTCTTCTTTAATACCTGCTTCTAAAGCATCTTTTTTCATGTAACTATTTACCAGTTCTTTGAGTAATTCTTTTTTTCGTTTTTCTGTAGATGCCAGCACTACAGCAGGATATCCCCCGTATATTATATATTCTTCAAAAAGGGTGTCTATTTTTTTTTGTTGTAAAGATTGATACTTTTTTCTTTTACGCATTTCTTTTAACTCTCCTATCAGCTTGTCTTGATTTTTAAAATGTAAAAATTCTTCAAAATCTAAAGGATATAGTTCAAATACTTGTTTCCTGCCAGCAAGACTGTCTTTAAAGTTTTTATCGATATAAAAAGCGCTGCTTCCGGTAGCAATTATTTTTACTTTGCCAGCGTATTTGTCGTACAGCAGTTTTAAAAAATTAGTAGGATTAGCTGCATATTGTACTTCATCAATAACAATATATAGTTTTTCTTTTTTTTGTAAAGTTGAAGGCGCTTTGGTAAAATTGAATATATTTTCAGGATGTTGATCGATAGCTTTTAAAATAGTAGAATCTTCAAAAGTTAAAAAATATACAGGTTGCTGCTGTTGTTGTATTGCATCAACTAATTGTTTTACAACCGTAGTTTTGCCTACTTGCCTTGCACCAATAAGTATAGAATGTTGTGGTTCAGGTAAATGCTTTTTTAAGATTTCTAAACCTTCAAATCGAGTCATTTTGTTATTTTTATACTACAAAAATAATCGATATTTTTCGATTACCAATGGAAAATTATCCGATATTTTTCGATTACCAATGGAAAATTATCGATTTTTATTTTTGAATAAAATTAATCAATTTTAATAAAACTATTTACAGTATTGAGTTATACTGATTTAAAAAATATTTTTTTAGACTGTCTAATTTTTATTAATTTTGGATAGCTATTTTAGAGCTTAGAGTGATAAAATAGCTCAATAAAGCACTAACTGTTGAAGGGAGTGACACAACGATGCTGAATAGAATTGTTGTGTTTAGTTAATAAAAAATCTTTTTTTTATACCCTTGCTTTTATTACACTTGAAGCACCCCTGTTTTAAATTCTTCTATTTTATTATTATGATTTGCTGCGGCAATAGCTTCGGATATAAGCATTCTGGTATCAGCAGGATCTATAATAGCATCTACCCATAAACGAGCGGCTGCATAGTAAACCATGGTTTGTTTTTGATAGCGCTCAATAATGGTAGCTAATAATTTTTTTTCTTCTTCGGGTTCTACTATTTTTCCTTTTGCTTTTAGGGTAGCCACTTGTATTTGCAATAATGTTTTAGCAGCTTGCTCCCCTCCCATTACGGCTATTTTTGCAGAAGGCCATGCGTAAATAAATCGTGGGTCATATGCTTTACCACACATGGCGTAGTTACCTGCTCCATAAGAGTTTCCAATGATAATGGTTATTTTAGGAACTACTGAATTAGCTACTGCATTTACTAATTTGGCTCCATCTTTAATAATGCCCGCATGTTCGCTACGACTGCCAACCATAAATCCTGTAACATCTTGTAAAAAAACTAAAGGAATTTTTTTCTGATTGCAATTCATAATAAAGCGAGCTGCTTTGTCGGCACTATCATTATAAATCACACCGCCTAATTGCATTTCACCTTTTTTATTTTTTACAATTAATCGCTGGTTGGCTACAATACCCACAGCCCAACCATCTATACGAGTATAACCGCATACAATGGTTTTGCCATAATCTTGTTTGAACTGTTCAAATTCAGAATGATCAACAATGCATTCAATAATATCGACTACATTATATGGTTTTGTATTTCCCTCAGATATTATACCATAGATTTCTTTTTGATTTTTTTTGGGCGCTACAGCATCTATTCTATCAAAACCGGCTTTGGGACTATCTCCCAGCTTGCTCATTATTTTTTTGATTTGATCGAGGCATTCTTGTTCGGTTTTGAATTTGTAATCAGCAATGCCTGATATTTCTGTATGTGTAACAGCTCCTCCTAAGGTTTCGGTATCCATATCTTCACCAATAGCGGCTTTTACTAAATATGGACCTGCTAAGAAAATAGAGCCATTGTTTTCTACCATTAAGGTTTCATCGCTCATAATAGGTAAATAGGCGCCTCCTGCCACACAAGCTCCCATTACTGCAGCAATTTGGGTAATGCCCATAGCACTCATTTTGGCATTGTTGCGAAAGATGCGTCCGAAGTGTTCTTTATCGGGAAAGATTTCATCTTGCATAGGTAAATACACGCCAGCGCTATCTACTAAATAAATAATGGGTAAATGATTTTCCATCGCTATTTCTTGTAACCGCAAATTCTTTTTTCTTGTTATAGGAAACCATGCACCTGCTTTTACCGTTTGGTCGTTGGCTACGATAATGCATTGCCTGCCACTGATATATCCTACTCCACCAACGGTTCCGCCAGCAGGGCATCCGCCTTCATTTTCGTACATTTCGTAACCGGCAAAACCAGCTATTTCGATAAATGGTTTTTCTTTGTCGATCAAATAATCAATTCTTTCTCTTGCGGTAAGTTTGTTTCGCTCATGTTGTTTATCGATAGATTTTTTTCCACCACCTAATTTAATTTGATTAAATTTTTGTTGTACTTCGCTCCAAGCAAGTTTCATAGCATCTTCGTTTTTGTTTGCTGTTATATCCATTTTTATATTTTTATTTTGCCTGTGTGCCTTAAGGCCAAGGTTTGGGCTAAAATTAATTATTAGTTTCTGTTTTAAATCCTATTTTCTCTCTTTCTTCCCATTTTCTTTGGGCGGCTTTTTCATCTAATAAATTTTCCATGGCATCATAAATCTGGTTGAGCTGTGCATCATGTTCGCCCAATCGTTCTTTAATTTCTTTCAGTTGTTGTTTTAAATCGCCTTGTCGCAATACAATTTTGCGTATTTCCACAAAAGCTCGCATTATTGCAATATTCATGCTGATAGCTTTATCGGAGTTTAATACGCCACTTAGCATGGCAACACATTGTTCTGTAAAGGCATAGGGTAAATATTTTTTATGCTGACCTTTGCCTGTTTTTAAGGTCACAAATTGTGACCTTAAAGAGATAGCGTTTTCAGATGCAGCCACAATTTTTGACTGCATTTCTTGCCATTCAGATATTGTAAGCTGAAACATAAAATCTTGCGGAAAGCGTTTGATATTACGCTTTACAGCTCGGTTTAATACTTTGGTAGGCACTTCGTATAAAGCGGCTAAATCAAAGTCTAGCATTACTCTTTCACCTCGTATTTCATAAATTCTATTTTGGATGGATTGGATGATTTGCATAACTA
>CAZXBE010000026.1:0-9185 GCA_964638565.1 uncultured Chitinophagaceae bacterium
ATATGCATTATAAAATAACGCATCAACAAATATCTTTCTCCTATCAAAAACATTTTAGGTCGAATAACATATATTGAACATTTGTATCCCAAACGAACAGAAAAAAAATTGCCAATTGTACTTTCTATTACAGAAGTTTTGCTACACATCTACTAGAAAAAGGAATTGATATTCGCATTATACGAGAATTATTAGGGCATGCTTCTATCAAAAACACTCAGCTATATAGGCATGTTACACATACTATCTATCAAAAAATAAAAAACCTGTGGATGATATATTGTAAAATTTGGATAATACATGTCTTTTCATCAAACTCTATTTTGTATACATAAAAAACAGCAGATAACTATTAATGTTTGTAATCCTACATGCATAATTCATAACTTTAGGTATGGCTTACAAGAATCTACAACAATTTATACAAGCATTAGAAGATGCCCATGAGTTAATACGTATAAAAACGTATGTAAACCCTAAGCTAGAAATAGCTGAAATAACCGATAGAATAAGCAAAAGCAACAACAACAAAGCTTTGCTATTTGAAAATACAGGATATGATTTTCCTGTGTTAATGAACGCTTATGGTAGTGAGCGAAGAATGCGTTTAGCATTAGGCGTTAACCGGTTAGATGATATTTCAAAAGAAATAGAATCGCTTTTTACAATGCTTTCTACACCAAAAGAAAGTATTCTGGATAAAATAAAATTTTTACCAAAGCTTAATCAATTTGCCAGTTGGATGCCCAAAGTAATAAAGGGAAAAGGTGCTTGTCAAGAAATAATTATGGACAAACCAGATATTACGAAACTCCCTGTAATTACCTGCTGGCCTAAAGATGGCGGACCTTTTGTTACGCTTCCTATCATTCATACAAAAGATCCTAACACCAATATTAGAAATGTAGGTATGTATCGCATGCAAGTATTTGAACCTACGCTTACAGGCATGCATTGGCATAAACATAAAGTATCTGCAAAGCATTTTAATGAATATAAAAAACTGAACAAAAAGATGCCTGTGGCTGTTGCGCTTGGCGGAGACCCAGTATACGCTTACGCTGCCACCGCCCCGTTGCCTGAAAACATTGATGAATATATGCTTGCAGGTTTTTTACGCAAACAAAAAGTAGAATTGGTAAAATGTATTACACAGCCTGAAATTGCTGTACCTGCTGATGCCGATTTTGTTATAGAAGGCTATGTTGATCCCAACGAAGAAATGATTTGGGAAGGTCCATTTGGAGATCATACAGGCTACTATTCTTTACCCGATTGGTATCCCAAATTTCATATCACGGCTATCACATATAAAAAAAATCCAATTTATCCTGCAACCATTGTGGGTATTCCTCCACAAGAAGATGCTTGGTTAGGAAAAGCTACGGAAAGAATTTTTTTAATGCCTATGAAAATGACCATGGTTCCAGAAATAATAAATATGGATATGCCTATAGAAGGCGTGTTTCACAATTTAGTAATTGCACAAATACAAAAAGAATACGCCGGACAAGGACAAAAAGTTATGAATGCTATGTGGGGCGCCGGACAAATGATGTTTAATAAAATTTTGGTCTTGGACTCCCCGAACTACTCCAAAGAAGGAGACAAAAAAAGCAATTCTGAACTTCAAGATTATCTACAGTTGGCAAAGAAAGTTTTCAATAATATGAATCCTGCAACAGATATTTACTTTGGTAATGGGCCAATGGATGTACTCGATCATAGTTGTAGCAAATTAGGTTTTGGAGGAAAAATGTGTATAGATGGAGCTGTTAAAATGGAAGAAGAAATAGATGATAAGTACACTTATAATGTATCTATTCCAATATTAAGTAAAGATTTTTTTAAAACGCAATTTGAAGAAATCGTTGACGTAAATGTTAGCTTATTAAATCAGCAAATACCTTGTGTGTTTATTGCAGTTAAAAAAAATAGAAAAGAACATATTAAGGAAATTCATAATAGAATTGTTGAAATAAAAGCAATAGAAGGAATAAAAATGATATTATATGTAGATAATAGTGTTGATGTGCAAGATATAAGCACAACCTTATGGCGTTTTTGTAATAATCTCGATCCAAAGCGAGATCATATACTATCACAAAGCGCTTCTATGTCTAAAACAAATAAAGTTTTTGCCTGTATGGGCTTTGATGGAACTACTAAAACAAAAGAAGTTGACAATTTTCAACGCGATTGGCCCAATATTATTGTAGCAGACAATAAAACCATTCAATCTGTTGATGCAAAATGGAATGAATTGGGATTGGGGACATTTATTCCAAGCCCATCTTTAAAATTTAAAGATCAATTGTATGGAGACGAAGCTGTTGTAAATGTATGAGTACAATAAACGTATAATTTTGCTGTTATCCATCCCAATAACAATCCTACACACATTCCACAAAAAACATCTAAAGGATAATGTACACCAACATATACTTGAGCATAAGCAATAGCCAAAGCCCAAACAAAAAACAGCGTAAACCATTTGCTGTATGATTTGCAAGTTAAATACAAAAACATGGCTATACCAAAGTGATTAGCTGCATGCGAAGAGGTAAAACTGAAACCACCACTACAATGATTTAATAGTAATCTTACTTTATCTGCTATTATAGGATCATTACAAGGCCTTAAACGTTGAACTGTATGTTTTATTAAACGACTACTAGTAACATCTGTTAATGTAACAGTTAGCAAAGTAAATCCAAGATGCCACCATTTATATTTTCTCAAATTTTGCCATACAAATACGATTAAAAAAAGATATACTGGCGCCCAAATAGCGGATTCTCTTAAAAAAGGTAATAATCCATCAAAAAAAGAATTCGTCCATTTACTGTTTATGTATGTAAATAGTTTTTGATCCCAATGAATAAGATGGTCTATTATATCAAGAAAAAACATATACTTATGTATTAACTATGTTTATACTTTTGGGCAATCATGATCATTCTAGGCGATTGTGTTTCATTATAAGATTCTAAAGAATAATTTCCAAGAACTTCTTTTATCTCTAAACCATGTTGGCTAAGCATTTCTCTAAAATCGGTTAAGGAAAATTTTGCTACTTGTTCGGTATATGTATTTTTTATTTTTTTTGAAGGATCATCTACCGTAATTGTCTTGTAAAAATAGGTATCATCATCATATTTATTAATATCATAATGCACACCATTTATTGTTTTTTCAATTTTTGAAATTAACTGTTTTTTAGCAAAAGGCACATTTAAATAATCTATTATTAAACATCCATTTAAATGTAATGCTTGAGCCATAGTTTGTAAAGTATTATGATGCTCTCTTAGGGTGTTAAAATATCCAAAGCTGGTAAAAAAATTAAATACATAATCAAAATAATTTATCCAAAATGGCAAACGCATATCGTGTACAAAAAAATGAGTATAGTCGTTTTCATATATCAAGGCCTGATCAATAGCAGCAGGAGAAATATCAATACCTGTAACATTAAACCCTTTATCTGAAAGTGTTTTAACATGTCTCCCTCTTCCACAACCAACATCTAGCATGGTGCTTTGGGGTTGTGGTTTCAAAAAATCAATTAAAATGTCTATAAAATTTATAGCTTCTTGCTCATTTCTATAAGCATATAAATCATAGTAATAAGAAGCGTTAAACCATTTTTCAAACCACTTTTTTTGTACAGCATCATCTACATTCATAATCATAAAACATCGGTTAAAAAATTGCTTAAGCTACTATTTTAAATTTATATCGCCACCAAAAATTTTAAATTAAGTTTGCAAACCTAAAAATAAAATGAATGCCGCTAATTAAAAGTATTTCAGGAATAAGAGGAACAATCGGAGGAAAGCCCAATGAAAGTCTTTCTCCTATAGATGTAGTAAAATTTACTGCAGCGTTTGGCTCTTATCTTAAAGAACAAATGGACAATAGAAAAATAATTATAGGTAGAGATGGACGTATAAGTGGCGCCATGGTGAGCACTATGGTAGTAAATACGCTAATGGCTTTAGGATTTGATGTAGTTGATTTGGGATTATCTACCACACCAACGGTGGAAATAGCCGTGACTATGGAAAAAGCCGCTGGGGGTATTATCATAACAGCAAGTCACAACCCAAAAGAATGGAATGCCTTAAAACTACTAAACCATAAAGGTGAATTTATTAGTGCAGAAGAGGGTGCCATTGTTTTAGAAAAAGCTACTGGTAACGTATTTGATTTTGTACCTGTTGACTTTTTAGGAAATTACATTGTTAACGATACATACATTCAAAAACATATTGATGCAATCATAAAACATCCGTTAGTACATATAGAAGCTATTCAACAAAAAAAACTGACTGTTGTAGTAGATGCTATTAATAGTACAGGGGCTTTGTCGGTACCCTTATTATTAAAAGCATTAGGAGTAAAAAAAGTTGTTGTAATCAATGAAGAAGTTACTGGTCGTTTTGCACATAATCCTGAACCACTACCCGAACATCTTACTGCGTTGAGCAAGGAAGTACAAAGAACAAAAGCTGATTTGGGCATAGCCGTTGACCCTGATGTAGATAGACTCTGTTTTGTGTGCGAAGATGGTAGTTTATTTGGAGAAGAATATACATTAGTAGCTATTGCCGATTATGTATTAAGTCATCGAAAAGGAGATACAGTAAGCAATATGAGTAGTACAAATGCGTTGAGAGATATTACTATTAAGCATGGCGGTAAGCATTATGCTGCCGCTGTTGGTGAAGTAAATGTGGTGAAAAAAATGAAAAAAGTAAAAGCCGTTATTGGTGGTGAAGGTAATGGTGGGATTATTATGCCCGATTTTCACTATGGAAGAGATGCGTTGATGGGGATTGGTTTGTTTTTAAGCTTTTTAGCACAACATAAAGGTGGAGTAAAAAAGTTAAGAAATCAATACCCTAACTACTTTATTTCAAAAAATAAAATAGAGCTAAAAGAAGGAGTTGATGTAAAAAATGTTTTAGAGAAAATACAAAAAAAGTATAAGAATAATCCTTCTTATACAGAAGATGGATTGAAGATAGAATTTGATAATGATTGGGTTCATTTGCGCATCTCTAATACAGAACCTATTATTCGCATCTATGCAGAAAGTGATTTAGAAGCAAAAGCAAATAATATTGCACAAAAATTAATGCAAGATATTTATGAAATAATGTAAAAAAGATTTATAATAAATTAAGTACCCAGCATTATTCCACTATTCTATCATAGCGTATACTTCTTTGCCCATATAAGGTCCACCGGGGTAGCGGGCTGTATAACCTAAATTTATCCAATATTGATTATCGTGTTCATGATAATAAATACTTTTTATATTATATGCTTGAAAAAGCTGTACCAAAGCCTGTTTAAAATGTTCAAAGGCTGTTTTGTCGCCCACAAAAAGTTCAGGATAGGCATGCCCCTTTACTAAAATAATTCTACTACGAGCACCAATAGAACGCATAGCACTAGACATCAATATAGAATGATCATCACAATCTCCACCTAAACCATTCAATATCGTTTCTTGCGGAGTTGCAAAATATTCATCTCTGCGGTCATCAAGGACATATTTAAAGTTCTCGTTGATGTACCTAAATAAAGATAACTGCCGTACAATTTGACCATATTTGATATAGTATTCATCAAAATAGGTTAATGAATATTGAACAGCGAAATTGCGTACGATAGAATCGGTATTGTTTAATTTTTTTTTTATGCCTCGAGTCGTCTTATTAGTATAACTATTAAAAGAATCAGGATCTATATTTAGTACATCTAATTGCTTTTCATTTTTTGTAATCCAATTTACCATTACGGTTGTTTTATAATCTTTATACACATTCTCAAAACTATAATTGTGTGAAAAAGAACCATACGTTAAGAACGCAATGAATAGTATAAACGCTGGCAATACAAGAGGTTTGAATATCCACATGAGCAAACGTATTAATAAACCACTGGCTACAAATGCTACAACCAAATCAACATTCCATTGCTCTATTATAATAGGAGGAATAAAACGATTAATAAAAGGAGCAAGTGGAACAAGCATTAAAAGAGCTATAACCCTTATGATGAAATCTTCTGTATGCTTATTAAAAATATATTTTCTATTTTGAACCATATCTCTAACAGCAAAACTATATTAAAATAATAAAATCTTTGTATGCATTACCTTTGCTGCGTTTTAGAGTGCAAAACAGTTTGTTGCATACAAAATATACATTTTTGAATTAAGTAGATTACACTATGACTGACGTAAAAAAAATAGTTGATTATACAGAAGATAGTATTAAATCCTTAGAATGGAAAGACCATATTCGATTACGACCTGGTATGTACATAGGAAAGCTAGGAGATGGAAGCAGCGCTGATGATGGCATATATGTACTATTAAAAGAGGTTATCGATAATAGTATTGATGAATATACTATGGGCTATGGCAAACAAATTGATATTACGATTAATGATAAAACGCTCACAGTTCGAGATTATGGCCGTGGTGTGCCGTTAGGTAAAGTGGTAGATGTAGTAAGCAAAATAAATACAGGAGCTAAATACGATAACAAAGCTTTTCAAAAATCTGTAGGATTAAATGGCGTAGGAACCAAGGCTGTTAATGCATTGAGTAGCTACTTTAAAATAACGGCTATACGAGAAGGGAAACAAAAAACAGCTGAATTTGAAAAAGGTACATTAACAAAAGAACATAAAGAAGAAAAAACGGTTGAAAGCAATGGAACGCTTATAATGTTTGTTCCAGATGAATCCATGTTCAAACATTTTCATTTCGTACCAGAGTATATCGAAAATCAACTATGGAATTATTGCTATCTAAACGCAGGATTAGTAATATACCTAAATGAAAAAAAATTTGTAAGTAAAAATGGATTATTAGATTTATTGCAACATAAAACCAATGCAGATGAAATTCGCTACCCCATAATACATTTAAAAGGAGAAGACATTGAAGTAGCTATTACACATGAAAATCAGTATGGAGAAGAATATTATTCATTTGTAAATGGTCAATATACTACACAGGGGGGAACACATTTAGCCTCATTTAGAGAGGCTTATGTAAAAACTATACGCGATTTCTACAAAAAAGATTATGACTCTTCTGATATAAGAGGTAGTATTTGCGCTGCTGTTTCGGTAAGAGTGCAGGAGCCCGTTTTTGAATCACAAACCAAAACTAAATTAGGTTCTCAAGTAATAGCTGAAGACGGACCTACTATGAAAAATTTTATAACTGATTTTTTATCCAAAGAATTAGATAATTTTTTACATCGAAACCCTTCCACTGCAGAGGCACTTAAAAAACGTATTGAACAAAATGAACGAGAGCGTAAAGAATTGGCAGGTATTAAGAAATTAGCCAACGAGCGTGCTAAAAAAGCAAACCTACATAACAAAAAATTAAGAGATTGCCGTATTCATCTAAATGACGAACCACCTACTAAAAATAAAGAAGCATTCAATGAAAAGAAATTAGAAAGTACCATATTTATTACCGAGGGAGACTCCGCAAGTGGATCTATAACAAAAGCACGGCAAGTCGAAACACAAGCTGTATTTAGCTTACGGGGAAAGCCATTAAACTGTTTTGGCTTAAGCAAAAAAATAGTGTACGAAAATGAAGAATTCAATTTATTGCAACATGCGCTCAACATTGAGGATGGGCTAGAAAATTTACGTTACAATCGAATTATTATATCTACCGATGCAGATGTAGACGGTATGCATATTCGATTGTTATTAATGACTTTTTTTCTTCAATTTTTCCCTGACTTAGTAAAAAAAGGGCATGTATTTATTCTTGAAACACCCTTGTTTAGGGTACGAAATAAACAGGAAACTATTTATTGCTATGATGAAAATGAGAAACAAACAGCCATTAAAAAATTAGGCACTAAGCCAGAAATTACTCGATTTAAAGGATTGGGGGAAATCTCTCCAGAAGAGTTTGGAAGATTTATTGGAGAGGATATTCGATTGCAGCCTGTTTTATTGGAGCATGGCGATCATATACCTGCATTGCTAGAGTATTATATGGGTAAAAATACCCAACAACGACAAAATTTTATCATAGATAACTTGCGTGTGGAGTTAGATAAGGCGGAAGTAATCTGATATATTTAACCAATAAGTTAAATAAAGAAAAGATTATTCTTGCCGTCGTTTTTTAAAATCGATTTTACATAAAAATGTACTAACTTTGTGTCTGTTTTTAACAGACTTTCATAATAATATGAAACGCGCCTATAAGTTTATATTCTCTTTTCACATCTAATTTATATTACGTATGACAATCAAAATGTATTCCGTTTTTTATTTATCCCTTATATTTTTGGTCTTAGCAGTTGCTTGCAGCAAAACAGGTAGTGAGGGGGATCAAGGCCCTACTGGGCCTAGAGGTTTCAATAGCTTAGTTAAAGTTACAGCCGTAAGCCCAGGAGCTGTCTGTAGTGCAGGCGGCAAAAAAATAGAAGTTGGTACAGATGCCAATAACAATGGAACACTCGATGTTACTGAGATACAAGATACGTTTACTGTCTGTAACGGAGTAGCTGGCGTAAATGGCACTAATGGTCATCTTGCTTTGGTTAAAATCACTCCAATGCCTGTTGGGTCTACTGAATGTCCTACAGGAGGGCAAAAAATTGAATCAGGACTTGATTTGAACGACAATGCCAACTTAGAAAATAATGAGGTTATAGGACAGCCAAAATATATACAAAATGGATTAAGCACATTAACGAAAATTACTACAGAAGCTGCTGGTGCAAATTGCGCAACAGGCGGTAGCAAAGTACAAACAGGCGTAGACGATAACGGCAATGGAACACTAGAAGATGCAGAAGTGGATCATACTTCTTACATTTGTAGTGGCTCTAACGGAGCTGCCGGAGCGAATGGAACCAATGGGCACAATGCTCTAGTAAAAACTACTCCGAGTGCAACGTGTGCTGGTGGTTTTAAAGTAGAGTTTGGTGTTGATCTAAATGATAATAATACCTTAGATGCTAATGAAATTGATAATGCACAAACAAAAGAAATTTGTAACGGTACTAACGGGCATAAAACATTAATCAAAACTACTCCAAGCACCTGTGCTACTGGCGGTATCAAAGTAGAGTTTGGTGTTGATCTAAATGATAATAATACCTTAGATGCTAATGAAA
>CAZXBE010000026.1:9285-17777 GCA_964638565.1 uncultured Chitinophagaceae bacterium
TTGATAATGCACAAACAAAAGAAATTTGTAACGGTAAAAATATGCTGGCAAGAACTATTACAGAAACTGCTGGCGCAAATTGTTCAACAGGGGGTGTTAAATTAGAGTACGGTTTAGATGCAAATAATGATGGAGTTTTAGACAATAATGAGGTAAACCCTGCGTTAACCAAATATGTTTGTAATGGAGCTACAGGTTCACAAGGACCTAAAGGAGATCCTGGTACCGCAAACGTAATTTATTCTGATTGGATCAATGTCTCAAACTCTTGGCGGCCTAAAACGGATGCATCTTCTAATGTAGTTGAATTAACAAGTATAAGTCCAGTAACTGTACCACAGTTATTGCCATCCATTTTGAATACAGGTACAATTTTGGTCTATTTTAGATCTGAAATAACTTCTAGCGCCCCTGTTTATCAATTGTCTTATATAAGTCAGGGTTCAAACGGTCCTGTTTCATATTCATTTCAGGCAAGCCAAGATGGACTTAACTTCAAGATAACAACAACAGGTATTGGTTACGGTTTGAGTATAGAGGATAGAAATTTCATAAAGCAGATTCGTTATATTCTCATTCCTGGTGGTGTAAAAGCTGCAAGAGCAATAACCATTGATTATAGTAATTATAGAGAAGTTTGTAAGAAATATGGAATAACACCCTAATAAAAAACTATAAACAGTTTGATTTTTAACCCAGTTGCCAAGGTGGCTGGGTTTTTTGTTTTATACTAATATCGTTCCTAATGCTTAATTTCCCATTCCGAAACTTTAGGATTAATTCTGCTTAATATATGGACAAAAAATTATTCTTACTTGATGCAATGGCTTTGGTCTATAGAGCCTATTATGCGCTCATACGAAATCCTCGTTTAACCTCAGATGGAAAAAATACCAATGCGCCATTTGGCTTTACCAGCACACTATACGATTTGCTTCAAAAAGAAAAACCCACACATATGGCAGTATGTTTTGATACACATGCACCTACTGAACGGCATACTGATTTTGAAGATTATAAAGCACATCGAGAAGAAACACCAGAAGATATATTAATCGCTATTCCTTACATTAAAAAAATTATTGAAGGATTTAATATACCCGTAATTGCTATAGATGGTTACGAGGCAGACGATGTGGTAGGTACGCTGGCAAAACAAGCTGCTACTGTAGGGTACGATGTATATATGGTTACACCAGATAAAGATTATGGACAATTAGTAAGTGAACATATTAAAATATATAAACCATCTTATCAAAATAATGCAGTAGAAATACTAGGCCCCAAAGAGGTTTGTGAAAAATGGAATATTAAAAATAGTAATCAAGTAGTTGATATGTTGGGACTAATGGGCGATGCTGTAGATAATATTCCTGGTATTGCAGGTGTTGGAGAAAAAACGGCCGCAAAATTATTAGCCGAATATGAAACACTAGAAAATATTTTAGCCAATGCAGAAAATATAAAAGGATCATTAGGAGAAAAAATTAGAAAGGGAAAAGAAATGGCAATACTTAGTAAAAAACTAGCCACTATTATTACCAATGTACCCGTCCAATTTCATGAAGGAGACTTTAGAATCAAGTCGATTAACAAAGAACTACTGCAAGAAATATTTACAGAATTAGAATTCAAAGCATTAGGCAAACGTATATTAGGAGAAGCGTTTAATGTATATGCTGCTCCAACCCCTAATAATGCAGCAGCTTCTACACAAATGAACTTATTTGAAAATACAGTAAGCGATACATCAACCTATATTAAACATACTTCTACACAAATAGATGCAGTAACAGGAATAATAGCAGAAAAAAATATTAATAACACTCCACATCAATACATATTAATACAACAACAAGAAGCTATACAACAATTAGTAACCACTTTATCTATTTCTTTTGAAATATGTTTTGACACAGAAACAACAGGTACAGATGCAAATAATGTACAACTAGTAGGAATGAGTTTTTGTGTACAAAAAGGAACAGCATATTATATTCCCCTACCAAATAATGAACTAGACACAAAAAAAATATTAGAATTCTTTAAACCACTATTTGACAATTCAAATATTTTATGGATAGGGCAAAATATCAAATATGATGTGTTAGTATTAAAATGGTATAATGTTGAAATAAAAGGAAAAATATTTGATACCATGCTAGCACACTATGTTATTGAGCCAGAAGGTAGGCATGGTATGAATTTGCTGAGCGCCCAATATTTAAGCTATGAGCCTATTCACATTGAAGCATTAATAGGAAAGAAAGGGAAAAATCAAGGAAATATGCGAGATGTTGAAGTAGAAACAATTAAAGATTATGCGGCAGAAGATGCAGATATTACATTTCAGCTTAAACAAATATTTGCACCATTGTTGCAAAAAAATAATCTACAAAATGTATTTGAAAAAATAGAAGCCCCCTTAGTACAAGTACTTGCAGCTATGGAATATGAAGGAGTAAAAGTAGATGTTGATTTTTTAAACGAGTATGCAAAAGAATTATCTAGAGAAGCTAAACAATGCCAAGAAAATGTATACAAACAAGCAGGTGTAACCTTCAATTTATCATCACCCAAACAATTAGGCGAGGTTTTATTTGAAAAGCTACAACTCGACCCTAAAGCAAAAAAAACCAAAACAGGCCAATATGCAACCGGTGAAGACGTTTTGTTGAAACTTTCCAACCAACATCCAATAGTAGGAGACATATTGGCATATAGGGAACTAACTAAATTAATGTCTACGTATGTGGAAGCGTTACCTACTATGATTAATTCTAAAACAGACCGTGTGCACACAAGCTATGCTCAAGCGGTTGCTGTTACAGGTAGGCTAAGTTCTAACAATCCCAATTTGCAGAATATTCCTATTCGAACCGATAGAGGAAGAAAAATTCGAAAAGCCTTTATTCCACGTAGCGAATCGTTTGTATTAATGAGTGCAGATTATTCACAAATTGAATTGCGTATTGTAGCTGCTATTAGTGGAGATGAGAGCATGTGCGATGCTTTTAGAAAAGGAAAAGATATTCATACGGCAACCGCTGCCAAAGTATATAACGTAGAGGAGAAAGCCGTTACTAAAGAAATGCGCTACAAAGCCAAAAGTGTAAACTTTGGTATTATATATGGACAAGGCGCTTTTGGATTATCAGAAAATTTAGGAATTAGTAGAACCGAAGCAAAGCAATTAATTGACAATTACTTTACTCAATATGCGGCTATTAAAAAGTATATGGATGATATGATTGTATTTGCAAAAAAACATAGTTATGTAGAAACCCTTATGGGACGTAAGCGTTGGCTTAGAGATATTCATTCGGCCAACAATGTAGTTCGCAGTTATGCAGAACGAAATGCTATCAACTCTCCCATACAGGGCACAGCAGCTGATATGATTAAACTCGCCATGATACACATCTATCAAGGAATAAAAGAAAAAAAATTACGATCCAAGATGATTTTACAAGTGCATGATGAATTGGTTTTTGATGTACATAAAGAAGAAGTGGATATTCTTAAACCAATTATTGTAGAGTACATGCAAAAGGCCTTGCCATTACCCAACAATGTGCCCGTTGTAGCGGAAGTAGGCACAGGCAACAATTGGTTGGAGGCGCATTAGGCTAACAAAAAATTTCTAATAGTAGGTCCTCAAGAGTGTTAAAAATTCTTGAGGACTTATTTTTTAATAAAGTATTAATAAAATTTTACTACCTTGTATAACATAGTAGTATATTTTTTATATATCTTTGTGCTATGAAATTGATTATGGGTAAAATATCTAGTATACAAGAAATGGTAATGCGAGTTTCTTTTTTGTAATTATATAAAATCTGTTAAATGATTATACATAAATCTTAAAAATAGCCTTGTCATCTCGAGTACAGCGAGAGATCTCTCCCTTCGGTCGAGATGACAAAAACAATTTATATCCTATTCATTATGTGTAAAAAGCTATTAGACTTTATATAAAAAAATTATTAACGAATGAATATAGAAAACGCAAAACAGCAGATGCGTAAAGGCATATTAGAATATTGCGTACTAGCTATTATCGCAGAAGAAGAAGCATATCCATCTGATATTATAGAGAAATTGAAAAAAGTACGTTTAATTGTTGTGGAGGGAACGCTGTATCCATTGCTTACTCGATTGAAAAACGAAGGTATTCTAACATATAGATGGGAAGAATCGCCTTCTGGCCCTCCTAGAAAATATTATAAACTAACACAGGTAGGCAAGGCGGCGTTAAAAGAATTGCATAAAGCATGGGAAGAATTAGAAGATACGATCGCACATATTCGTAAAAAAACAAAATTATACTAAACTAATATTTACTGTTATATGAATAAAATTTTTGATATCAATTTAGGAGGGGTTCCCTTTCAAGTAGATGATAATGCATATCAGATTCTACATCAATACTTAATAGATATAGAGCATCATTTTTCTACTACTCCTGGAAAAGATGAAATAGTTCAAGATATAGAAAGTCGATTAGCGGAGATGTTTACTGAAAAAATAAAATTGGGCAAACGCATCATTGCTTTACAAGATGTAGAAGAAGCTATAGCGATTATGGGTAAGCCGGAGCAGATGGATGATAGCAAAGAGCAAACCAAACAACAAACATCAGAAAATATACAACAGCCCAATGAGCGATTTTATCGTAGGCGATTATATCGCAATCCCGATGATAAACTGTTGGGAGGAGTATGCTCGGGTATAGGAGCTGTATTAAATATAGATACAGTGTGGGTGAGGTTGGCTTTTGCTTGTAGTATATTATTATTAGGAACAGGATTCTTGCTATACATCATACTTTGGATTATTATTCCTGAAGCTAAGAGTACAACAGAAAAATTAGAAATGCAAGGAGAGCCTATTAACATACATAACATAGGCAAACAAATTGAACAAGATGCTAAAAATTTTGGCAAACACATGAAGCAATGGGGTAATGAAGTGAAAAGTACGTTTAAGCAGTATGCCAATCATAAAAAAAAAGAACATACACAAAAGCACGACCATAAAAACGCATTTCATTCTGTAGGGGAAAGCGTTGTTCGATTTTCCGCAATCGTATATAAAACAACATTTTTACTCATTCTACTTGCCTTTATACTTATTGTTTTACGAGCCTTGGGCTTGGAGCCAATAGGGAATTATCCTGAAGAATTTAATTATATATTTTCAAATAATAAGCAAGGAAATATCATACTGATAAGTTTATTGATTGTTTTATGTTTAAGAATGGCTATGAGTATAATAAAATTATTGAAATATGTGTTTCGCTTTAAACTAGATTACAAATCATTCAAATATGTAAATAGATTTATTGGTGTTATAAGCTTTATTGTAATTATTGCTAGTGCCATTATTATTGTGAATGATTTTTCTAAAAAAGGAAAAATAGAAACAGAAATTCCCATACACGTAATACATAATAAGTTATATGTTCACTCGTTGGCTAACGCAATACAAAAAGAGGAGGAAACTTTTTTAGTTGATCCTAAAGTTTCTTTAGAGATAGAACCTGGTATAGATAGTAGTTTTCATTTATATCAATACTCATACGCCCGATCAGCTAAACGATCTATTGCAGAAGAGCTAGCTAGGAAAACAGAAGCGGCTGTTATTCAATATGATTCTATTGTTGAAATAAGTAACTACTATAACTGGTTGCCAGCGAAAAAATGGAGGAATCAATCTATACATTTTGTAATTACTATTCCAAAAGAAAAAACTTTGTACATACATAAAAGCCTTCTTAACGCTGTAGATGTGTATTTCGAACATGCAGATGTTGAAAATGTACAAGCATTTGATGGTCTTTATGCTGAATGGACAAACATTAATGGGAGGCTGGTTTGGTTAAATAAAAATGAATTATTGAATTAACATTTCTTTAGTATTGAAAGAGATATAGAAGATATTCCTTTGCTCAATTTAAAATTAATAATAATGCGTACGTTTAAAACAGGATTTTTAGCAGTTCTATTATTTGTAAGTAAGAGTGTATATAGCCAGCAACAAGACAGCTTGTGTATATTACAAGGTAAGGTTTTGAATACAACAGCTAAACCCATTGAAAAAGCTAGTATTAGCTTATATTCTGAAAAAGATTCTGTAGCAATACAAAATGTTTTTACAAACAAAGAAGGACTATATATTTTTAACAATATTAAACCTGGTAAATATAGAATAACTATTTCTGTTATAGGATTTAAGACGTTTTATAAAGATTCCATTATGGTTAATAGCGAATCCATATACCTTCCTGATTTTAAATTAGAAGCACAGGCTAAACAATTAGATCATGTTGTTGTAACAGCTAATAAACCTATGATTGAAAATAAAATAGGAAAAATGATTGTAAATGTAGATGCGTCGCCTACAAATGCTGGCACTACTGCATTAGAGCTATTAGAAAAAGCCCCTGGCGTAACCGTTAGTAGTGAAGGGCAAGTTAGCTTAAAAGGTAAAGCAGGTGTATTGATATTAGTAGATGGTAAGCAAACATATTTATCCGGTAATGATTTGTCGAACATGTTAAAAAATATGTCTTCTTCTAGTATTGATCAAATTGAAGTAATGACTAGCCCGCCGGCGAAGTATGATGCAGCAGGTAACGCAGGGGTTATTAATATTAAAACAAAAAAGAGTGCCATTAAAGGCGCAAATGCAAGCGTCTCTAGTTCTTACATGCAAGGTATTTATCCAAAAGCAACACATACAGCCACTGTAAACTATAGAAATAATGCCATTAATATTTTTGGGAACTTTAATTATACATATAGAGAGGGATTTAATAATTTAAGTTTAGATCGAAACTTTTATAACGCTGCTCAAACGAATATTGTAGCTAGTTCTGATCAAAAATCAAGCCTATATCAATCATCCAATAATCACAGATCAAAAATAGGACTGGATTATGCCATCAATAAAAAAAATATTATAGGTATTACATTAACCAGAAGTGCTAGTAGTGAAAATTCGACATCAACAAGTAACTCCAACATTCGAGATAGTATTACTTCTATTTTAAAATCTAATACACATGATGACAATATATATATAAACGGAAGCAGCAATTTAAATTATAAGGGTGTATTGGATACTATTGGAACAGAATTGAATATAGACGCAGATTATGCGTATTATATGCAAAAAAATAATTCGGCACTTAATACAAATCCTTTTGATGCTAATGGGAACTCAGTTGGTATGCCTCTTATACTCGATGGAAAACTTCCATCGTTTATTCGAATATATTCAGGTAAAGTAGATTTTGTACACCCATTTAAGAAAGGAATAAAACTAGAAGCTGGGTTAAAAACAAGTTTTGTAAATACAAATAATAGAGTAGATTATTTACGACAACAACGTGCTACGTGGATAAAAGATAGCCGATCGAATCACTTTATATATGATGAAAATATTAATGCAGGTTACGCTAATGCCAGTATAGAAACTAAAAAATGGAATGTGCAATTGGGCCTTAGAGTAGAAAACACACAATCGAAAGGTACACAAATTACTACAGATACTGCTTTTAAAAAAAGGTATACTAATTTCTTTCCGAATGTAAATGTAGGGTATCATTTGAATGATAAAAATGATATCAATTTTTCGTACAACCGTCGTATTAATAGACCCGATTATGAAAGCCTAAATCCATTTATCTTCTTTTTAGATTCTTTAACGTATCAACAGGGAAATGTGAACCTAAGGCCAGAGTTTAGCAATAACTTTGAATTAAGTCATGTGTTCAATGGTAAAATAATTACTACCTTAAATTATAGTCGTACAAATGATGTAATTACACAATTACTCAAACAAAATACAACGGAGAAGCTTACGTATCAAACCACAGATAATGTAAATACATTAGATAACATAGGTATTGCTGTAAGTGCACCTATTAAAATAAAGAAATGGTGGATGGGAAATATATACATGAATGTATTTAATAATCATTACAAGGGTGTATATCAAAACGATCCTTTAAATGTATCTGTAACTTCTTTTTTGTTTAATATGACCAATAATTTTATTATTTGTAAAGGACTAACAGCTGAGTTGAGTGGTTTTTATAGAAGCAAAGGAGCAGAGGGTTTATTTATCATTAATCCTATATATACCGTCAATGCAGGAATATCGAAGGTCATTTTACATAATAAAGGCACTATTAAACTTTCAGCACGTGATATTTTTTATACCATGAAATTTAGTGGTAGCGCTAAATATAGTGATATAGATACATATCTTAATGGAGCACAAGATAGCCGTGTTATTAGCCTTAGTTTTTCGTATCGTTTTGGAAATCAAAAAATTGCTGCTGCTCGTAAACGCACTACAGGAAAAACAGAAGAAGAAAACCGTGTTAAGAAAGGAGAGGTTAATTTATAAATATTTGTAGTGGCTTTTGTTATAATATATTAAACCGAATAAATAATATTACAAAATAGCTGTAATATTGCAGA
>CAZXBE010000027.1:0-12397 GCA_964638565.1 uncultured Chitinophagaceae bacterium
GCTAGGATTAAGTACAGGCGCCAACTACGTAGCGCCTACGAATGAAATAGAAAAAAAATTAGTAGCTATATGGCAAGATATACTAGGCAAAGAAAAAATAAGTACACACGATAATTTTTTTGAATTAGGAGGACACAGTTTAAAAGTTATTCGGTTAGCAGGCCAAGTTTATAAACAATTCAATGTTAAATTATCTTTACAGCAAATATTTACTCATCCTGTTTTACAACAGCAAGCACAATGGATACAACAATCCAACACGGTACAATACATAAACATTAAACCCGCACAGCAACAACCATCTTATGATTTATCTGCTGCGCAACGTCGGTTATGGGTCATTAGTCAATTTAAAGAAGCAAACATAGCATATAACATACCGGGAGTATATGTGTTTGAAGGTAATCTCGACAAAGCTTCATTAGATAAGGCTTTTCAAACAATAATAGAGCGCCATGAAATATTGCGAACGATATTTAAAGAAGATGAAAAATCAACAGTTAAGCAATATATTATAAACGCTAAAGATATTCTGTTTAATATATCTTATGTTGATTGTAGAGATCAACAAAATGATGCCATAAAAAATGTGATACAATCTGATGTATTGCAACCTTTTGATTTAACTGCTGATCCTTTACTAAGAGCACATCTATATCAAATTGAAAATAATAAATGGATATTTGTATACGTCATGCACCATATTATTAGTGATGGATGGTCCATGCAGGTGATGGTAGATGAAGTGTTATCGTTATACAATGCATATATTACGAATCAGCTGAACCCTTTACAGCCTTTACGTATTCAATACAAAGATTATGCAGCTTGGCAACAGCAGCAATTACAAGATGCGAATATACAATCACACCAACACTATTGGTTACAACAATTTCAGGGCGAGTTGCCCCTATTAAATTTACCTACAGACAAACCACGACCTGTTGTAAAAACATACAATGGAGCAATGTTCGAAAAAACATTCGATGCAGCGCTTACTAAACGGTTAGCAACCATAACTAAAGAACAAGGCGCTACATTATTTATGGGCTTGTTGGCAGCTGTAAATACATTACTGTATAAATACACCAATCAAGAAGATATTATTATTGGAAGTCCAATTGCAGGTAGAGAGCATGCAGATCTCGAAAATCAAATTGGGTTTTATGTAAACACCTTAGCTTTACGAACATCATTCAATGCACAAGAAGATTATAAACAGTTATTAGAGCGTGTAAAACAAACTACACTAAATTCTTATGAGCATCAACTATATCCTTTTGATGCATTAGTAGATGCATTACACCTGCAAAGAGATTTAAGCAGAACTCCGTTGTTCGATGTAATGGTAATCTTACAAAACACCAAACTACATCATGCTGTTGAAACGCCAAAACTAAACGGCTTAGCTGTAAGCGAGTACACAGAAAGCATGGAAGTAAATAGCAAATTTGATATTACATTCAACTTTATTGAAATAGAAGAGTCTTTACATCTTACTATAGAATACAATACCGATATATATTATGCATCAACGATACAGAGAATGGCAATGCATCTTGAACAGCTGTTTAACGCTATTGTACAAGATGCAACAAAACCTATTCATCAATTAAATATATTAACTGAAAAAGAAGAGCAGCAATTATTAGTAGCGTTTAATGATACAGCAGTAAGCTATCCAAAAAACAAAACCATCATTAGTTTATTTGAAGAACAAGTTGTACAAATGCCCAATCATGCTGCAGTTTTATATGAAGATAAAACACTTACCTATCAACAATTAAATGAACAGGCTAATCAATTAGCACAGTACTTAAAAACAAATTATACTATCAAGGCCAACGATTTGTTTGGTATACAATTACAGCGCAATGAATGGATGATTATAGCAATGCTTGCCGTTTTAAAAGCAGGTGGAGCTTACGTTCCCATCGATCCGGAATATCCGCAAGAGAGAATAGATTATATTATAGCGGATAGTAAATGTAAACTGGTAATCAACGAAAAAGAATTAGAAGAATTTAAGAAAGAAGCAAACACGTATGCTAAACATAACTTACAACAAGTTAATCAATCAAACGATCTAGCATATATTATTTATACCTCTGGTTCTACAGGTCAACCAAAAGGTGTAATGATAGAACACTGCAATGTATATACATTCATTTGTTGGTGTAAGCAAGCGTTTGCAACAGCTGATGTAGATACAGTATTTGCAACCACTTCTATTTGTTTCGATTTATCCATTTTTGAAATATTTTATACACTCACTACAGCAAAAAAACTACGATTGTTAAAAGATGGATTAGCTATTCCAACATATATTCAAACCAATGAAAAAATATTAATTAATACGGTACCTAGTGTAGTAGGCGTTTTATTAAGCAATCATGTTAATCTGCAAGCAGTAACTACGTTAAATATGGCGGGAGAGCCTATTCCTAAGCATTATATTGACGCTCTATTACAGCAATATAAAAATATACATATTAGAAATTTATACGGCCCATCAGAGGATACAACCTATAGTACTGTATATAAAATAAAAGATAACAACACTGCTTTAATAGGTGTGCCTATAGCAAACACAGAAGTATATATTATCAATGAACAATTACAACTTCAACCCATAGGAATAGTGGGAGAAATATGTATTGCTGGATCAGGTTTAGCCAGAGGGTATTTATATAAACCCGAACTAACAGCAGAAAAATTTGTAACCAATCCATTTAAGGCTGGTGAGCGTATGTATAAAACAGGTGATATAGGTCGATGGCTGGAAAATGGGAATATAGAATTTATGGGAAGAAAAGATGATCAGGTAAAAATACGAGGTTATAGAATAGAACTGGGTGAAATAGAAGCTACTTTACAAAAACATGAAAACATAGCAGCAGCAGTAGTTACCACCAAAATAAATTCGGCAGGTGAAAAAGAATTAATCGCTTATATAGTAAATAAAGAAGCATTGAACAAAGCAGATATACGCAATTATTTATCGCATTGGTTACCTGCGTATGCCTTACCTGTTCATTATATATTTCTTAAACAATTGCCCTTAACACCCAATGGTAAAGTTGATAAGAAAAAATTGCCTAATCCGGAAACAGCCGTATTATCTGAGGCTTCAACGTATGTAGCGCCGTCAACAAATACTGAAAAACAATTAGCGTACATATGGAAACAAATATTAGATATAGAAAAAATAGGTGTGCATGATGATTTCTTTATGTTAGGTGGCCAAAGTTTAAAAGCTACTCGTTTAATCAGTCAAATACACAAACAATTCAATGTTAAACTAGCGTTAGAAGATGTATTTACAACCACCACTTTACAAAATCAAGCAGCGCTAATCGATCAATCTAATTCATCAACATACACTAACATTCAACCTGCACAAAAACAAGACAGCTATCCATTAACCTCTTCTCAATATAGACTTTGGGTATTAAGCCAATTAGAAGAAGGAAATATGGCGTACAGCATGTCTGGTGTATATATAATAGAAGGGGAGTTGAACTATACTGCTTTGGAAAAAGCCTTCGATAACTTAATAGAACGACACGAAATATTACGAACCGTATTCCATGAAAATGAGCAATCAGCAATAAGGCAATACATCAAACAACCGGCAGAAATACATTTTAAAATTGATTATCAACATATTCAATCTATACATATATCTGACGAGTTTGTAGAACAGCATATTCAACAAGTTATACAACAACCTTTTAATTTGGCTACCGGACCTTTACTGCGAGTAACCGTTTATCAACTAGCCAACAACAAATGGATATTTGTATATGTCATGCATCATATTATTAGTGATGGTTGGTCTTTAAATGTACTCATGCAAGAATGGCTTGCGTTATATAATGCACATGCTACGAATCAATCCAATGCTTTACAACCCCTACGTATTCAATACAAAGACTATGCAGTTTGGGAGCAACAACAATTACAGCACGAATCGCTACAAGAACATAAACAATATTGGATGGAACAATTCAAAACAGGCATTCCTGTACTTGATGTGTCTTTAAAATCAAGGCCATCAAATTTTTCTTATAAAGGAGATACGTTATCTTTTATCATAGATGAAAATAAAACGGATCATCTTACGCAAATAACCAACCAACATCAGGGAACGTTGTTTAATACGTTATTATTATTAGTGAAAGTATTATTACACAAGTATACTCGTCAAAATGCAATAATGGTAGGCACTTCCTTAGGAGGAAGAAATAATCATGAGCTCGAAAATCAAATCGGATTGTATTTAAATAATTTGCCATTAATCACGAATATTCAAAAACAACACACGATTAATGAAGTATATGCTAATATTAAAAATACCGTATTACAAACGTTGCAACATCAGCTATATCCATTAGATAAATTAATGAATGATATTCACTATAAAAAAGATAATAGCCGGCCAGGCCTCTTCAATATATTTATAGAATATCATACTAACGAAACCAAGCAAACTGGTTTTACTATGCACCAGTGCATAGTACAGCCTTATCATCAAAAGTTAAATATTAGCCTTTTCGATCTCAGTTTCGATTTTCAAAAAGTAGACAATACCATACAAGCTGTAATTATTTACAATACAGATTTATTCAATGTAGCAGATATAGAGCTCCTGAAAGAAAGATTTCTGCATCTTGTAGAAAATATTCAACAACTATTTAATAACCATAAAAAAATAGAAAACATAGAGTATAGTATATCACAACATCGACAAACTAAAAAACAAATACAACTTAATGTAGAAGAAAAATTTTAATATGCTATTACCATTTATTTCACATCCGTGGGCTGTGGCACACAGGCCACCTGTTCAACATATAAAAGCAGATGACTTTATTGCTCATCATAACGAGCTAAAACATTAACCATATCTTTTAATCTAAAAACAAACAAAAAAATATGATTCAGTCACTCATTCACTCCATGATCGTTTGCCCTGATATGAAAAAAACATATCCTAAAATTGCTTACGGAAAAGGACCATACCTCTTCGATGAAGAAGGCAAAAAATACCTTGATGCATCCAGCGGATCCGCAGCTGTTTCCAACATTGGACACGGCATAACCGAAATAGCTCAAATCATCAAAGAGCAAACTGAAAAAATTTCTGTATTGCCCACACATGCATTCAGCTCAACAGTTGTAGAAGAATATCTAACCGACTTAGTCGATTTTGCTCCAGCCGGATTTGTAAAAGCTTGGACAGTTATGAGCGGAACAGAAGCTGTAGAAAACGCCATCAAACTGGCATTACAATATCATCAACTTAACGGTGATAATAAGCGCTACAAAATAATATCTCGATGGAATACCTATCATGGAAATTCCATATTTACATTAGATGTAGGTGGAATGAAATTAAGACGTCAATCCTACAACCAATGGATGAACAACTTTCCACATATTTCACCAGCGTATGCCTACAGAAAACCCAATCATTTATCAGAGCAAGAATATGTACAAACTTTAGTAACTGAATTTGAAAATTGCTTAATCGAAACAGGCCCAGAAACGGTAGCAGCCTTTATAGCCGAACCTGTAGTAGCTGCTGCTATGGGAGCTGTTCCGCCACCACAAGGTTATTTCAAACACATGCATGCTGTATGTGAAAAATATGGGATTCTCTTTATTGCTGATGAAATTTTAACCGGCTTTGGAAGAACAGGAAAAAACTTTGGCATACAAAACTTCAACATTCTACCAGATATTATCGCAACTGGCAAAGGCATTAGTGGCGGATACTATCCACTATCTGCAGTATTAGCTACCGAAAAAGTTATGCAACCTTTTATACACAACAATGCACCTTTTCTAGGCGGACACACGTTTGCTTGCAATCCGGTTGGCGCTGCAGTAGGCAAATATGTTATTCAATATTTAAAAGAAAATAGTATTGTTGATAATGCTCAAAAAATGGGAACATTACTCAAGCAACAATTAGAAACATTATATAAATACGATATTGTTGGAGATGTACGTGGAGTAGGCCTTTTATGCGGCATAGAATTCGTACAAGATAGGCAACTCAAAACGGCTTTTCCTCCATCGTATAATGTAAGCAAACGTATTGGCGAAAAAACCATACAAAAAGGAGTAGTGCTCTATCCCGGAAAAGGCTCTGTAGATGGCACTTCCGGAGATCATATTATGATTGTTCCGCCATTAATTATTAATGAACAACAAGTGCATGAACTTGTACATGCTTTAGATGCAAGCATTAAAGAAACAATACAAGAGTTAGCAACCAGCACATATTCCTAAACAAAATCTTATACATGTAAACAGCAATGAATGACTTACGCTAGAGGTCTATTAGAGCTTAGGTATAACCGGCTTGCAAACTATTTTAGTATCTTAAGTTTACCAAATCTTTTTGTAGAATAGGCCTTTATATTAAGACTTTACAATAATACTATTGTTGATTAGAAAACATGTAAAATATGTACCTTTGCAGCCTAAAAAATGTAGTATATGTATATCACTTTAGGTATTGTAGGATTTTTACTTATTATCATCATTTTTATGAACAATACACTTGTTGTACGAAAAAATGCTGTTAATAACGCTTTTAGCAGTATTGATATTATGCTGCAAAAACGGTATGATTTAATTCCAAATTTAGTGGAGACTGTAAAAGGCTATACTATTTATGAGCAAGAAATACTCACCAAACTAACAACATTGAGAGCTGCTGCAACAAACCCATCTGCTAATATGGAGGAAAAAATAAAAATAGAAAATGAACTGCAACAAAATATGGGAAAGCTAATGATTGCAGTTGAAAACTATCCTAACCTAAAAGCCAGTCAGAATTTTTTACAATTACAAGGATCTCTAAATGAAATGGAGGAGCAACTTTCCGCTTCTCGCAGAGCTTTTAATGCAGCCATTAATGATTATAATAATGCGGTAGAAACATTCCCCACTAATATGCTTGCGAACATGAAGCAGTATAAAAAAAAGAGCTTCTTTGAAATTGCAGATGAAAAAAAACAAGTACCTACAATAAATGTATGAGTTAGTTAGACAAAAGCTAAATTTTATTTATGGAGACATATGATGCGTTCAAGTCATATTATCAGAAAGAGCTGCTTTCTGATTTAAATCTTTTAGAAAAAGAAAGAAAAAAAGTATTAAAGCAGTTTTTAATGGCATCAGCACTTTTTTTAGTTGGAGGTATTGGTTGCTTAGGTATTTATTATGTACATGCCACGCCCGTTCTATATGTTGTACCTGCGGCACTCATCATCTATACCGTTATTTGTTACATGAAGTACAGCAAATTAAAAGCTGTGTATTCCATTAACTTTAAAAAGAACATTATTCGTCGTATTGTTGATTTTATACAACCTGGCTTAAATTATTATCCTGAAAAATGTATTTCTCAAAAATTATTTACAGATAGCGATATTTTTAGACAAAGTATAGATAGTTATGCTGGGGATGATTGTATTAGTGGAACAATAGGAAAAACCAACTTTAGTTTTTCAGAATTACATGCACAACATAGAGAGGTTTATTATAATAACGGTCGTAGACAAGAACGTTGGGTTAAAATTTTTAAAGGAATATTTTTTGTAGCAGACTTTAATAAACACTTTAATGGTAGAACATTTGTATTGCCTGATAAAGCAGAAAATTTCTTAGGAGGCATATTCAAATTTGTACAAAAACTAACTGTAGGAAGAGGTCAATTGGTAAAATTGGAAAACCCTCAATTCGAAAAAGAATTTGTAGTGTATAGCGATGATCAAATAGAGGCACGTTATATTCTTTCTCCAGCTTTAATGGAACGTATTTTAAAATTTAGACAAGAAGCCAATTCGCATATATTACTTTCTTTTGTAAATTCTTGTATGTTTTTGGCTATCCCCATAGGTGCTAATTTATTTGAGGCTAAAATATTTTCTTCAGGAATGAAGTTTGAATATTTGGTATCTTACTATCGGTATATGAACTTAGCTATTAGTATAATAGAGGAACTAAATTTAAATACTAGAATTTGGACAAAAACCTAATTGAACATATCTCTTTCTAACCATATTTATTCTGTTTTTATACCTAAAATCCCCCGTAAAAACAATACATTTGTACATACATAAATTTTACTATGGCAGACAATATTATAACAGAAGAAACGAACGATTTTAATCGAATTGTTCAAGTAAATATAGAAGAACAAATGAAAACGGCTTACATCGATTATTCGATGTCCGTTATAGTGGGTAGAGCTTTGCCAGATGTACGTGATGGCCTGAAGCCTGTACATCGCCGCATTTTACATGCCATGAACGAATTAGGCATGGCACACAACAAACCCTACAAAAAATCTGCTCGTATAGTGGGGGAAGTATTAGGTAAATATCATCCCCATGGAGATACCGCTGTTTATGATGCCATGGTACGCATGGCACAAGAATGGAGTATGCGATATACATTGATTGATGGTCAAGGTAATTTCGGATCACAAGATGGAGATGGTCCCGCAGCAATGCGTTACACAGAAGCTCGCTTGAAACGGTTAGCAGAAAGCATGCTTATTGATATTGAAAAAGAAACGGTAGATTTTCAACTCAATTTCGATGACTCATTAGAAGAGCCTACTGTATTGCCTTCTCGCATTCCGCAATTGTTGATTAATGGTTCTTCAGGTATTGCCGTAGGTATGGCTACCAACATGATGCCACACAACCTATCAGAAGTCATTGATGCTTGTGTTGCCTATATTGCTCATAAAGACATTACAGTTGATGAATTATGTAAATATATTAAAGCACCCGATTTTCCTACTGGTGGAATTATTTATGGAATGGAAGGGGTTACTCAAGCGTTGAAAACAGGCCGTGGTAGAGTCGTGCTAAGAGGAAAGGTACATATTGATACCAAAGCAAGTGGTAGAGAACAAATCATTATTACTCAATTACCATATCAAGTAAATGGAGATACATTGTGCGATAGAGTTGGTCAATTGGTAAACGATAAAACCATTGAGGGCATATCAAATGTAAACAACGAATCCAACCAAAAAGAAGGCACTCGTGTAGTAATTGATTTGAAAAAAGATGCAATGTCCTCTGTTATATTAAACCAATTATATAAATATACCGAGCTCCAAACGTCTTATGGGATCAACAACGTAGCCTTAGTAAAAGGTAGACCTCGCATATTGAATATACGAGATTTAGTTGCTGAATTTATTGATTTCAGAATGGAAGTAGTTATTCGCCGTACACAATTTGAATTAAAAGAAGCACAAAAGAAAGCACATATTTTAGAAGGATATTTAATCGCATTAGATCATTTAGATGCAGTGATTAAATTAATTCGGGAATCTGCCACACCCGATATTGCCAAAGAGGGATTAATGAAAAATTTTGGCATGACGGACATACAAGCCAAAGCAGTATTGGAATTGCGTTTACAACGCTTAACAGGCATGGAAAGAGATAAAATTAGAGAAGAACATGCTGAACTAATGAAGTTGATTAATTTCTTACAATTATTATTAAATGATGAAGGCCAACGCTTTGAAGTCATTCAAAAAGAATTATTAGAAGTAAAAGAAAAATTTGGTGATGAGCGCAAATCAGAAATACAATATTTAGCGAATGAAATGCGCATGGAAGATTTAATTGAAGATGAAGATGTAGTAATTACCATTTCACATTTAGGATATATTAAACGCACTTCTGCAACCGAGTATCGTCAACAAAAACGCGGTGGACGTGGTTCTATGGGTGGAAAAACCCGTGATGAAGATTGGATAGAACATTTATTTGTTGCCTCTACACATCACACTATGTTATTCTTTACTGAAAAGGGTAGATGCTTCTGGTTAAAAGTATATGAAATTCCAGAAGGCGAGAAACAGGGTAGAGGAAGAGCTATTCAGAATTTAATACAAATACCACCAGACGATAAAGTGCGTGCTATTATTGATATTGCTAAATTAGAAGATAAAGACTTTGTAAGCAATCATTACATAATCCTTTGCACTAAACAAGGTATTATCAAAAAAACATTGTTAGAAGATTTTAGCCGCCCACGTCAAAATGGAATTAATGCCATTAACATTATAGAAGGAGACCAACTATTAGAAACTCGTTTAACCGATGGAAACTGCGAAATTATGATGGCTGTAAAAAGCGGACGGGCTATACGTTTTCCAGAAACTAAAGTGAGACCAACAGGTAGAGGAGCCATTGGTGTAGGCGGTATTGAAGTAGATGATAGCAAAGATGAAGTAGTGGGAATGATTTGTATCGATCCAAAGGATAAGAGCAGAACTGTTTTAGTGGTATCTGAAAAGGGGTATGGCAAACGTACACCGGTAGATGAATACCGCATGACTAACCGCGGAGGTAAAGGTGTAAAAACCATTAATGTTACCAATAAAACAGGGCCATTAGTAGGCATGCTTGATGTAACTGAAAAAGAAGATTTAATGATTACGTGCAAATCAGGAGTTACCATACGCTCTGCTGTAAATACCATAAGCGAGCAAGGCCGTGCAACACAAGGTGTTAAATTGATCCGTTTAGATGATGGCGATGAAATTGCTGCTATCAGTAAAATTGAAGAGGATGATGAAATAGTGGTTGCTGTGGAAGTAGCAGAATAACATTGTCAGTCTGAGCTCGTCGAAGACTGTTATGCTTCGATAAACTCAGCATGACAAAGCATAAGCGGATGTTAATATTAAAACGAGTTGTCATGCCGAGCCTGTTGTCGAGGCATCTCTTAATAAATTTTATGAGGAGACTGTAAAATACTTTGTGTAAATGAGATTTTAGTAACTGTTATTAAAGCTGGCATCGTTTATCAAAGATAGTTGAGAACTGATGAAGAATCAGTTGAATTTATAACTCACTTAAGAGCATTCCAACCCTGTGCAACAATATCAAACGTATTGCCTCCTTTAGTAATTATTTTTTTGCCCTCTGTTATTTCAGCAATATACCCGATTACTGAAATATCTTCATGTAGTTTTATTTTATCGTAATCTTTTTGATGGATAGTAAATAACAACTCATAATCTTCTCCACCATTTAATGCACAAGTAGTAGGGTCTATATTAAAATTAAATGCAACTTGTCTAGATTCTTCGTGTATAGGAAGTTTATCTTCATATATTCTACATCCTACTTCACTTTGTTTACAAATATGTAACACATCGCTACTTAACCCATCGCTTATATCCATCATAGCAGTAGGTTGTATATTTTGTTGTGCAAAAAAATCTATAATATCCTTGCGAGCTTCTGGTTTTAATAAACGTCCCACAACATAGTATCGATTTTCTAAGTCAGGTTGTATATTTGGATTGTCTAAGAAAATTTTTTTTTCTCGTTCTAATAATGTTAATCCTAAAAAAGCACCGCCTATATTTCCGGTTACACAAATTAAGTCTCCCTTCTTTGCAGTGCTGCGCAACACAAATGCATTAGGAGTTATTTCACCAATGGCTGTAACACTTATTAATAAACCCTTTGGCGATGATGTAGTATCCCCTCCAACTAAATCTACAGTATACTTTTCACAAGCAGCATATATGCCTTCGTACAATTCATCCAATGCATCTACACTAAACCGATTGCTAACACCTACACTAATGGTTATTTGTGTAGGTGTGGCATTCATCGAATATATATCACTTAAATTTACTACTACTGATTTATAACCTAAATGTTTTAAGGGCGTGTACATTAAATCAAAATGAACACCTTCTAATAACAAATCAGTGCTAATAACTGTTTGTTTTCCAAATGGATCAATAACTGCAGCATCATCGCCAATACTTACTAATGTAGATGCATTGCGAGTTTCATTGTTTTTCGTAAGATGATGAATTAAACCAAATTCACCCAATGTTGATATTTCTGTTCGGTTAGACATGTAATTAATTATGAATATAGAATTATGAGTTATGAATGAATAATATACAATTTAGTTTTTTAAAAAATTGAAAAGTAGACTCATAAAAAAGCAATTCGTAATCCTACATTCCTGATTCATAATTCTTTCTATATGCTTTAATAAAAATTGCACCTAAATTTTTGTGTGGAGGAATATAGTCGTCAAATTTTTCTTTAGCAGCACCGCTTAATTGTTTAGATAATTCGTTCCATAATGTTACCCATTGAATATTTTTACCAGATCGTATCGTTTCTATCAATAAATTTAACATAGGCTGATTAACCGTTCCGCTTCCAATTTGTTTGGATGATATAATGTGCGCATCCGGACAAATTTTTAATACAGCATCTAAATTGTGGTATGCTCCGCAAGAACCTAGCAATACAATTTTAGCAGATGTGGAGAGTTGCTTTATAGTATATTCTAAATAATAGCTATGTCC
>CAZXBE010000027.1:12407-17720 GCA_964638565.1 uncultured Chitinophagaceae bacterium
TATAATCACTATTGTCCATATATTTAATGAGATTAGCTTGAGCTTGAGCATCTAAACCTTCTTCATTCGACAATGGTTTATTGGCAAAAATGGTTATGGGTGTTCCCTTAATAGAACTAACGGTCGCCCATTCATCATTTTGCGTGATCTTCCAATTAGAAGCATTAAAACTTGCTAAGAAGTTATTGAAAACCCCTATCCCATCCTTATCGCCATAAAAAAATAATTGCATCACAATACGACCTTTAGAATCCTTCAATGCTTGATTATTGATAGAGTAAACGGATGGAATACCCAACTGAGCCGATATATCTTTTTTCCCTAAAGAATCGTACGATTGAAATATACGATTTAATAAATCATATATAATTTTTCCCTTTCTATTCTCCATATTAGATGCCTGTACTAAATTTCGGGCCATTTGCTCTCGAATAATAGAAACAGTTTCTGCATTGGTAATGCTTGCATATGAATTGGCTACATCTACTGCATCCTCCAAGCTATTGTTTCTATCCAAGCCATTAACAAAAGCAAGCATCAATTTATTAGCATTATTTTTTTCCATGCGCTTTAGAAAATCATCCAATGTGTTATAGTTGGCTGCCATTTTAATACACTTTCTAAAATGATCAAATTGTACATGCATTAGCAAGCTATCGCTACGTGGTATTTGCATTTTTTGAAACATTATTTTATATGCCCCTAAGTAGCTTGATGTATAAATTTCATCTTCCCCCAATACTAATAAATAATAAATTTCGGCAGGTGTTAACACATCAATACGTTTAAAACGAATAGCATCTGGTTGTTCATGCAATTCATTAATAGTGTTAATGTATACATTAACAGCTTTTTGCTGTAATGTTTTGGTAAGACTATTGTAGGCGATGGGTGTATCGCTATGTATTAAACGATAAAAATATTCTATTTGTGTTTGTGCCAATAATTTATAATACGCGTCTTCATCGTCAATTGTTTTAGTTATATCGTTTATCTTTAATAGCCCTTTCATCATTTTATCTAAAAATGGGAAATATAAACGTCCTCTATTATTAAGTGATAATTGGGCAATAGCTTGTACTAATGGGTCTTTATTTGCTTGAATTTTTTTACCCAATGGCGTGTTTATTGCAGCGGCATATTTATATACTTCTTCCGGGTCTTTTTGTGCTCTCATCTGTATGAGCGTATCGGCAAATTTTGATTGTACATTTTCTTTTAATTTAGAAAAAGTAAGCTCCGGATAAACTTCACAAAATCTTCTTAATACTACATCTTCTGCTAATTGTATATCTTTTGTTTTTTGAAAAGAAGCTGTATACACAATTATCTCTCCAAGTAATGGGTCTATTTTTTCTACTAACGGAACAAGCGTTTCACCATGCTGATTCATAGATAGTGCCTTAAGGTAATAATCGATAAGGCTGGGAATTTGCATAAAATCAATATGTTGAGCAAGTAATTCTTTATGAGCAACAATCAACAAATCTTCTGTTCCACGTAAATACTTCACTTTTTGATTATTCTCCAATGTATTATCCATTTCTATTTTTTTCTGCAAATCGTCTATTTTTTGAACTACAGCCTGTCGAATATCTTGCTGATTAAGCGTTTCAGGCTTTAACATCATTATTAAATCTTCTTGGGCTTTATCAATTTTTTCATGAAAAAGCAACCGAGATATGGGTATATTATACTGTGCAACCGCTTTTGTAAAATTGATAAATACAATAACAAAGAATACAACACATTGAATTATTTTTTTATTCATGATATTTTTTTATTCAAATCTTAATAGTAATATTTTTTATACCTAGAGTACTTGTTTTATTACCTCCACCATCTTCTCTCCTTTCTCTATAACTTGTTGTTCTGTCCACGCTAAACTAATAGCGGTGGATATACATTTTCCTATAATAGCATCACTCGCTGAAAAGTCTTGCTGGTTCAAATTTTGAAGCGCTTGTTGTTGTGCCTCATTTAGTGCATTAAGCGTATGTATGTTTTTTAAATGATCCCATTTTTTAATGTAGTGCCAATTATTGTCGTACCAATAAAAATGACCGGAAGCTATATTTTTTGCCTTCATTTCAGTTATAACAGCACGAGTTTGTTCTTCTGTTGGTAAAAACCAACTTAAAAAGGTGCAACTGTCTCCTAAAGGGTCAGGGATGTTTCTGAACGCAATATTAGGCACTGTAGACAATATGTTTTTTAATATTGTATGATTTTTTCGTTGAATGGAAAGAAATTGATCTAATTTTCGAATCTGTGCTAATCCAACAGCAGCATGCAATTCAGAGATTCTGAAATTATATCCAATGAATGGATGTAAATCAGCTCCACGATCTACTCCTTTGTGATCATGTCCATGATCGGTATATGCATCACATTTAGTATATACTTTTTCATCATTCGTCATTACTGCACCACCTTCTGCACAGGTAATGGTTTTTACAAAATCAAAACTAAAGGTACCTGCATGGCCTATCGTACCTAATGCACGGCCTTTGTACGTTGCGCCAATACTTTGACAAGCATCTTCTAACAATATTAAGGTATGTTGTTGACAAATGGCAAGCAATGCATCCATATTTGCCATACTACCACACATATGCACAGGCATGATGCATTTTGTTTTTGATGTAATGGCTTTTTTAACTGCTTCAGGATTGAGCGTTAATGTATCGTCTACATCAACCAAAACCGGTACTGCGCCAACACTTAGCACAGCTTCGAAACTAGCTACAAAAGTAAACGTTGGCATAAGCACTTCATCTCCTGCGCCAATGCCTAGTGCAGCTAACGCTGTTGTTAATGCAGCTGTTCCACTTGAAGCAAGTTGTGTGTATTTGCAATTAAATGTTTTGCAAATAGCTTGTTCTAATTCTTTTGATTTCCATATATGGTTGCGTAGGCTATCAAAACCATAGCGCATCAATATTCCAGTAGATAATACATCATTTACTTCTTTTCTTTCTTCGGCTCCAAAAAATTCGTATCCAGGCATATTTTTAAAATAAAATAAAATAATTAACCCGCGAAGATAGAGTATTAAATCATGAAAAATTTTTTTAACTCTATTGTATTCTTGATAATTTTAGTATGTGGCGTTGGAATAACTTCTTGTCAAAAACATGATATAAACCCTATGATAGCGGTTTACTCAGAATGGAAAACCTTGGGAAGGCCATGGAAAGACTCTAATGCATTTGACATAGGAAACAAAACGGTTGTCAATTATGTAGATGCAAGCCTTTTGACTAGTGATTTACTAGGTAACATAGAAAAAACCTCTAATATTGATCCATGCATTAAAATATTTATACGATACAAAGATGGCGGAGGCAATAAACAAGTATACTCTGTACAAGGACGAAACCCAGGACCAAATAATGGGAGCACTAAATATATTTTAGAACCCAATAAAATTATACTCGCCTCGATAGGTGAATTGGACGCAATATCAAAAAACCCTCTACCTGCTTATATATGGTCGGCAGATGCAGAGTTTAGATATGTGATTGTTTCAAATCCTGATAAGCCAGAAGCTTTTAGTAACGATTATTCTACATTCTGTAAAGCTTTAAACATTGCAGAGTAGAAGCACCCATTTAGTAGCGTAAAAAAATATAATCTTAAAAGCCTATAATTGCTTGTTAAAGCGAGCGTCATTAAACAGGTATAAGTATGACTATACGAACATTATTCAATATCATTCTAAAAATAATTGGACTTTTTCTTATTAAAGATATTTTAACCACAAGTGCGCAAGCAACCTCACAGCTACTATTTCTTATTTTACAGTTTACAAAATATAATGTTATTGCCAAAATTAATTTGGAGCTTATCCCTGCAATTTTACTACTTTTTACTTATGGGATCGTCTTTTATTATTTGGTTTTTAAAACGGAATTAATAATTAATAAACTCAAGCTGGAAAAAGGATTTGAGCAAAAAATAATTTCTTCCAATATTCATCATTCAACAATTTTAAGTATTTCCATTATTGTTATTGGCGGACTTATTTTAGTTGATCAAATACCTAATTTCTTTCAGCAATTGTTTTTATATTTTAATGGGGATAGAGTATATCCAAACGTATATAACTCATATCTTATCATATGTGGTATAAAAATAATTGTAGGACTTTTTTTAATAATAGCACAAAAACAAATTGTAAACTTAATTGATCGACATAAAGAAACTAAAACAACTTAATTGTAAATAATGGGTAAAAAAATATAGTGTAAAGAAGCATAGCTAAGATGCTGGTATTTTTTTATATGTCTATCGATACTTATAATATTGTATAAAATCAAATAGCCCAAATGGAGTTAACTATAAAATAATAGTAGAACATAATAACGAGGTAACAACTAACAGTAGCGCCTTAAATTAGTACATCATAAATAGATTACTAATATTTCTTTACACTTCCATTTATTGTTACATAAAAAGAATCACTTGTCCGTAGCCCGGAAAGTGTACGTTAAGCTAAAACTGCTTTTTCATTTTCTAATTATTTACATTTGTACATCATCTACTTACCAATGCTCATGCAAAAAATAATCATTGCTATAGACGGATGGTCCTCTTGTGGAAAAAGTACATTAGCTAAACAATTAGCCAAAAAACTTAACTATACGTATATGGATAGTGGGGCTATGTATCGAGCCATCACCCTATATTTTTTACGTAATCACTTAGATTGGACAGATATAAAAGATGTATACAATGCATTACTGCAAATTCACCTTGAATTTATTCCTAATGCAGAAACGGGGTATTCTGATATGTGCTTAAATGGCGAAGATGTAGAATATGTAATTCGTGATTTAGTAGTAGCTGAAAAAGTAAGCGAAGTAGCCGCTATAAAAGAAATAAGAGATTTTGCTGTTTCTCAACAGCGAAGAATGGGAGATAAAAAAAGCATTGTAATGGATGGCCGTGATATTGGTACAGTTGTATTTCCCAATGCGGCGCTAAAAATATTTATGACAGCAGATCATGAAGCGAGGATAAAAAGAAGATTTAAAGAAATGCATGAAAAAAATCCCAACGTTACCATTGAAGAAGTACGACATAACCTTGAAACTCGTGACTATATTGACTCCCACCGAGAAGCTTCTCCATTGCGGCAAGCAGAAGATGCTATTGTGTTAGACAACACCCATCTTACTATTGAGCAACAATTAAATATTGCATTGCAATGGGTAAAAGACATTAAAATGTTGAAAAGTAAATAAGTTGATTAGTAGTAAAATGCTATAGATAGCAAAAAACGTAAGCTTCAAAATACATAGTTATGCA
>CAZXBE010000028.1:0-16230 GCA_964638565.1 uncultured Chitinophagaceae bacterium
TGCTCAATTAAAACCACAAGAAATATCGACTATATCTGGAGTTGATATGGTTTTAGGCGCTGCCGAAAAATTCAATATTAGAACACATTAAAAATTTTACCAAAGGGGAAAGTACTAAAATTTGTAGTTGTGATATTAAAGATGTAAATATTTTTCATTCCTCATATTCTATCAACGATAGAACCAGAACATTTTTAAAAGTACAAGACGGCTGCAATTATAATTGTAGCTTTTGTACTATCCCTATGGCTCGGGGAAAAAGCAGAAGTGATTCTATTGAAAATATAATTCAAAATGCGAAAACTATTGCTAGAAAAGGGATTAAAGAGATTGTATTAACAGGAGTTAATTTAGGTGATTTTAGCCTCCCCAACCCCTCCAAAGAAGGGGCCAAAGCAACATTCTTGGATTTAGTGAAATCCTTAGAAAATGTTGAAGGCATTGAGCGTTATCGCATTTCTTCTATCGAACCTAATTTATTGAGCTACGATATTATTGAATTTGTTGCACAGAGCAAAACGTTTATGCCCCACTTTCACATACCCTTACAAAGTGGAAGCAATAAAATTTTAGGATTAATGAGACGCCGATACAAAAAAGAACTATATGCAGAAAAGGTTCAACACATAAAATCACTCATACCTCATTGTGCCATAGGTGTTGATGTAATTGTAGGCTTCCCCAGTGAATCAGATGATGATTTTAAAAAAACGGTTGACTTCATTCAGAACCTTGATGTATCTTATTTACATGTATTTACCTATTCAGAAAGAGATAACACAAAAGCCTTAGATATACAACCTGCTGTGCCTATAAGTATTCGACATGAAAGAAACAAAACGTTACGTAATTTATCTTTTATGAAGATGCAGTATTTTAACCAACAGCACACAGGCCAAACTCGTAAAGTTCTTTTTGAAAACTACCATAAAAACGGGATGATGGAAGGATATACAGACAATTATATTAAAATAGTAGCTCCTTATAAAAAAGACTGGACTAATAGAATATTAGACTGGACTATTTGATATATGTGAAAGTAAAGGAATGTATAAAGAAAAAACGGCAAAGCTATTGGGCTGCGTTACACTTCGGCTAGGCATTTGCTTCACTATGCTCAATAGCTTTGATTAAAACAAGGCAATGTCCTACTTTTAACGGTACTAAAAAAGTAGAGCTTACACTTTTTCTACTACTGTATGCTTTAATATGGCGAGCATTCGGGATAATCAAAATTTGAGAACGACAAAACAAGACGAAAAAGTGAAAAAATATTTTGAACTTCAATATAAAATGACAAACCGTAAGTTTAAAGATGCAGGCTTTAATCCGCTACTTGCTTATTTGATGCTGACAACTTTATTTGTTGGACTTTCAATTTACCTTTTTCATAAAACAGATTTTGCAGGATATATTTACCTTCTTTTTGCTTTGACTCTTATAGGAAATCTTTCTGAAACCCGAAGAACAGCATTTTTAAAAATTTGTTTTAGTGACAAAAAACTGAAAAAAATAAGAGTATCAGAAAACCTTATTTGCTCATTGCCATTTCTAATTTTTCTGCTTTACAAACAACTCTTCCTTTCTGCACTTCTATTGTTTGTTTTGGCGACAATTTTAGCCCTTCTGAATTTTCGCACAACCTTAAACTTTACTATTTGGACACCATTTTCAAAAAGACCTTTTGAATTTACCACAGGATTTAGAAACACGTTTTACATATTTTTTGCGTCATATACATTGACAGCTATCGCCATTTCTGTAAACAACTTCAATCTTGGAGTATTTGCAATGTTGCTTGTGTTTGCGACCACATTAAGTTATTACTCAAAACCAGAAAATGAATATTACGTTTGGACACATAACCTAAAACCAAACGCATTTTTGTTGGGCAAAATAAAAATAGCATTACTTTTTTCTTCTTCTATTGCGTTTCCGATAGCAATAACTCTTGCCATTTTTAACCCACAAAATATTGGCATACTCTCACTTTTCTTTTTGGTTGGTTGGGCGTTTCTAATTGGCATAATCGTTAGTAAATACGCTGCATATCCTAATGCAATGAACATTACACAAGGTATTCTTTTAGCTCTTTGTGTTTGGTTTCCGCCTACATTAATTGTTCTAATTCCTTACCTTTTCAAAAAATCTGAAAACCGCCTTAGCAGCTTATTAAAATGATAGCAGTTAAAAATTTGTTTAAGAAATACGGGACAAATGAAGTTCTAAAAAATATCAACATTGAATTTCATAAAGGTAAAGTATATGGAATTGTTGGCGAAAATGGTGCAGGAAAAACGACTTTGTTTAGGTGCATCGCAGACTTAGAAGATTACGAAGGCAAAATAAGTTCAAACCCAAACCCTATTAAAAATCATCTTGGTTTGCTCTTGACAGAACCGTTCTTTTTTCAAAAAATTACAGGCAAAGAGTATATTCAGTTGCTATGCAACGCAAGGAACATAAAAATTCCCGACATTGAAGACAGAAACATTTTTGATTTACCTTTAAGTCAATATGCTTCTACTTATTCAACAGGAATGAAAAAGAAATTAGCATTAACAGCAATTTTATTGCAAGGAAACGATTATTTTATTCTTGACGAACCGTTTAATGGAGTGGACATACAAAGCAACATCATTATAACAGAAATAATTCATAAACTAAAAGTACTTGACAAGATAGTTATTATTTCATCACATATTTTCTCAACTTTGAGCGACACTTGTGATGAAATACACTTATTAAGCAGCGGACATTTTATCAAATCCGTTCAAAAAGCAAACTTCCATGTATTGGAAACAGAAATGAAACAAATGACAATAGGAAATAAAATTGAAAAATTAGGATTGACATAAAACAGCTGTTAGCAGTGATTTAGTGTAATAGCGAGTACAGTAATTCGTAGAATATTTTTTGGGTAAAAAATGCCAATTTCTTGTAGATGTAAACCGCTACATTAAGCATAGCGAACAACATAATAACAATAACAAAAATTCACAAAATATTGACCTATTGCATTGCAACAGTTTGGATTGCAAACGGACTTTTTTGTAAGGTTCTAAATCTTGTTCCTAGACACGAACAAATTGTTGCAAGAATATTAGGTGACGACTATTCCCGACCACTGACAATTATAATCGGAATTTCAGAAATCATTATGGCTGTATGGATTTTAAGTGGCTATAAGACAAAGTTAAATGCTATTGCACAAATATCGGTAGTTGCAACAATGAACACACTTGAGTTTATACTTGTTCCTGACTTGTTGCTTTGGGGGAAACTAAATTCACTCTTTGCATTTATTTTTATTTTAGTTGTTTACTACAACGAATTTTATCTTAATAAAAAACAACTCAAATAACTCAATGCTAGCATTTTTAAAAAACCACCCATTTGCAGTTGAAGCATATTTTGAAAGTTCGCTGGTTTTGACTTTTGCCGTTCCAAAAGAACAATTACAAAATCTTATTCCAGAATGTTTGCAGCTTGACATATTTCAAGACAAATGGGCTTTTGTTGCAGTTGCAATGGTTCAAACAAAAGACTTGCGACCAAAAGGTTTTCCGAAATTTATGGGCAACGACTTTTTTCTAATTGGTTATCGGGTTTTTGTTCGCTACACGAATAACGCAGGCAAGAATTTGCGTGGTTTATATATTCTGAAATCAGAAACTGACAAAACGAAAATGGAATTTTTTGGAAACATATTTACTCATTACAACTACACCACAACGGACATAAAACAAGATGAACAGCAAAACACAAGAGAAATATCCTCGAAGAAATCAAAGTTCAAAATCACAATAGACAAAACGGAAGAACAAATTTCTTTGCCCGAACATTCCCCTTTTTTAGACTGGAAGGAAGCAAGAAGATTTGCTGGCCCTTTGCCCTTTACATTTACGTATAACAAGGAAACCAAAGAAGTTTTAATCATTGAAGGAGTACGACAAAACTGGACACCTAATCCGGTCAAAGTGATTGATTATAATTTCGATTTTTTAAGTACGCTAAAACTTGAAAATCCAGTTTTGGCAAATGCTTTCATAATTAAAAACATTCCATACTATTGGAAAAAAGGCAAAATTGAAACATGGAAATAAAGAGACGTAATTTTCAAGGAGTATTAAATATTTTAAGTTTCAATCGACACTTTTATGTTGTTGGGTTCATATTATTAGCCTTAATTATTGGAAGTAAGTATATTTTCAATTGGCCTAACAGTTTGTATTTGTTGGTTGTTTTGGCATTTATTTATGGACTAACTATGCCATTATTCGTCTCTGCATATGTTTATGATTTCTCAGGCTTCTATAATTTTGATTGGCTAAAGAAAATGAAAATTGAAGATGCAAAAGACAAATTCAATTTAAATATCAACGCAGGCTTTGACGAAACAAGTTTTATTATAGAAAGTATTTTGCCCAATTCCAAACTTCAAGTGTATGACTTCTACAACGCCAAACAGCATACTGAACCAGCAATTATCCGAGCAAGAAAAGTGAGCTTGTTTTATCCAAATACACAACAAATCCATTCAAATTCAATTCCTTTAAATGACAATTCGGTTGACAACATCTTTTTAATATCAGCCATTCACGAAATTCGCAAACAAGATGAAAAAGTGCAATTTTTAAAAGAATGTCGCAGAGTTTGTAAGCCAAACGGCAATGTGATTATGGTGGAACACTTGAGAGATTTTCCAAATCTTGTAGCCTTTACAATCGGCTTTATGCATTTTTTCTCAAAAGCAACCTGGAAAAAAGCATTTCAAGAAGCCGGATTTACATCATTTAAAGAAACGAAGTTTACACCGTTTATGTCAATCTTTAATTACAACTAATGGAAGTACATTTTAAAATAATTGGTGTTTTATTAATTGCTTTGGCATTGGTTCATATTATCTTTCCAAAGTACTTTAACTGGGACAAAGAACTTAAATCTTTGAGTTTAGTCAATCGACAAATGATGACCGTACATACATTTTTCATCGCATTGACTGTATTACTAATGGGTTTACTTTGCTTGACATCTTCTTCCGAACTAATTGAAACCAATCTTGGCAAAAAAATATCACTTGGACTTGGCGTATTCTGGACCGTTAGGCTTATCATTCAGTTTTTTGGCTATTCCACTGATCTATGGAAAGGAAAGAAATTTGAAACGGTTATACACATATTATTTTCGTTAATTTGGATATATTTAAGTATCCTATTTTTGACAACATATTTTAATTGAAACCAACAAGAAATGTAGCCATATCGTAAAGAATCTTGGATCAACAATTGACATAAACAGTCGACCTGAAACTATTTGGGAAAAAATAATCAATGTAACAATTGAAGAGCTTTATGACCCGATAATTTTTAACTTTTTGACATTCCAAAACCATTAGAGGCGGAAATAATTTTCGAAGCACAATACGGCATAAGAATTGCGTCGTTGACCATGAAGTGTTTTGAAATTCTAGTAACTGCAAACCGTTGAGCAAAGCTTGCCATTTTACAAAGCGAAGCTACCAACTCTACATTTTTTGTTCAACAGTCCAAAAAGCCGACCCGCAACCTAACAATTGAACTGTGGAAAACCATTTACTGTATCTCACACTTAACCTTTGAACAACTTTTTCCAACAACACAGGTATTACAAACAACAAAAATATTTTCGGCAAACTTTTGACTAACGCTCGACTGTTTTCCATTCACTTCAATAACTGTAATAGCATCATACTCCTGCTTAGACACAACAGTAATAGTATTATAGATACCCAAGCCAACCTTAACAACATACTGCAAAAAGGAACTTGAATTATCTCTAACAGCAACCATTTTACAACTTGTGCCTACAGCAACATCTGCAAGCGTTTTTTTGAATTGAACTGTAAGCTCACCTTTCTTATTTGGTATGGGGTCTCCGTGAGGGTCAAATTCAGGACAATTCAAAAACTCATCTAACTTATCAATGAGTTTTTGAGACTGAATATGCTCTAGTTGTTCTGCAACTTCATGTACTTCATCCCAACTAAATTCTAATTTTTCGTACAAAAATGTTTCCCAAATGCGATGCTTTCGGAGTATATCTATCGCATTTTTTTTACCTTTTCTTGTTAACGTAATTTTTCTGTATTTCTCATAAGCTACCAATTTTTTTTCTTTTAACTTTTTAAGCATATCGTTTGCCGTAGCTGGTTTTACAGCTAATAAACTTGCTACCTCATTCGTTCCTACCTCTTCAATACCACTATCTAATGTAATTTTTAGCAAAGCTTTTAAGTAATTCTCTTCCGTATATGATAACATCTTTTATCGCGAATTTCAATTGATTTGGCAAAGGTACAAAAAATGACAAAACTTTAATTATTAGATTATACTAACTTTATTATTTTTGCTAATATAACTAATATTAGAAAGATGGAATCACCAATTTTCAAGTTAATAGCAACCGGCATTTTTACCTTTTCAGTTCATCTATCTATGGCTCAAACAAGTACTATTTCAGGTAAAATAACGGCAAAGGGCAAACCACTTAAATTTGCAACTGTACAATTGGTTGGCACTTCAACAGGCTTCCTTACCGACACTTCTGGGGGCTACAAAATCTCCTCTATTCAAGCAGGAAAATATACCTTGCAAGTAACTTGTATTGGATATAATAACATAGAAAAAACCATTGCTATTAAAAACGAAGAAAGTTTAACTATAAATGTTGATCTTACTAATAATGAAAATTCTTTAAACGAAATGGTAGTGACTGGAACTTTAAAATCTGTAATCCGTTCTGAAAGCCCTGTACCTGTGGAGGTTTTTACACCAACTTACTTCAAAAAAAATCCTACGCCTAATATTTACGAGGCTTTGCAAAACGTAAATGGCGTAAGACCACAACTAAATTGCCAGGTTTGTAATACAGGCGATATTCACATCAATGGCTTAGAAGGCCCCTACACTATGATACTGATAGACGGAATGCCTATTGTAAGTAGCTTAAGCACCGTATATGGCTTATCGGGTATTCCTAATTCTTTGATTGAACGAGTTGAAATAATTAAAGGACCTTCCTCATCTTTATACGGTAGCGAAGCTGTTGGTGGTTTAATAAACATCATCACTAAAAAACCACAAAATGCCCCACTAGTTTCGGCAGATGTATTTGGTACAAGTTGGGGCGAATACAATGCAGACATAGGACTGAAATTAAATGCGGAAAAAAAAGCGACTGTACTAACGGGCATCAATTATTTTAATTTTCAAAATCGTATTGATAACAATAACGATAATTTTACCGATATGACCTTGCAAAACAGAATTTCCGTTTTTCAAAAATGGAATTTTAATAGAAAGGATGGTCGCTTATTTAGCCTTGCAGGACGATACATGTATGAAAACCGATGGGGAGGTGATGTACGTTGGGAAAAACAATTTAGAGGTGGTGATAGTATTTATGGCGAAAGTATTTATACAAAACGTTGGGAAATATTAGGCAACTATCAACTACCAACCAATGAAAAACTACTGCTATCGTTTTCTTTTAATAATCATAATCAAGACAGTAGATACGGAACCACTGCTTATATTGCTCAACAAAATATTGCTTTTGCACAATTAACCTGGGATAAAAAAATTGGCAAGAATGATTTTCTAATTGGCACTGCACTTCGTTACACTTATTATGATGATAATACACCTGCTACCGCAACTGCCGATAGCATTAACTCAAAAAATCAACCTCAAAAAACATACTTGCCAGGAGTTTTTATTCAAGATGAAATTTCAATAACTGAAAAACAAAAATTACTATTAGGTTTTAGATACGATTACAATTCATATCACGGCAATATTTACACGCCACGTTTTGCATACAAATGGACAATTAATGATAAAAATATTTGCAGATTAAATGTAGGAACAGGTTTTAGAGTAGTTAATCTCTTTACCGAAGATCATGCAGCTCTTACAGGAGCAAGAATAGTAGAAATTAAAAATGAACTAAAACCCGAACAATCATACAACCTAAACTTAAACTACATTAAAAAAATATTCGGAAAAAACGGAACATGTATAACATTAGACATTTCGGCATTTTACACTCATTTCAATAATCGAATAGTTGGCGATTTTGATACCGACCCCAATAAAATTATTTATGATAACTTAAATGACTTTGCTGTAAGTAAAGGGATAACATTAAATATAGATTTTGCATTTAACAATAACTTAAAAATTATTACAGGTGGCACCTTGATGGAAAATACATTAACTAAAAACGGAATAACTGAACAACAAATACTGACTGAAAAATTTACTGGAACGTTTGCCGTTTCGTATAAAATTAAAAAACCAAAATTGTCCATTGATTATACAGGCAATATTTACAGCCCTATGCGTTTACCTTTACTGAACGAGCTTGACCCACGTAGTCCTAAATCACCTTGGTGGAGTATTCAAAACGTACAATTGACTTATGAAGGATTCAAACTTTTTCAAATTTATGGTGGTATAAAAAATTTATTGAATTGGACACCGAACAAAGGCAATCCATTTATTATAGCTCGTACAAACGATCCATTTGATAAAAATGTGCAGTTTGATGCCAATGGAAAAGCAATGGTTACAACATCTAATCCTTACGGCTTAACGTTTGACCCCACTTATGTATACGGACCCAACCAAGGAGCAAGAGTTTTTTTAGGTGTACGTTTTAATTTGAAATGAAGCAGATGTTCAAAGTATTTATACTAGATATACAATACAAAGAAAATGCTAATACTGTAACAGTACTACTGTTACAGCTTCATAATACTTAGAAAATAAATTTTAACTTTGAAGGCTACAACAAGATTTTAATAATAATGCCATCAATGATGCTATAATAATTATTGTAGATACGATATTACATTGAGTTTACTTACTTTGTTTTAATAGCTTTAATAACGGTTTATTCTACAAATAGAAGACGCATGTGTACCCATTGAAAATATTTGTACTATTTTATATCGATAGCATTTTTATTTTAGTCTGAAAAAATCACGTAAAGTATTTACAAGTAAACGGTATTAAAGAATACAATAGAACTATTTTATATATACAATGGGTATTCAATCGAGTAAGATTTATATGCGAAGTAATAATATGAGAGTAAAAATATTATTCCTAATAGTAGGTTTTTTTTGGCTAGGCCCTACCATTACCAATGCTCAACTCAATACCTATCAATTTGAGCAAATTAACAGTTTGCAAAAACTAGAGAAACGTAATGTCGTAGTTTTTATACATACCGATTGGTGTAAGTATTGCCAGGCAATGGAAACCACCACTTTTAAAAACGATAGTATTATAAAATTATTAAACACCAAATTTTATTTCATAGACCTAAATGCAGAAGTAAAAAGAAACATTAATTTTCAAAATCATCTATTCAAATACAAACCCACAGGAACAAATACTGGCATACACGAATTAGCTGAACAATTAGGTACAATTGAAGGGAAAGTTGCATACCCTACTATTTGCATTTTAAACTCAGACAACGAAATTGTATTTCAGTTCAATCAATTTATCAATTCAAAAAACTTGCAAGCTGTTTTGGCAAGATAATGACACAAAAAATATCGCCAGATTTATTTGATTTTTTATGCAGTTCATGTTGGCTGTTAATTTTCTCTTTTTTAAATATAGTTTCTTAATGCTTTAGTGGTCTTTTCTTTGTCAAACCTCCTTTGGTATCTTTAACACTATTAATTACAACAAATGCTGTTGGCTCAATTTTTTCGATTTCCGTATTTAATTTACTTAGTTCAAGCCTTGTAATTACCGTATAGATAATTTCGACTTCTTTGTTCTCACCGCTTTTGCCGTAACCCTTTTTTCCTGTATAAACTGTAACGCCTCGCCCCATTTTATGAACAATCATTTGCCTTATTTCTTCGCTATGAGATGAAATTATGGTGACGCCAAGATATTCTTCAATTCCTTCTACAATAAAGTCTAGTGTTTTTGAAGCCGATAAATATGTTATCATTGAATAAAGTGCAATTTCTACTTTTAATAAATAAGCAGCCATTCCAAAAATTATAACATTTATTACAATAATTATATCTCCAATCGTTGTTCCTAATTTTCGACTTAAAAAAATTGCAAGAACTTCTGTACCGTCAATAACTGCACTACCACGAATAGTAAAACCAATTCCAGCTCCAAGAAAAAAGCCTCCAAAAACTGCAACCAATAAATTGTCATTAGTTACATTCGGAAAGGTAACAGTCGCCAAAACAAAAGAAAGTCCTGTTATGGCAATAGCCGTTTTGATAGCAAATAGCTTGTCGACTACTTTATATGCAAGCATTATAAATGGAATATTTATACCAATGATTAGAATGTAAAGTGGGATATCCGTCAATGCTGAAATCAGTAGTGAAATACCTGTTGCCCCACCATCAATAAAATGGTTTGTCAATAAGAAACCTTTGAACCCAAATGCAGCCGAAAAAATACCAAGTATGATTAATACAAAATCTTTCAGCTGTCGTTTAGCTGTTATCAAAAACTCTCTGTAACCTTTTGCAAGTTTGAAGCTTGAATAGTTTTTATTGCTCAAGGATTTACGACTCTTATTGTTGAGTGTTGTTTTAGTTATTATTTGTTTCCAAAATGAATTCATAATTCATACGTAGATGTCTTCTTAAGTTTCTGACTTTCAACTCCGCTTAGGAAACAATATTTATGGTTCAATATTTTTGCTTGTAGCTGGGCCTTCTATTAAACTTAATTCGACATTGGGTTTATTTACGCCGCTTTCGGTATGTATATCCATTAGTAATTTGGGCTGCCTGCCATTATGTACGGCTTTAAATATTTCTGTTGGTTTTTCTACGTCTACATATTTATTTTGAGCAATTACAGAATACGGATTTATTTTTGTCGGCCCTTCTATTATCCAATCTTTAATATGTTTTTTTTCGAATCGGCAAGCGTTGCAAATCCAACCGGGCTTCCCATCTGAAGTATTTTTTACTTCTCCCCATTCATCTTTACGAGCTGTTACTCTAAATACCTCATCTCCTCTCATCCATAGTTGTACTTGGCCGCAACATTTATCGCAAGTGCAATGTGCATCCATAGGTTTGGTAAACCACACTCTATTTTTAAAGCGAAAAGTTTTATCGGTTAACGCTCCTACCGGGCAAACATCAATCATATTGCCACTAAAATCATTGTCTATAGCTTTGGAAATATAGGTTGATATTTCAGATTGATCGCCTCTTTCTAAAATACCATGTATTCTTTTATTTGTTAATTGATCGGCCACATATGTGCAACGATAGCACAAAATGCAACGAGTCATGTGCAATTGAATGTAAGGGCCTATATCTTCTTTTTGAAATGTTCGCCTTTTAAAATCGTATCGAGTAGCTTCCTTTCCATGTTCATAACTTAAATCTTGCAAATGACATTCTCCGGCTTGATCGCAAACAGGACAATCTAAAGGATGATTGATTAATAAAAACTCAACTATCCCTGCTCTTGCTTCTAAAGCCTTTTGGCTGGTAATATTTTTCACTTCCATCCCTTCCATTACGGTTGTACGACAACTGGCAACTAGTTTGGGCATAGGACGAGGATCTTTTTCACTACCCTTGGACACTTCTACTAAGCAAGTACGACATTTGCCTCCACTGTCTTTTAGCTTGCTGTAGTAGCACATAGCTGGCGGCGTTACTTCTCCTCCAATTTTACGTGCTGCTTGAAGTATAGTAGTTCCAGGTTCTACTTGAACCGTAATATTATCTATGGTTACTTTAATCTGATTCTTTATATCACTCATTCACTTGTAATAAAATGTAAAATTAATTGGTTAATATTAGTATTAATACAAAAAATAAAAATATTTAAAATAATTTTTTGGCTATGGTAAGTAAAAAAGCCATCTCACAGGATTGAGATGGCTTAAAAAATTATGTAAATAGATGCTATTCTTGACCTTCTAGCTCTTGGGCCATTTTTTCCATTTTTTTGATACGTTTTTCTGTGGATGGGTGGCTAGAAAAAAGTTGTGCTGTAGCACTTTTTTCACCTCCTGCCTCATCTTCTAATTGTTTTAGCTTTCGGAAAGCATCTGCCATACTATTTAATTTCCATTGATGCTTCTTTAAAAAGTTTAATCCACCAATAACTTTCCTACACCCATTTCATTTAACACTTTCATATCCTCGTCGGGTATAATACCACCGCCGGTTAACAATACATCATCCATCTTTTTTTCTTTTAGCAAAGAAATTATTTTTGGGAAAATAGTCATATGAGCACCGGATAAAATACTTATGCCTATAGCATCTACATCTTCTTGCAAAGCTGCATTGACAAACATTTCAGGAGTTTGACGTAAGCCGGTATAAATAACTTCCATCCCGGCATCTCGTAATGCCGTAGCTATAATTTTTGCACCACGATCATGGCCATCTAAACCAACTTTAGCGATAAGTATACGTAGAGGGCGTTTAACAGTATGTGACAAATTAGACATAGAGAATAATTATTATATATTATACCAACGCAATATCTAACACTTGTTGCATATTTTTTACGTAGTGAAATTTTATTCCTTTTATATAAGAAGCTTCAATTTCTTTGATATCTTTTTCATTTTGCCAACATAAAATAATTTCTTTTAAGCCTGCCCGTTTAGCGGCTAATATTTTTTCTTTAATGCCACCAACAGGCAATACTTGTCCACGTAAAGTTATTTCTCCTGTCATAGCTAAATAGGGTTTCACTTTTCGGCCTGTAAATGTAGATGTTAAAGATGTAAGCATGGTAATACCTGCGCTAGGTCCATCTTTAGGAACGGCTCCTTCAGGTACATGTATATGTATATTTTTCTGTATGAATGCTTTAGAGTCAATGCCATATTTTTTAGCGTTGGCTTGCAAATACGTTAAGGCTGTACTGGCACTTTCTTTCATTACATTTCCTAGATTTCCGGTTAGTTTTAATTCTCCTTTTCCTTCGCTTAATAATGTTTCTATAAATAAGATATCACCCCCAACATATGTCCAAGCTAGGCCTACAGCTACACCTGGCTGATTGGCAATTTTATATATTTCATTGCTGTATCTTGATATACCTAATATTTCTTCTACATCAGCAGTCGTTAATGTAGATTTTATTTTTTTATGTGTAGCATATTCTTTAGCCCGATTACGCATTATAGAAGCTAATTGTCTGTCTAATTCTCTTACACCACTTTCTCTGGTATATTCTTCAATAATTTTTTGTAAAACTTTATCACTAATATTCAATTTTACATCCTTTAAACCATGAGCTTCTTGTTGGCGGGGCACTAAATGACGCTTGGCTATTTCTATTTTTTCTTCAATGGCATAGCCGCTTAAATCAATTATTTCTAACCGATCACGTAATGCAGGTTGTATAGTTGTAATATCATTAGCAGTAGCAATAAATAATACTTTGCTTAAATCATATTCTAGTTCTAAATAATTATCATAGAAAGTATGGTTTTGTTCGGGATCTAGTACTTCTAATAATGCAGATGATGGATCGCCACGGAAATCTTTTCCTACTTTATCTATTTCATCTAAAATCACTACAGGATTGGAGCTTTTAACTTTTTTTATCGATTGTAGAATACGCCCAGGCATAGCACCAATATACGTTTTTCGATGTCCGCGTATTTCGCTTTCGTCATGTAATCCACCCAAACTTAAACGTACATATTTTCGACCAATAGCATGTGCGATACTTTTACCTAATGATGTTTTGCCAATGCCTGGAGGGCCAATAAAACATAGTATAGGGCTTTTCATATCACCCTTTAGTTTTAATACAGCAAGGTATTCAAGTATGCGATCTTTTATTTTGCGCATTCCAAAATGATCGTTGGTTAACACTTCCTTTGCTTTTTTTAGATCATATACATCATCTGTATAAGCTTGCCAAGGCAAGTCTAGCATAAAGCTTACATGATTATACACAATGGAATAATCAGGCGTACTTGGATGCATACGCTCTAATTTTTCTATCTCATTTTGAAAAAGCTGTTTTGCGGCATCTGTCCATTTTTTTGCTTCAGCTTTTTTTTGCATTTCGCGAATCTCTTTTTCATTGGCATCGCCTAACTCATCTTTAATGCTTTTTAATTGTTGTTGTAAAAAATATTCTCGTTGTTGCTTGTCTAGCTCTGTACGAGTTTTAGCCGTTACTTTATTTTTGAGTTCTGTAAATTGTAGTTGTTTTTGTAAAGACTGCATGAGCATTTCAGCTCTTTCTTTAATACTATTTACTTCAAGCAAATTCTGCTTTTCAAGCACGTCGCTGTTTAAATTACCTGCTATAAAATGAATAAGAAAAGAGGGGTTCTCAATATTTTTTAATACAATGGATGCTTCTGACGGAATGTTGGGTGATAATTGTATAATCTGAAAGGCTAAATCTTTAATATTGCTGGTATAGGCTTTAAAATCCTCATCTTCTGGTAGTTTTTCCTCTTCCAATACTTCTATTTGTGCTTTAAAATAAGGTTCTTCGGTTGTAATGGCATTTACCTTAAAACGTTTATACCCTTGAATAATTATAGTAGTTCCTCCATCAGGCATTTTAATTAACTTCACAATCTTAGCTACGGTACCCAATGACACTAAGTCTGTCATGGCTGGATCCTCCACATTACTATCTTTTTGTGCCAATACACCTATTAACTTATCTGTTTTATATGCATCTTGTACGGCTTTAATACTTTTATCTCTTCCAACAGTTATGGGTAATACTACACCAGGAAATAAAACTGTATTGCGTAAAGGCAAAATAGGAATTTCGTTTGGAATGATAGTGGTTTGATTTTCAACGTCACCTTCATTAAGAGAAATAATAGGAATAAAATCTACATCCTCATCTGTTTTTAAAAAGAAATTTGATGAATTCATAATTATTTAAACTAGACAAAATGGCGCAATATAATGCCAATTAAATATTTTTAGTAAAGATGCGGTAGAGTTCAAGTATGATGCCAAAAAAATACCTCTGCAAAAAAGACAGAGGTATTCTCATTTATAAACCGAATAAATTACAAAATGTTATACGACAAAGCAATTTGTACATTTTGATTTTTCCATTTTTCTTGATTAGCTAGATCGTTAATATTGGACAACCCTACAACATATCTTACGCCTCCTCTAAATTTCAAAAATCTTGCCTCAGCACCTACCACAACAGAAAAATCGCCGCTTTTAAACGCTTTCACTGCATCAGTAGTTATAGATTGATTTGAATTCAATAGAGTTCCCACTTGAGGTCCTAATTGAGCATGTATAAAAGGAAGTACTTTATAATCAAGTAAAGCAACAATACTCATGTAATGTAAATTAATTTTTTTCAGTGCTTCAAAATTAGGAATCAAACTTGAATTTGCCGTAGTTGTAGTAGTTTGGCTAAATAAAAGCTCTGGTTGCAGAGCTATTTTTTTGCCAATATTTAGATCAGCATAAGCACCAACTAAATATCCTACTTTAAAATCTCCTTTAAGAGAAGGACCATTAACTCCACTTAAGTTGGCCCCTAACTTAACTCCTATGTTAATAGGGAGTTTTTGTGCATTGATGTTAGTAGTTGCGATAACTAGTGTTGTGAAAAGTGTTACAATTTTTAGTTTCATAATTTAATGTTTAGTTGATAATATTTTTCCGATTGATAACCAATTTGGTCCGATTCGAGACTACGAATATACAATAAGGTTTAAAATAATTGTACTTCGCACAATAAATGTGGTGATGCTATTTTGTGTTTTATTTAACAAAAGCATTATTAGCTTTGTGTGGTATTAATGCTCTGCAACAGAGCAATGGTTAGTTTTCTCATAAGCAGTTAGTTTTAGTAACGGCCCCGATGTCTATTGGGGCTTTTTTTATATTGCCAAAAACAAAACAGAAAACCTAGTATAGAACCCGCACTATCAGCCACTATATCCAATATCTCAAAACTTCGGTTAGGAATGCAATATTTTTGTATGTACTCCATAATAACACCAACGATAATACTTAATAGTGTTGCAAAGATGGTATATTGATTAAAACAAACAGGTTTTGCTGTTGATTTTGTTTTGTACCATAATGGTAAACAAAGTAAAATGGTCAATACAAAGAAAATAAAAGTATGTATCCATTTATCTAATTGTATTTTACTCATCCAAATTCTTGATGGAAGGGATGACGCAGGTAGG
>CAZXBE010000029.1:0-16041 GCA_964638565.1 uncultured Chitinophagaceae bacterium
AAAATCTTATTCAAAATGCTGTAAAATACAGCAAGCCTGATCAAAAAAATACCATTATTGTTACAGTAAATGACACAAGCAATGGCGTAGAAATGATCGTGCAAGACACGAGCATTGGTATGGATAAGGAAAGAGTATCTAAACTGTTTAAACAAGTGGTAGAAAGCCATGCAACTATTAGCAACAGCCATGGGTTTGGTCTCTATGGTGTAGCTCAATATGTAGCAACATTAAACGGTACAATAAAGGCAGAAAGCAAGCCTCATGTGAGCTCTATCTTTAGAGTGGTGCTTCCCTCGTGTGCAAGTAATTAATTAAAGTGTATGGTATTTACGGGTTACTATTTGCTTGTTCTAATTGCTTTGCTAACAGTCAAAATGCTCAAAATGGACGGTATGTTTTTTAGTGAAATGACAAAAGAAATCAAATAAATTATTGTAGCTTTGTGCGTATACTGCAACGCCTCATTCTGTTTTGGGGCGTTGTATTTTTTTAATAATCTAAGTTAAATACATTCACACATCTTTAAAATAATGCACTATGAGTACCATTAATTATGTAACAAAAGAAACGCTGGCACAAATGCAAGCCGAGTTAACACAGCTCAAAACAGTTGGCCGTGCAGAAATAGCTAAAGCTATTGCCGAAGCTCGTGAAAAAGGCGATTTAAAAGAAAATGCAGAATATGATGCTGCTAAAGAAGCTCAAGGTATGCACGAAGCCCGCATTTCAGAATTAGAAAATGCCATTGTTAATACACGCATTATTGATGCATCTAATATTGATACATCTAAAATATCTATTCTTACTAAGGCAACCATTACCAATGTGGCTACCAAAAAAACCATTACGTATCAAATAGTTTCTGAAAAAGAGGCCGATTTAAAACTGGGTAAAATATCTGTTACCTCGCCTATTGGAAAAGGATTACTAGGAAAACAGGTAGGAGAGGTTGCAGAGGTGCAAGTGCCTAATGGTACATTAAAATTTAAAGTAGAAAAAATTTCTATTTAATTAGAAGGATACGTATGCAAAGCAAAAGGTTTATTGTTTTAACGTACTAGATTATGCTGGTAAGCCCAATGCTATTTTATTTTTTATGCTGTCGATAAAATCCTTCATTCAATTGTTGAATATAGTCTAATATTTTATTTCGTCCTGTGCCTTTAATAGCAGAGGTTATAAAATGGTCCGGAAGCCCGTCCCATTTGTCTTGCATGGTTTGTAAAAAAGCTTGTATGTTAGCCGAGGCTTCTCGTTGAATTACTTTATCCGTTTTTGTAAATACTAAGGCAAAAGGCACTTTCCATTCGCCTAATTGATCAATAAAATCTAGATCAATTGTTTGTGGTTTGTGGCGAGCATCAATTAACACAAACGTCATGATTAAATTTTCCCGATTTTTTAAATAATCGGAAATCATTTTTTCCCATTGTTTGCGTTGCTTATGCGATACTTTAGCAAAGCCATAACCGGGTAAATCTACCAAATACCAATGCTCTGGTTTTTGTGAAGTAGTATATTTACTTTTTATATCAAAGTGATTAATAAGCTGTGTTTTACCTGGCGTATTACTGGTTTTAGCTAATTTTTGTTTATTAGTGAGCATATTAATTAAGGATGATTTTCCTACATTACTGCGTCCAATAAAGGCATATTCTGGCTTATTCGCCGGTGGGCATTTTTCTAAATTTGGATTGGAAATTAAATATTCGGCTGTTTCAATATTCATCATAATGCCACAAAGATCTGTAATTAATATTGAAGTGTAATTTCTGTAGCGCCATAGCCAAATCTATGGTCATATTGATTTACAAAAGACTTTACTTCTTTTTTAGTTTTCAATATATCATGAATTTCATTGCGTAAGCGCCCAGTGCCTACACCATGTATAACAATAAGGGAGGGCTGATAATGCAGAAGGGCTAAATCGTAATATTTTTCAAATGTTTGTAATTGTATTTGTAAGATTTCGAAATTATCAAGGTGTTGCCAATCTTCAATAAGTTTTTCAATATGCAAATCAATAATAGTGCGAGGCGGTTCAATATGCTTTTTTGTTTTAGAAACGTCAAGTGTTTTTTTGATGGTAGATATAGTAAGTATTTCTTCTTCTTTTTTATCTGGAAGAAATTCAAAAAGTGAAAAAGTAAGCCACGGCTCGTTTTGGGCTTTCATGTTTTCAATCTTAGAAAATAGTTGCTTTGGCTTTATTTTAAGAATAGTGTTAAAGTTACTAGCTTTATTGGGCAATAATTGCGTAAGAAAAAAATTAAAAGAAAAAGCGGGGCTATCATTCCAATCTTCAAAAGGAATATTATGTAAATAAAAAGTATTAAAAGCGGCTATTTCATTATTTAATTCGAAAGATGATTTACCAAAAAAATGAAGTTGATAGGTAAATAGTAATGATTGATCTGTTTGGTTTATTAAATATAATTTTAGTTCTTTTATTATTTCTTCACTTAATTCATTTAGCTCAAACGTTGGAATGCATTGCAATACAATACCCTTCGAAGTTCTATTTTTTGCTTGTTTTTTTTCTATAGGAATTTGATCAATATATAGCTTAATAGGGTGTTCTGTTGATTTTTTCTTTTCTGTAAACCGCTTAAAATACGGATAATCAATTTGATCTATATATATAGGGAATTGTACGCCTGCAACATCAATTAAGACCATTTCATGGTTAATGATTTCTACTACCTCTCCTGTTTCGTTAGAATGTAATACCAGTATTGGATCGCCCACTTGAAATTTCATAACAAATTTTATATACCATTATTGTTCTATTTTACCTGGAATCATATTATGTGATACAAATGAAAAAGTACCTCCATCAAACAAGCCTTTGTCGCTCAATTTTAAATGCGGAATAACCAGTAAAGCCATAAAGCTTAACGTCATAAAAGGCGCATTAAGGGTAGAACCTAGCCGTTTAGCCATAGCATCTATTTCGGTATATGCTTCCGCTATTTTATAACCGTCTTCAGTACTCATTAATCCTGCCACAGCCAGCGAAAGTACTTTTTTATTTTTACCATCAACACAACTTACTCCACCATGTACTTTAATAATTGCGTTAATCGCCTCCATTAAATTTTGATCATCAGCCCCAACAGCAACAATATTATGGCTGTCGTGGGCTACGGATGAAGCAATAGCACCTTTTTTTAATCCGAAATTTTTAATGAACGCCTTTGCAATAGGGGCTTTGGAATAACGATTAACAACTACTATTTTTAAAATATCATTATCAATATTGCTATTAACAGTATCATTAACAATAGTTAATTTATCTAATGGTATAGTTAATTTATTGGTAATGAGTTGCCCATCTAGTGCTTCTATAACTGGTATAGTATTTTTTTTTATTTGTGGATCATTTGTATAAACGACTAAATCGGTTAGCGCTACTGTATCACATTGAAATTTGTTGATTGGTTTTACAGTTACACTTTTTAGTGATGATTTTCCATTGTCGGCGACTAATGCCCCATTGATATAGGTTTGGATAACATTAAACTGTAGCAAATCTTTTACCAATATAAAATCAGCATTATCGCCTTGTCGTAATAAACCTACATCAAGCTTATAATGTTCAACAGGATTAACGCAAGCCGCTTGTACTATTTTAAATATATCTATGCCTTTTGCTACAGCTCTTGCACACAATGTATTAATATGGCCTTCCACTAAACTATCTGGATGTTTATCATCACTACAAAACATTATTTTTTCTGGATGATCGTTTAATAAATCAATTAAAGCTTCAAAATTTTTAGCGGCACTACCTTCTCTAATCAAAATCTTCATCCCATATTGTAATTTTTCCAGTGCTTCTTCTTTAGTAAAACATTCATGGTCAGTGCTTATACCAGCATCAATATATTGTTTAGCTTGTTCTCCTCTTAACCCTGGTACATGGCCGTCAATAGGTTTACCTACGTTTTTTGCAGCGGCTATTTTTTTCATTACCTCTTCATCGTTATGCAAAACACCAGGAAAATTCATCATTTCGCTCAAATATTTTATGTCATTTTTTTCTAATAGTTGTTTTACATCATCACTATTTAACACAGCTCCAGCTGTTTCAAATATGGTAGCAGGAACACAGCTGGGTGCACCAAAATTAAATTTGAAATTTGTTTGTTTTCCATTATCAATCATAAATTGCACACCTTGTAATCCACATACATTAGCTATTTCATGTGGATCGCTAATGGTAGCGACTGTTCCGTGTACAACAACTAAACGTGCAAACTCGCTGGGAATAAGCATACTGCTTTCAATATGTACATGGCTATCTATAAACCCGGGAAGTATATAATATGATGGATGGCCAGATGGCAAGCTGGTTAAGGCTTTTATAGAAATTATTTTACTATTAACAATTTCTATTGTTGCTGGGTAGATTTGTTTTTTCCATACATCTACAAGATTTGCTGTTATGGAAAAAGATTGTGTTGGCATATATTAACGTTGTAAGAATAGGAGAAAGCGTTCTTTTTTTATCCCTACGGAAGTTATGCAATTTATCGAAAATTAGATATACATTCGAACTCGTTTTGATGACAGCTCGGCTTTATTACTGTACATATTTTATCATCAAGTTTATAAGAATAAGTCTTTACAATAATCTATACAGTTTATCAATTACTTCATAATATGAAACAATTATTCTTTGCATTTTTATTCATTACTACTATTGCTCAAGCTCAAAAAAAACAAATTAGTCTAGATGATTTGTATAAAAAAAATACATTTAAAAGCGATTACGTAGCTGGCTTTAACTCTATGAAAGATGGGCGTTTTTACACTGAATTAGAAAATGGTAATGTGGTGAAAAAAAGTTTTGCAACGGGGCAAACCGTAGATACCGTGATTCATCAAAAAGATGTAGTAGATCCATTGTTATCGGATGACCAACTTTTTTTATCTCTTAGTGATATACAGTTTAGTAATGATGAAAAAAAGATATTGGTATTTATAAATAGAAACTCTATTTATCGTAGATCAAGCAAAGCCGCTACGTATGTATTTAATTTAAAAACAAAAAAAACTGTTGCTATTGATAATGGCTCATTCGTTATGCATGCTAGCTTTTCGCCTGATGGAAGCAACGTGGCATTTGTAAAAGATAATAATCTTTTTTATCAAAATTTAAATAATGGAACTATTACACAAATAACTATTGATGGAAAATGGAATAATATCATAAATGGAAACTGCGATTGGGTGTATGAAGAAGAGTTTGAGTTTACTAAAGCTTTTGAATGGAGCCCAAATGGAAAGTATTTAGCCTATTATCGTTTTGATGAAAGCAACGTGCCTATGTATGATATGACGATGTATGAGGGCTTATATCCAAAAAATTATCAATATAAATATCCTAAAGCTGGAGAGCCTAATTCTATTATACAAATTCATGTTGTAGATATTGCAACCAATAAAAATATAAACGTAGATATTGGAAAAGAAATAGATATATACATTCCTCGTATTAAATGGACAACGAATGATAATCAATTATGCGTGTATTGGATGAATAGAACGCAAAATCATTTAAAATTATTGTTGGCTAATAGTTTAGATGGTTCTACAAAAACATTGTACGAAGAAAAAAATCCTTATTACATCGATATAAATAGTGATTTAACTTTTTTACAAGATGGCAAACATTTTTTATTTACCAGTGAAAAAGATGGAAACAACCATATCTATCTATATGATATGAATGGGAATATGGAAGCACAAATAACAGAAGGAAGATTTGATGTAGATCAAATTGTAGGCATAAACGAAAAAACAGAACAAATATATTTTACTGCAGCCGTAACCTCTCCTATGGATAGGCAACTATATGTTACTGATTTTGTAGGAGAACGTAGTAGACAAATTTCAAAAGGCGCTGGTTGGCATAATGTAGAAATGAATGCAGATTGTTCCTATTATATGGACTCTTATTCTACTATAAATGATCCTGCTGTTTTTAGTATTTATAATAAGAAGGGAGAGTTGATTAGAAAACTAAAAGACAATGCAGCATTACGCTCTACAATGAATGAATATGATTTAGGAAAAATTAGTTTTATTAAAGTACCGAATGAAAAAGGAGACTCTTTAAATGGTTGGATGTTGCAACCCCCTTCATTTGATCCTACTAAAAAATATCCTGTACTATTTTGTAACTACGGAGGTCCTGGATCGCAAGAAGTAGTCAATCGTTTTGGTGCAGTTAATTTTTGGCAACAAATGCTATGCGGAAAAGGATATATTATTGTAAGTATAGATAATACAGGTACAGGATTTCGTGGTCAAGATTTTAAAAAGAAAACCTATAAGCAACTGGGTACATTAGAAATAGAAGATCAAATAGCTGCTGCAAAATATATGGGATCATTGCCTTATGTTGATAAAAGCCGTATAGGCCACTGGGGATGGAGCTTTGGTGGATTTATGAGTAGCCTAGCCATTACCAAGGGTGCCGATATATTTAAAATGGCTATTGCTGTTGCGCCTGTAACCAATTGGAAATATTATGATAATATTTATACCGAACGTTACATGGGTTTACCAAAAGAGAATGCAGAAGGTTATGAAAAAACATCACCTATAAACTATGTAGATAAAATAAAAGGAAATTTTTTAATAATACATGGTACGGGGGATGATAATGTACATTTTCAAAATAGCATAGAAATGGTTAAAGCTATGGTCGATAAAAATATTTCTTTTGAAAGTGCTTATTACCCTAATAAAAACCATAGTATCTATGGTAGCAATACACGCTATCATCTATATCAAAAAATGACAGATTTTATTTTGAAGAATTTGTAAGGATGTTTGAACATGCAGTATCAAATATGCTTACAAATTTGATACTGCATTGCCACATTTTGCAACTTTATAACCCCAACCAATTAGTCAACAGAAGGGTATCGTTTTTATTGCTAATAACTTTATAAGGTTCACCAGTTAAAGATGAACTTTTTACTACTTTATTAATGAAATCTTCTTTAGTCTTTATATCCTTATGATTCATTAAATACTTGCTTTCTAAATGAGTAAACATTTCGGAACCCGTCAAGAACTCCCTATTACGGATAAATTTCAATTCACTTGTTTTTATTTTGTCTAAATGCTTTCTTATTTCATCAGGAGATATTTCGGTTTCTTTTTTTATGTTTACCACATCAACTTTCGCCTTTCCCTTTTCCTCAGATACGGCACGAAAACTGATAAAGGCATAATCATCATGCATGATATGTTCCTCAAAATGATTTATTTGAATTCGGTAATAATTTTTTCCATATTGAAAATACCCTTCATCACCTTCGCCTAGTTCTTTTTTAAAATATACTTTCCCATTTTCAATCCCTTCTATTATTATCTTGGTTGATCCGTTAGTAATATCACTAATCTTTACATCTACATCACCTTCTGAACCTTCAATAACTTTAGTTCCACGTTGAACAATTTTTATTTCTTCATCATCCTTTATTTTTAATCCACCTTCTTTGCTACAAGAGTTTAATAATGCGATTAGCAATAAAGTTGATGCTACTTTTAAGTAATACATATAAAAATGATTTATCTATTTTATCTAAAGAAGCAAATATAATTTTTTACACCAATTAAACAATCTATTATTCAAGTGCTTTTATTTTTTAAATATTTGTGAATTGACATTTATACATGAAAAGAATAACTTGTGCCTGTTTTAAATCTACACAATGAAAATTTACATTTCTTGAATAAAAAATTAATAAGCTGGATACTCTTCATAATCCTATCTTTAATATGGGGTAGTTCATTTAAATTAATGAAGATGGGTATTGTTGCCTTGTCCCCTTATGAAGTAGCAACTATACGCATTTTAAGCGCAGGGCTTGTATTATTCCCTTTTGGTATACAAGCATTAAAAAAACTGAATCGAAAAGAAATTTTATACTGCTTATATACGGGACTTTTGGGTAGTTTTTTTCCAGCATATCTTTTTTGTATAGCAGAAACAAAAATAGATGGTTCATTAGCAGGGATATTGAATGCACTTACACCTTTTTTTGTTCTGCTCATCGGCGTTGTTATTTTTCGTGCAACTTTTTCAACATATAAATATATTGGTATTGCAATAGGGTTTTTAGGAATTTGTGCACTATTTTACGCAAAGGGAAGTATTGATTTTTCGAATATAGCGTATTCTACTCTTGTTGTTTTGTCTACTATGATATATGCCGTGAATGTACATTTGGTAAGCAGGCGCGCTAAGCATTTGCCCCCCTTAACAATTGCGAGTGTTGCTTTTACTGTACTTTTATTACCGTGTTTAATTATTTTATTTGTTGTACATTATTTTGATCATCCTTTTACTGCGGATATTTGGAAATCAACAAGCGCTAGCGTTGTGTTGGGTATAATAGGAACAGCGGTATCATCTGTATTATTTTATCAACTTCTAAAACGTGCAGGATCCATTTTTGCTTCAATGGTTACGTATGCCATTCCATTTGTTGCTATTTTATGGGGGTGGTTTGATGGAGAATACATTAACTTAGGGCAAATAGCATCTCTCGGTATTGTGTTGATAGGAGTGTATATGGTCAATAAACCAACTAAGAATTTATAATGAATATTAACTGTTGTATTTAAAATGAATACAGTATTTACATTTTTTTCTCATTAAGCCTCTGCAGCATTCAAAATACAACACTCAACATAATTTAAATTAATGTTTTCAGTACCTCAACAACAGTATCAACCTCCTCTTTAGTATTATTTCTACAAAAAGAAAATCGCACAGATATTTGATTAGGATTATTATTAACAGCGTGAATAACATGACTGCCTTTACTTGCCCCGCTGGTACAGGCACTTCCACCAGAAGCACAAATATTATGAATGTCTAAATTAAATAACAACATGTCAGTCTTTTCTGTTTTAGGCAACGACACATTTAATACCGTATATAAACTTTTTCCAAAAGGGTCTCCGTTAAATGCAATATTAGGAATACATTGTTGTAATTGCTGTATCATATACAATTTTAATTCTTTTATGTAACTACTATCTTTTTTATGGCGCTCTGTGGCTAACGCTAAAGCTTTAGAAAAGCCTACAATACCATATACATTTTCTGTTCCGGCACGCATATTACGTTCTTGACCTCCACCATTAATAAGTGGCTTTATTTTTATAGATGAGTTGATATACAAAATCCCTACCCCTTTAGGTCCATGAAATTTATGTGAAGCTCCCGTAATAAAGTGCACATACGTATTCTTTAAATCAAAAGGATAATGACCAACGGTTTGTACCGTATCGCAATGAAATATGGCATTGTGTGTTTTGCATAAATTACCTACACTTTGTATATCAAGTATATTGCCAATTTCATTGTTTGCATGCAATAGAGTTACTAAACATTTTTCTTTAGTAGTTTTTAGTAGCTGCTCTAAATGATCTAAATCAATGTGGCCATTGGGTAAAATATTTACGTAGCTCAATGTAATATTTTTATCACGATGCAGTTGTTCAACCGTATGTAGTGTGGCATGGTGTTCTATAGAAGAAGTAATAATGTGTGTACAATTTAAATCGCGAATAGCCGCCTGTAAAGCAGTATTAGTACTTTCTGTTCCGCCACTTGTAAAAAATATTTCAGAAGGAAGTGCTCCTAATATGTTAGCAACTGTTTTACGAGCATTCTCTACAGCCAACTTAGCTTCTCGGCCATATGAATATATGGAAGAAGGGTTGCCAAAACATTGTGTAAAATAAGGCATCATGGCCTCTAATACTAAAGGGTCTAGAGAGGTAGTAGCAGCATTATCAAAATAAATCCTTTGCATCTTATTGATATAACGTTAAAGTGTGCAGCAAAGGTAAAGCGAAAACTCAAGTAGTTTATTTTCGAACACGTATAGCAACAAAAGCCTTATGGAACGAACTGTGATCCCGATTGGATCATTTACTATACTATCGTTTTCACTATCATTTCCAAAAATGCCTAAAATACAGATAATTTAACAATTTCCTTTACAATCCAGTGCAAAACAAAGTAACCAAATGTGAATAAAGTTTACCCCATTGTTTACCCTACTTCACCCTGTTTCACTTATATTCGTATCATAATAAAAAGAGCATCTATGCCAAGTATATCTATAATCTACCGTAAAGATAAACTCAATAAAAAAGGCGAAGCTCCTATACACTTTCGTATCATTAAAGATAGAAAAATCAGTTATATTACATCAAGTATAGTATTGCCAGAAGGTAGTTGGGATTTTAAAAACAAAAAAATTAAATCAAAACACCCCAATAGCCCTCGCCTCAATTCCTTTTTAGCCAATAAATTCACAGAACTTCAAGATCAAGTATTTGAACACGAAACACTTACTAAATCTTCAACCACCAAACAACTCAAAGAAAAAATCTATGGCAAAAAACCAACGGACTTTTTTGTCTTTGCTGATGAAGCCTGTGAAAACTACCTACAAGAAAACAAAATAGGTACCTATGATAAAAATAAGTCTATTCTCCAAAAACTAAAAGATTATCACCAATCCCATACATTAGACTTTCAAGACATTACACCTGTTTATTTATCCAAATACGAAAAATACCTTAGAAACACCCTAGGCAATAAGACTAATACCATCCATAATAGCATGAAATTCATTCGCAAACTCTTCAATGATGCCTATAAAGTAGACTTAATTGAACCTAATCAGGATCCATTTAAAAAATATACACTCAAAACCGAAAAAACATTACTACATTAAAAATTTAACTCAATAAAAGTTCCATCTTATGGGCAGCATTATTAAACAAGCAAAAAACATTACCCAAACAGCAGGCAACAAAATCACACAAATAGCAAAAGAAACTAACTATACCGCTGAAAAAATTACCATTACCAGTTATAAAGATAATATACAAATTGCAGCGCCCAGCGGAAGAGTAAGCCAAATGGCAGAACAAGGCATACGCTATGCATCAGACCATCCAACAGATAGAATTCCTTATGCAACAGCACCTAAACTAAAGGGACAAGTTATCTTTTGCAATGGATTTCATACCAGTGTTGGTGGCGTATTAAATTCAATGACTAACTATGTACCCGGTATAGATAAACCAACTTTTCTTTCTAAATTTCTTAATACGGATGCTGAAAATACCCATCATAAAAAAGGCAGTATAGATACTTTAGACAAACATGCTGATGCTATTCCAGTTGAAATGAATAAAGATGTGGAAACGAATGAAGAAGTTACAGAACAAGAAAAAATAGTTAACGCATACATACAAACGACCAAAGCGTTTAAAAAAAACATGGAATAGAGTATCAAGATAGCGATGAGGTTAGCGCAGGATTTGGCTCTGGTGCTGACTTTGTCTCTGCATATGCGCAACAAGTTGCTAAAGAAATATATCAGAAAAAAATATTAACAGCCAAAGAAGCCCTTAGCCATTTTAAAGGCTATTGGAACGACAAAGACAATAGAAACAAAGGAACAAATATATACACCGATTTTTTTAATGCCAGGGAATGCGATGAAAAAGGACAAGAAATAGAAGAAAGAGATAGCTACATTAACGGGTCACATGGTATGAGTTCACCTTAACATTATTCTATTAAGCATTCACCAGCCGGTATCCTTTACAGGAGAGCTATACGAAACCTATAAAAAGACTAAATGCGATTGGTTTGAAACCAATACCAATGTGCCCTTTGGAACATTAATAAAAGATATGCTGCATACCAAAGCTCATAAAGAAGACCATAGAATGCCCTTTGGAATGAAGCTAGGTAAAATTTTAGACAAAGACAAAAACAAACAAGAGGATGGTATAGACGAATGGGCGAAAAAACTAATAGGCGATCAAGGTTGGAACAACATAAAAACACGTGCCGTACAATTTTCCTTTGCAAACGACCGTGCAGATACCGTAACCTTACAAGGCGATATACCAGGCATAGCCAATGCTTGCAAAAAAGAAAAAATCGACAAAATTCTTGGCTTTGGTATAAACGCAAACCTCGGAAAAAACAAACTAGTCCTCAACAATATTAACTTTTATGCAAAAAGCCAAATGAACACCCGTATTTTAATAAAATTTGCAGACAACAAAAAATTAGGCGAAGCTGAAAAACAATACGACGACGAAGGCGACGAAATAAGAACAGAAACAGAAATAGTATACAAAAAAGATACCTACGAATATTGGGTAAAAGAATTTTTTGGCTGGAGAAATATATACATTGACGCCGCAGAAGCCTACCAACAAAAAAATAGTACAAACTGGAGAGATGGCATTATACAATACAACCAACAAATGATGCAAATAGAAGAACAGCAAAGAACGGTAGAGGAAGAAGAAATGTTATATGAACTAGGCAATTTTATACCCCCTACACCCAGAACTCCTACATTTAGCAACTCCCCTACCGTAAACGAAGATTTGGCAGAAGCATGGGAAGTAAAAGATAAATATTATAAAATGATAGATGCCTACGCCTGGGTACACCATATAGAACTGGAAGCCCACTTTGCCCCCGTAGCCTGGATTAACAGACCAGAAATATTTAACCTCCCCGATGGAAGCAAAAGAAGAGACCAAGCCAACTGGCCTGTAGAAGAAGGCAAAACTATTTGGGAAAGAATTACAAAAACGGCAGAGAAAAATGATAACTTGTTTTATAGGGTAGATTATGATGAGAAGAAATCAGATCAGCCAATCATAAAAGATCCAAAAAAATTAACAGAACCAGAAAAAAGAGACATAGAAAAAAAATATGTAGAGAAAAATCGGAGTAAATTTATCTCTACTGCATTCGTAAATAATGCTGCAGTAAGACAATGGGTAGACCTAGCTAAAAAAGAACTATAGATATAAACATGATAAATAAAAAAAATATTCTAGTACTTTTAGGATGGTTGTTTTTAACAGCTTGTTATACCACCAAAAAGCCCATAACCAAAACAAACTCGTATACCACTATACACTTTTTACATGAACATAAAGGAACTGCTAATTACGAGGTAATAGAATTAAGCTCGCATGATAAAAAACCATATAGTTTGTTTTGGAAAGAAGGTAGAGATGTAAGTTTTGGATATGATTCAATCAATAAGGTAGTTGTTTTTATTGCAGCAAAAGGGGAATCAGATGTTTTATACAAATATTTTCTTCAAGATGGTCGTATAGATTCCTTACAAGACTACGGTCGTGTTTTTGATAATGGAACACTCATTGGCGAGGGTGGTAGTTCTAATTGGGCAAACGATGGCATTAAAAAGGGCTATAAAACATATGTTTATGGTGTAATAGAGGATGCTTTTAGTTTTAATCCTGTAAATAAGCCTATTCCAAAAGATTCTGTACAATTTATGCGGCTTAACGATAGCTTATATAAAAAATGCTCAAAGTTTTTTTATGATTATCATTATTATTATTATTATATAGCACCTAGTTGGCATATAGTATATCCTTTATATCATTCGGGTTATGAAATTAGGTTTCTTCTACCAGAAAAAAAAGGAACTAAACGCATTATCGATATAAACCAAAATGGCTTACCACCCTTTGTTGAAGAGCGTTATATAGGAACTAGAAGTAGCATATCACATGCAGGAGGGATAGCCCATAATTTCTCTACTGGTATATGGATCATTAAAATAGCCATGCCCGGCGGAGATACCATAACCTATAAACGCACCGGCGATGCTATAGGCAACCTAACCGATTTTTATGTGGTACCTAAAAGTATGGGAGGCAATGATAGCATACTGTTCATTTCTCAGGAATATAACAACAATTACGAACCTTTAAGTGGAACATATTTTTCCCATGGTGGTTCGTATATGATTAGGCCAAGAAAAAAATCGGATAAACATATTTTTTAGTTTAAGAAAGCTATGCATCAAAATAAACCAATTCTACTTTACAATAACCAGCTCCTCTTTAATCCGGTTGGCATTTGTCATACATATGGAGTTTTAGTAAATTATTGTCATAAAAAAATCCCTTACTCGCAAAGCCAACTATCCTTTTAATATCTTCTTACGATATTTCGTACAAAACACTATATGGTACTTGTGATCGTATAGAGTATGGCTCCCTTTTCTTATATTGCGCATGCTTCAAATATACTGAAGTTGTGTGCTGGAAGCTCAGAGTTTTTCTCACGAACACAGTAATAAATATAAGCAAGAAAATCCACTATTGCTCAAAAAGGGTCATTTAGAATATTTACTTACTGAAGCTAATAAAACCTTTAATAGGTTGGTTATTCAATTTGCTGGCTTATACGACACTGTACCCCATCAGGGTTTTCATCAGAGCAATGACGTTAAAGATTTAGGATTAAACAGTATTAACCAAGCAGATTATGTAGTACATTTGGTTGCTGACGATGAACACCGTTTAAATTTTAGTTTGGTAAACATTTCCAGTGTTAAAAAAGTTTCTCCCGATAGTGGTGAAAAGGGTGGAATAGAACTTTACCTTCCTGAAGTACATTGTGATGTGGGCGGAAGTTATGTGGAAGGAAGACCTGAAAATAATAAAAGAATAGATGCTTTTTTTAGCTACCAAAAACTTAAAGAACTAAAACAAGAGCTCATAGCACAAGGATGGTTCAAAAACCATGAACTAACCATGTATGATAATTATCAAGAAATTACAGATAAAAATTATCATGAGGCTAAGACTAAAGTTATTCTCAATTCTACAAGAGAATACCTTAGCAATCAATATAGCTTTATTCCTTTACATATAATGGTTGATTTTTGTCTTAAAAAACAAGTGCCTATTGATGATAGTACTGTATTAAAGAATTATAATTTTAGAGATATAAAAGCTATTCTAGAGAATATAAAATTTCTTAATAACATTGAAACCAAATTACATAAATATGCTTTTGAAGGAGGTGAAAAATATGTATTTGAAGAACCCCAGACATTTACACAGCCCGATATTGTATATGATCCTCAACATGCCACAAAAGCATTACAAGAATATGAAGAAAGGCAAATTACAGGGCAAAAACAGTTAGATGAAGCCATAGCACTAAAAAATAAAGACATTAAGTTTTTACGCAACAACTATCTACACTGGAATTCCGTATATGGGCAAGATGATGTGGTAGATGAAATAGCTCAACCACATAAGCCTAACATCGACGAAAACGGAAAAAGAAAAAGACATATTCGCTAATGAAAAAAATTATTTATCTCTATATAGTATTTGGTTTATTTATACAAACTAGCTGCCATACACAAAACCAAAAAATGAGTGAAAAAACAAATTTCCCTTACCGCGTATCAGTAACTGCTCCAAGAGAATATCCCATAGAAGTACATGTAGGTTATCTCTCTACCCAACAAGATTTTATAACACCTGTACCCAAAGCAGGAGTAGAAGACAATGGTTGGCAATCAGAAGGCGCAGACGCAGGTTTGGGTGCCAGTCAAATACCTTCTTTTTTAGAGCTTAGCTGGGTAAGCTATGCCGAAAAAAAGTTTTGGAAAATAGCAACTCCCTTACCTGCTGATACTATACTAGCTTATTTTAGGAAAGGCTATAAAATAAGTTGGACCAATGTAATACGTTCCTTTACAGAAGAGGAGAAAAAAGCAGGATTAGTACAGGATACCTATGATCAAATTGTTATTGGTGTAGCTCCCGGTGGCGTTGTAGTAGTATGGTTACAGGGTGCACATCACAGAGTAGAAATAGGCAGGTATCAGGCTAAGGATACAGTGGTAGATAAAAATAAGTTTGAACCTGTTCCGGATGTACATGAAACTCAAGAGGAGTTTTATAATTGGAATTACAATCATTTTGTACCACAAGAAACGCAAGAAAAGATAAAAAAAGGAGGCATTCCCTTTGGTTTATGGGATGAGTACCGTAAAAAATACAATTGGCGTTTCCATACTGCGTTTTACAACCCAGACAAAGAAAAAGATATGCTTCAATATTTACATTAAACCGAAAAATTAGTATTACATAGATGTTGAATAAAAGGGTTTG
>CAZXBE010000030.1:0-15451 GCA_964638565.1 uncultured Chitinophagaceae bacterium
CAATGACCTTACAGCTAATACCATTATATCTACTTGCTCGGTTAGCTATATTTTTGACAATCTAATTTGGACTATGTAATATGGCTCTTTGGTATTAGATAGGCTTTTGCCTTCTTTTTTAAGATTATGAGTATTTGGAGACGAGGTTGAAGTTTGCTCTTTGAGCCTTTATGCAACTTCTTGAGTTGTTCAAGGCTTTCATTAATCCTAAATGGTAGAGGTTTGTGGCATAGAAGCACAAACGTACTTATTTTAGACTATTTTCAAATAAGAATTGGTATTAGACATTATATAAGTTAGACCAAATTCACAAGTTTTTTTGAAACCCTCGGGGATTAGGATTATTGCACAAGAAAACCATTTATCAGCATAAAATAATGTTAACGTAGATAATATCTATTATAATGCCTTTTCTGCAAGTAGTTGTTTGAATAGTGTTTCCAGTTCTATAATACGTTTTTCAAGCGTGGGTAAGTTTTTATTAATGGCTTGGCTACGAAGGGCTGATGTATAATCAAAAGCTGGCGATCCAGTAACCATTTTATTAGGCGTTTTTATAGTCTTACTCACACCGCTCTGGGCATTTATCTTAACCCCATCTGCGATAGTAATATGACCTACAATACCTGCTTGTCCACCAATCATAACATTACTACCTATTTTTGTACTTCCACTAATACCTGCTTGTGCGGCTAAAACAGTATTACAACCAATTTCTACATTATGTGCTATTTGAATAAGGTTATCTAATTTGGCTCCCGCTTTAATTAATGTAGATCCAATGGTAGCTCTATCTATGGTAGCATTTGATCCAATCTCAACCCCGTCTTCTATCACCACATTGCCTATTTGTGGTACTTTTTTAAAACTACCATCCTCCTGAGGTGCAAAACCAAAGCCATCTCCTCCAACAACTGTTCCGGCATGTATAGTTACATTATTACCGATAGTACAATCATGATAAATTTTTACACCCGGATGCAAAATTACATCATCACCTATGCAAACATTATTACCTATGTATACATTGGGAAACACTTTTGTATTTGTTCCCATTTTTACATTTTCTCCTATGTAAGCAAACGCACCCACAAAAATATTTTCTCCTAATATAACTGTCTTATCTATATAAGACGGTTGTTGTACACCCACCAGTTGTTGTGTTTGCAACGTTTGATATTTTTGCAACAGTGTTGCAAAAGCACTATAGGCATCGGAAACTAAAATGAGTGTAGCATCAATAGGGCTACGTAGTTCTTGTTGTTCGTTAACAATGATAACAGAAGCATTCGTGGTATATAAAAAATCTTCATATTTTGGATTGGCTAAAAAAGAAAGTTGACCTTTGGTAGCCTCTTCTATCTTACCAAAAGAATGAATAACGACTTCAGAGTTGCCTTTTATTTTTCCTTGTACGATAGTTGCAATTTGTGTTGCAGAGAATGTCATAATTTCATCTTCAAAATTTGAACAAAAAAAATTGCAAAAGGCTTTATTGTTAAGACTTTTATTTCATATTCTACAATGGATGTAGTTATTTTAGAGTGCAAAGGTAAAACTTTTTTACAGGGATCGCTAATGTTTTATGTACCAATGTATTCTCTACTTCTGATATATCTTTTGTAGATCCATTCTTAAACAGTATAGTAATATGCTCTTCGTGTAATTTATATAATGTGTTGATGGCTTCCCCTGTAAATACGAAATAATGTGCATCTGACATTTTAAGTTGGTATTTCGTTGCATACATATTTATATTTTTTTGAATAATTTCTTGTGTAAAGAGTTCATTTTTTAATTGAACCTTGTATAATCTACGATTTAACAAGCTTTTGCACAATAAAGACAAAATACCATCAGAATGATGTTGCCACTCTTTGATGGCTGCCACAACATCCAAATCATCCAACTCACAGAAAATAGACAATGATTCTTTTATTTGGTTAAAAGAGAGTGATTGTGTTAAAAAGTGCCGTAATGCTTTTGTGGGAATATCGAATGAAATGCCTTCTATAAAAAGTTGTTGAGCACGTTGTATAATTTTAACAAGCATTTTTTCTGCAGCTATTACTGTTTTGTGTAAGTACACTTGCCAATACATGATACGACGAGATAGTAAAAATTTTTCAACAGAATGTAATCCTTTTTCTTCTACCACTAATTCTCCGTTATGTACGGTTAGCATTTTTATGATACGATCGTAGCCAATAACACCTTCTGTTACACCAGTAAAAAAACTGTCTCTCGATAAATAATCCATTCTATCTACATCTAATTGTCCAGATACTAATTGATGTAGAAAAGATTTTGGATAACTCCCTTTAAAAATATCAATCGCTATTTGTAAAGCTCCACCCATTTTAATATTCATTTCTTCCATTATCCATAAGGATAATTTTTCGTGTGAAATATGGGGTATTAAAATATGTTCCAGGGCATGTGAGAATGGCCCATGGCCAATATCATGTAATAAAATAGCTAGTTTAGCACCTAGTTCTTCTTCTTCTGTTATAGTTATTGCTTTACTTTTTAGTTGTGCTAACGCATTGCACATTAAATGATAGGCACCTAAGGAATGATGTAGTCTTGTGTGAACAGCACCCGGATATACTAAATGTGCCAATGCCATTTGCTGTATACGTCGCAAACGCTGATAGTACGGATGTTCTATTATTTTAAATAATAAGGGATGGTCAATGGTAATAAAGCCATATACAGGATCGTTGATTATTTTATATTTTGGTGATGGCATATAGCTTAATCTGGTTATTTTCAAATCATTTCACTCAATTCTAACCATCTCAATTCTTTTACTTCTAAAGAGTGGGTAACAACAATCATTTTTTCACTTATTTTTTGTAATTCTTCAAAAGGCAGATTAGTAGTACTCATTTTTGCGGCTAATGCTTTCTTTTCTTCTTCTAATAAACGTATTTCTTTTTCTAAATTTTCAAATTCATGTTTTTCTTTAAAAGATAGTTTTCTTTTTGTAGTAGTTGGTTGTGTTTTATTGTTGTTAATCTCTTCTAAAAAATTTCCTTTGCTTTTATATTGTTCTAATGCTTGCCATTTATTTTCTTTTTTCTCATTTTGTTTTAGCCAAATTCGATACTGAGTGTAGTTTCCAGGAAAATCTCTTATTTCGCCGTTTCCTTCAAATACAAATAAATGCTCTACTAATCTATCCATAAAATATCTGTCATGGCTTACTAATAACACACAACCTTGATAATCGGCTAAAAAATTTTCTAATACAGCTAACGTAGGTAAGTCTAAATCGTTGGTAGGCTCATCTAGTATTAAAAAGTTAGGATTGCGAAATAAAATAGTCAATAGTTGCAATCGTTTTTTTTCTCCTCCGCTTAGTGCGCTTAAATAAGTGTATTGTTTGTCTGGTGTAAATAAAAACAATTCTAAAAACTGTGCTGCGCTTAAACTTCCCCCTTTTGCTAATGGAAAATTTTCTGCAAATGTTTTTACGTATTCAATAACACGCATATCATCTTTAATAACCAAGCCTTGTTGAGAGAAATTTCCAAATACAACGGTATCACCTACATTAATTTTTCCGCTATCAGCTCTTTCAATTTGTTGTAAAATATGTAAGAATGTTGTTTTTCCCACTCCATTTTTTCCTACAATGCCAATGCGTTCTCCTTTGCTAAACGTATAATCAAAACCTTTTAAAATAGGTAGCGCCCCATAATTTTTGTACACTTTTTTCATTTCTACAATTTTCCCTCCTAAGCGACTCATTTTTACTTGTAGTTCTAATTGAGTGTCTTCAATTTTTTGTTTTGCCTTTGCTTCTACTTCATAGAAGTTATCTTGTCTACTTTTACTTTTAGTAGTTCTTGCTTTGGGTTGTTTGCGCATCCACTCTAATTCTTTACGGTATTGATTTTTAGCTTTATCTATACTACTTAATTCGCTTTCAATACGAGCTGCTTTTTTGGCTACATAGTTTTCATAATCGCCTTTATATACATACATATTTTCTCGTTCTAATTCCCAAATTTCCTCACTTACTGCATCTAAAAAATAACGATCATGGGTTACCAATAATAAGGTTACATTTTCTTGATTAAGATAATTTTCTAACCATTCAATCATACCAACATCTAAATGATTAGTAGGTTCATCCATCATTAATAACGTATGCTGATGTTCAAAACCAATATCAATAAGTATTTTGGCTAAGGCTACTCGTTTACGCTGTCCGCCACTTAACGCACTTACCGCATTTTGTAAATGATGGATATTGAGTTGGCTTAATATTTGGGTAACTTTTGATTCATAGTCCCAAGCATTTAATGCATCCATTACATGGATTGCCTCTGCAATAGCTTCTCCATCTTCTGCATCAATTGCGGCTTCATAGCGTCGAATAGCAGTCATTATGGGATGGGCGCTGTTAAAAATATTTTCTAATACTGTTTTATCTTCATAAAACGTAGGGTCTTGTTCAAATAAGGCAACGGTTACATCTTTATGAATCTGTAGTTTTCCACTATCTAAGGTTTCTTGTCCGGCTAAAATTTTTAGTAGCGTTGATTTCCCTACTCCATTGCGGGCAATAAGGGTAATTTTATCTCCTTCGTTTATATGGAATGAAATGTTTTTAAATAGGGGATTGATGCCATAGCTTTTAGTTAAGCCTTCGGCAGAAATATAATGCATTCGGCAAAGATAGGATAGTGTTAAGTAAAGACACTCACTGTAGAGAAATTAGAAAAGTAAAATTCAAGGAAAAATAATACATTTATTTACTAATCTTCATAACACACATGTATCAACCTAATACTATTATCATCAAAAATGTATTCGAAAGTATATGTTCATTAACAGCACTCATTCCAACTTTTTATTTCATAGATCTCTAGCGTAAGCCATCAACATCTGTATACTCCCGTACATATTGCATAAACATATCCTCTGTATTTTATTTGCTTACCCGGCAGGCTTTTGCAGTAAATGCTAGCTAAACCGCAAGGCATATAAAAAACGCAAAGCAAATGAAGCCACCCGTCAGTATATTACATACTTGGCTTACGCTAAAGAGTCAATAAATGAGTACAGATTAACATAACTTTAGATTCTTTTAAGCTTTTTAACGGCCACCATGAACACACTAAAAGTTAGAGGTAAATGTTTGCAACGTGAATAGTTGCTCTATTAATCAGAGCCAGCATAAAAAATAATAATGAAAATACAAATTAATTAGGTAAACTGCTACAAAAAATCACTAAATAATTCTGCACTTATAGTGCAGAATTATTTAGTGATTTTTTACGTACGTTTGCTCTGTGCTAAAGCCCAGCTTCAACCATATCGATAAAGTTCTTCGTAACCTCGCAAAAATATATGAGTCGTAAAGGAAAAGTGTTAGTTGCTATGAGTGGCGGTATTGATAGTACCGTTGCTGCGCTTATGCTACATAACCAAGGTTATGAAGTGGTGGGTATAACCATGAAAACCTGGGATTACACCACTAGTAATAGCAGCAAAAAAGAAACAGGATGCTGCAATTTAGATGCTTTCAACGATGCCCGAGCAGCAGCTGTACACCATGGATTTGCTCATTTTATACTAGATATTAGAGAAGAATTTGGCAATTTTGTTATCGAAAACTTTATCGACGAATACCTAGCAGGCCGTACACCAAACCCCTGTGTAATGTGCAATACACATATTAAATGGCGTGCATTACTAAAAAGAGCAGATGCGCTAAATTGTGATTTTATTGCAACAGGCCATTATGCCAATATTCATAAGCATACCAATGGAAGATATTTTATCAGCAAGGGTATTGATCCCTTAAAAGATCAAAGCTATGTACTATGGGGATTGCAACAAGATTTACTCAGTAGAACTATATTGCCTTTAGGCGAATATCATAAAGGTACTATTAGACAAATGGCTATCGATTTTGGCTATCCAGATTTAGCCAAAAAAGCAGAGAGTTATGAGATTTGTTTTGTGCCAGATAATGATTATCGAAATTTTTTAAAACATCAAGTAGATGGTTTAGAAGAAAAAGTATACGGCGGATATTTTGTAGATAAAAATGGTAAAGTTTTAGGCCATCACAAGGGATACCCATTCTACACAATTGGCCAACGAAAGGGGTTAGACATTGCAGTTGGTAAACCAATATATGTTACAGCCATTGATCCTAATAATAATGTTGTTGTTTTAGGTGATGAGGAAGACTTAAATAAAACAACAATGCTTGTTAGTAAAATAAATATGATTAAGTACGATCGTATATCCAATCATATGGAGGCTACCACAAAAATTAGATATAAGGATAAGGGAACGGCTTCTCTATTGGTTTCTAAAAATTTAAATGTAGAAGTAATTTTTAACGCTCCTGTAAAAGGAATTGCCCCAGGACAAAGCGCTGTTTTTTATGAAGGTAATGATGTTATTGGCGGTGGAATTATTCAGTAAAATAAATTACCTATACATTCTATCCACTTCTTGCACAATCGTTTCCATATCGCTATCTACACCATTGGGTTCATACGTTTGTTTTAAACTACTGCCCACTATAAAAAGAATAGTTTGCCAAAAAGTAGCTGTAAATCCACCTTTAAATTCTTTAATAATTTCGTAACAATTATTTCCTGTTTCTCTATAAATCAATTTCATTAAAACCTTTCCCTGATAGATAGAAAGATCTTTTATTTTATCAGCAAATTCTTTTTTCAACTCCTTTTCTCTACTCTTTATGTAACGTTTTCGCTCCGTTTCACTTACTATATTTTGAAGATGTACATTAACATCATTAAAAATAGCTCCAGCTTTTTTTGCATATGGATAGGTTACATATATAGCATTACGTAACCTTGTCCATTCCTGTTGCTTATAGGTTTTGTATTGTTGTGCTGATAATTTTCCATATATAAAGACCTCTGATAAATAATCACCTGGGATACTATCTCCATGATAATAAAATTGAAAAACGGTAACAGTATCGTCAACTCCTAATTGTTGAGAAGAGGTTTGAGCAGTAGAAAAATTAATCCACAAAAAACTTATTATGAATATAATGTATCGAAACATGAGCACTTTACGATTTATAAATTATGAATGAAGCATTAAAAAGGATACATCATATAATTCATAGCTTATAATTCTTAATTACTTCATTCGATGCACCATACTAATAATAAAGCCTATAAACATTATAATTACACCCGTCCATACCAATATAATAAACGGGAATTCATATACTTTAAGCGTAATATAATCCAACAAACTGCTGCTTTCTTTTATACCCAATTCAATGCTACCCGTTTTATGATCATTTATTTTATTAAACTTCAATATTAAACTTTCTGCATGAACAGTATCATTGTATAATTGAACAGTATTGTTTGTTAATTGAAGTGCAGGCCTAGCTTTGTATAATTTACCATCTTTCGTATAAACGGTTATATCGGCTGCTAATGCAGTATCGTTGACACGAAATTGATATTTATCGTTGCGTGGGTTAATATCAATTTGATTTAATATAATAAACCCTTTACTATAAAAGGATGTATCCCCTGGGTTCAATGTAATATTCTTAAACCTAGAGGTATCCTCACTTTTATCGGTATTGGTTATATAGGTTAAATAAGCATATATGTCTTTATTCCAATAATGCTTTGCATCAGGATTGGCTGTTACGCCTTGCCCTCCTTTATTATTTTCAATAACATCAGGATATAAAGCAAATTGCTCTTTAGTGTGTTTTTGTTGAAATTGGATTTTATAATATCGTTTTTGATCGCTCTTATTAAGAGAGTCTCGAATAAATGTCACATCATACTTACCCATGTCCGTTTTTACTCCTTTTACCAAAGTAATATTCTCCAACGCATTTTCCTTGCTTTGTTTATCCAATGGTGAAAATCCTGTAGCATTCCAGGATAATACTGTTTTTTTAGAAGATGAAATTAAAATACCCAATAACAATAATCCAAAACCAACATGCGCAATAGATGCTCCCGCTTTTCTGATTTTGCCCTTTGTTCCACTAAATACATATGTAGCATTCGCTATTACTGTATATACACTAGTTGCAATAGCCATATGTATAGCTGCCAAAAAGCCCAATCCATAAGTATTATAGCGAATGCCTCCGTAAATACTAATACAACAAGTAAGGATGATAGACAATATGGTAGGAATCCATATTTTTTTCCATACAAATTTTTTGGGTGTATTCTTATATTTAAAATATTGTGTGATAGCGGTTAGAAGCCCTAACAAAATAGCGAACCAAATTTGTATTCGATTATAGGCAAAAGGGACGTCTTCTCCCAAGGCAAAACCAGAGTGCATTATTTTATTAATAACCGGAAGTGAGGTTGCCCCAATAATTAACATGCCTGATATAAACAATACTAAGGATCCAATAAACATAAAAAATTCTCTACTATAAACATTTTCTTCTTTTTTTATAGTAGGGATATGTTTATACTTTCTAATTAGCAAGATCAATGCAGGAATAAAGAACACTAAAACAAATAATATTAATTGCACATTCATTCCTAAATCAGTAAATGCATGCACAGAGGTATCTCCTAAAATACCACTTCTGGTAAGAAATGTAGAGTATAGAATGAGAATAAAACCAAGTATGTAAAAGATATAAGTAGCTCTTAATGAATAGCCACTGTGCTTATAAATTAAATTGGTATGAATACCCGCAACCAAAATTAACCAAGGCACCAATGAAGCATTTTCTACCGGATCCCAAGCCCAATAGCCTCCAAAGTTTAACGATTCATAAGCCCAAGCAGCACCCATCATTATACCAATACCTAATACTCCAGCACTAAATAAAGCCCAAGGCAATACTTTTGTAATCCAGTTACTCCAACCCGTCCACAAAGCAGCAATAGCATAAGCAAATGGAATTAATGTTGAAGCAAAACCTAAAAACAATATAGGTGGATGAATAACCATCCAATAGTTTTGAAGTAAGACATTCAATCCCGTTCCATCCTTAATAAAACTCAAATAATTGGGTTGAGAAAATATAGGTGCTTGTGATTCGTTTCTCAATAATACAAAAGGGCTGCTTCCAATTTTTGCATCACCAATATAAATACCTAATAACATAGAGGCAAGCGCAATTTGAGTACAACTTACTATAGTCATTACTGGACCTTCCCATCTTGTAGATCGACATATAATAAGGATACCCAATACACAATTCCAAAAACTCCATAACATAAAGCTTCCCTCCTGCCCTTCCCAAAAACAACTTAATAAATATTCTACTTGCAATGCTCTACTACTATGTTGCCATGCATATTTATATTCAAATAAATGATTAGAAATGATGTAGTACAAAACAGCAAAAACACCAATAATACAAAAGACTTGTATTATAAAAGTTATTCTGGCTAAACGCCTCCAACTATTACTATGTATACTATCTTTTATTTGTGTGGTTTTATAATAAGCTATAGTAGCTACTATAGAAGCCACAAAAGATAAGGTAATTAAGAAATGTCCAAATTGACCAAGTAGTAAATGTTCGCCTTCGTATGGCATAGTACAATTTATAATTAAGATGAATAAATATGCTATCAGCTAACCATTATTCATTCCTAGATAAGCTTTTTTCAGCTTGTTTAATATCATCTTTATATTTGGAGGGGCATTTTAGTAAAATATTTTTACACTCAAAATAGCCATCTACCATTTTACCCGTTAATACCAACCGCTCACTTTTCTCCATATCGGTGGGTTTTGTGTTATAATATACAACAGGAGTAGTATTTCCAAGCGTATCTATAACTGTAAATTTTAGATAATTCGGATTTTTTATAGGGTCGTACTGGATTTGTTTTGTTGTATCTATTTTAGCAATTAATTTAACCGTTTTACCTACCTTTTGCTTAGCGCTAGCAACCGTTTCATAAGTAGTTACATCTTTCAACAAACCAGCCATAAATGCTATAGCACCCGCAATAAGCAACAACACTATGATATGCAATTTCTTCATTCTATTTTATTAGGCGCAAAGGTAATCGAAATTAAGAATGAGTAATGCAATTTCGTTATTGCAAATTAGAAATTACATTTGCCTATCATTTTTATTACCTACAATGCCTAATTTATCTTCTTTTGACCCCAATTCGGTAGGCAACCCCAATAATACTATTTTTGGATTGCCTTTCTCCGAGCAAGATGCACAACTTGTTATTCTACCCGTTCCATGGGAAGTTACCGTTAGCTACAATGCTGGAACAGCAACCGCTCCAGAAAAAATTTTTAACGCTAGTTTACAGGTTGATTTATACGACTCCGATTGTATTGACGGTTGGAGAAAAGGTATTTTCATGAAAGAAATAAATAAAGAAGTATTCTTGCAAAGTAATGATTTACGTAAAAAAGCAGAGCGATATATACATCATATTGCACAAGGAAATGAGATAACATACGATATTCGTCATTCTCTTATTGAAATAAATAAAGGCTGTACAAATTTACACCAATGGGTTTTTGAACAAACATCAACTCTACTAAACCAAAAAAAGTTAATTGGATTACTAGGAGGAGACCATTCAATACCATTAGGCTTTATAAAGGCATTGGCTAATACGCATCCAGAATTTGGTATTTTACAAATAGACGCACATTGCGATTTACGAAAAGCTTATGAGGATTTTATTTTTTCCCATGCCTCCATCATGTACAATGTAATAGAGGAAATACCTGCTGTTAAAAAACTTGTACAAGTTGGCGTACGAGATTATTGCGATGAGGAACTTCATTACATTCAACAACATAAGCATCGAATCACAACTTATTTTGACAGAGATATTAAAACCAAATTATATGAAGGCACCACATGGAAAGCAATAGCTGAAAACATTGTAGCGCAATTACCACAAAAAGTATATATATCTTTTGATATTGATGGACTTGATCCTAAATTATGTCCATCCACTGGAACGCCTGTTCCCGGTGGATTTGAAACAGAACAAATTTTTTATATAATACGATGTATATCCAATAGCGGACGTACCATTATTGGATTTGATTTAAATGAAGTAGGCACAACCGTGGATTGGGACGCTAATGTGGGTGCTCGAGTACTTTACAAGTTGTGTAATTTTATATTGTCTTCCAACAAATAATAGGTAAGAAGATGAATACATATTCCACCGTTGTCAAAATAATAGAAGTCTATGCTAGGTGTTGAATCAATGTAAAAATAGCCATGTACAAGCTTTTTAGATTAGATTAAATATTTTTTTTCTTTCAATTGATTCATCCTATCTTTGCACCCCAAAATTGTATGTCTAAACAGCCTTTAATTCAGCAATCAGGCAATGTTATAGAAGCTTTGCCCAATGCTATGTTTCGGGTAAAACTTCAGAACGGCCATGAAATATTAGCCACTATATCAGGTAAAATGCGAATGCACTACATTCGAATATTACCAGGAGATAAAGTGGAATTAGAAATGAGTCCGTATGATTTAAGCAAGGGTCGTATAACAAAAAGAAATAAATAAGCGCACAGATACAAAAAATTACTATTATGAAAGTAAGAGCCTCCGTAAAAAAGAGAAGCATTGATTGCAAAATTGTTCGCCGAAAAGGCAAATTGTACATCATAAACAAAAAAAACCCACGTTTTAAACAACGCCAAGGGTAGATTTTTTATTAAACCATTTATATACTCAATACTAATTTAATATTATGGCTCGTATAGCTGGAATTGATTTACCTAAAAATAAAAGAGGAGAAATAGGACTTACCTACATTTATGGTATTGGTCCGTCTACTTCTCGTTATATTCTCGATAAAGCCAATGTGCATTATGACAAAAAAGTGAATGAGTGGGACGATAATGACTTGAATGCTATTCGAAATATCATCACCAATGAATTTAAAGTAGAAGGCTCCTTAAGAAGTGAAGTACAGACAAATATCAAACGATTACTAGATATTGGCTGTTATAGAGGCCTACGTCATCGAAAAGGGCTTCCTGTACGTGGTCAACGTACAAGAACAAATTCTCGTACTCGTAAGGGCAAACGTAGAACAGTAGCTGGAAAAAAGAAAGCTCCCAAAAAATAAACTGTAATATCATTTCATTAATTGGTTATCAATTTTCTTATTATATAAAATATGGCAAAAACAACCGGCACAAATTCTCCTAAAGCAGCTGCAAAAAAAAGAGTAGTGAAAGTAGATGCTCATGGTGACGCACATATAACAGCTAGTTTTAACAACATTATTATAAGCTTAACAAATAAGCAAGGACAAGTAATAGCTTGGTCTTCTGCAGGAAAGATGGGCTTTAAAGGCTCTAAAAAAAATACTCCTTATGCTGCACAATTAGCTGCACAAGACGCTTCAAAGGTTGCTTTTGAGGCTGGAATGAAAAAATGTGACGTATTTGTAAAAGGCCCTGGAACTGGCCGTGAGAGCGCTATTCGATCAATATCTAATAGTGGTATTGAAATAACAATGATTAAAGATATCACACCATTACCGCATAATGGTTGTAGACCGCCTAAAAAAAGAAGAGTATAATATATTTATTTATTAATTATGGGTGTTCGATCCTAATTTTCAGATTTTTTGATCGTGCACTGAAAACTAAAAAATCTAATACAAATGGCTAGATACACAGGTCCCAAGACAAAAATTTGCCGCATTTTCGGCGAACCTATTTTAGGTAACGGAAAATATCTTTCTAAAAACAGTTTACCTCCCGGACAACATGGTGCTTTACGCAAACGTAAAACCATGGGCGAGTATGCGCTTCAATTGCGTGAAAAACAAAAAGCAAAATATACATATGGCATATTAGAGCGCCAATTCAGAAATATTTTTTTCGAAGCAGCTCGTCAAAAAGGTGCTACAGGAGAGAATTTGATGAAGTTGTTAGAGGCTCGTTTAGATAATGTTGTATTTCGTATGGGATTATCAACTTCTCGTCCAGGGGCCAGACAATTGGTTTCTCACAAACACATTACTGTAAATGGAGAAGTGGTAAATATTCCTTCTTTTCAATTAAAGCCTGGCGATATTGTAGGTGTAAGAAATAAAACTGTTTCTAATACAGGCATTACTAGTAAATTCAGAGGAAAAAATCCAAAATTTAGTTGGATCGATTGGAATGAAACAGCAATGAATGGGACCTTTATAGCCTACCCAGAAAGGGAGCACGTTCCTGAAAACATTAAAGAACAATTGATCGTGGAGTTATATAGTAAGTAAGTCTGTCGATTCGTATTTTTATTTCATATTTTTTATAAACTATTTTCTTTTTATGGCCATATTAAATTTTCAAAAACCAGATAAAATTATTTTACAAAAGTCGAATGACTTTGAAGCCCAGTTTGAATTCCGACCGTTAGAACCAGGCTATGGTTTAACAATCGGGAATGCCTTACGCAGAGTGTTATTAAGTTCATTAGAAGGGTATGCTATCATAGGTATCAAAATAGAAGGTGCAGAACATGAGTTTGCTACCATAAAAGGTATTACAGAAGATACAACAGAAATGATTTTAAATTTGAAACAAGTTCGTTTTAAAAAGAAAACAGATCAAGAAGTAAGTTCAGAAAAAATTTCTTTAGCATTAAAAAATAAGACCGAATTTACCGCCAGTATAATTGGGGATGCTTTGCAGAACTTTGAAGTAATGAATCCATCTTTACTTATTTGCACCATGGATAATAGCGCCAAACTAAACATTGAAATTACTATTGGCAAAGGTCGTGGTTATGTGCCAGCAGAAGATAATAAGCCTAAAGATGCTCCGTTAGGCTATATTGCTATTGATTCTATTTTTACCCCTATAAAAAATGTAAGTTATAGTATCGAAAATACTCGTGTAGAACAACGCACCGATTATGAAAAATTATTGATGACTGTTTCTACGGATGGAACCATTCACCCTGAAGATGCTGTAAAACAAGCAAGTCGTATTCTCATTCAACATTTAATGATTATTACAGATGAGAATATAACTTTTAATAACAAAGAAGAGAAAAAAGAAGATACCGTAGATGAACAAACACTTCAATTACGTAAAGTGCTTAAAACCCCATTAGAGGATTTGGATTTATCAGTTCGGGCCTTTAATTGTTTGAAAGCTGCTAAAATAAATAGTTTGAGTGAGTTGGTTCAATATGAACAAGAAGATCTAATGAAATTTAGAAACTTTGGACAGAAATCACTTACTGAAATTGATCAAGTACTTCATGAAAGAGGCTTAAGCTTTGGTATGGATTTAAGCAGATTGAAATTACATAACAATGAATAATTTTTAAGGATAAAAAGCACTTGAATAACTAATATTTTTACTAACATCCAGTCATCTGTAATTCCTGACACGGTACAGATGAATTAAATACAAATTTTTATGCGTCACGGAGATAAAATCAATAATTTAAGTCGTACAGCGGCACATCGCAAAGCTTTATTGAAAAATCTTTCAATTGCACTTATAATGAATAAGCGCATCGTTACTACTTTAGCTAAAGCTAAAGCGTTAAGAACACATATTGAGCCGCTTATTACAAAGACTAAGAAAGCTGAAGACCAATTACAAGTTATGCATCAGCATAGAGTAGTGTTTAGTTATTTACAAAATAAGGCTGCAGTAAAAGAATTATTTACTGTAGTAGGCCCCAAAACACTAAATCGACCAGGTGGGTATACTCGCATTATAAAGCTTGGTACTCGTATAGGAGATAATGCAGAACAAGCAATGATTGAATTAGTTGATTTTAATGACATTTACAATAACGCTAAGTCAGAAACTAAGCAAGCTGGTAAAAAAACACGTCGTGGTCGAAAAAAAGCTACTGAAGATGTTGCAATTGATATACTGCAAAATGAATCTAAAGAAAACGAAAAAGACCAATAGAATAAAGCGTTGCCTTCCTGTTAATAAAATACATCTAATATTAAACCGTTATCAATAATGTTAAAATGATGTACGTTAACTTATCTTGACCCCTTTTTATATGAAAAAATAGTAATCTTTATTTTAACGGTGGGGTGTTTATAATAAACCGTTATCAATAGTGTTAAAATGATGTATACTTGTAAAAACAAAGTTAATTATTCATGGTCATAAGACTACATCCTCGAATATCCGTATTATCAAGCCTTCCTAATATTTCAAATGTGCCATCAGTATGCAATGTGCCCATATCTTCTGTAGCAATAAATGAACAAGAATATATATTAGCTAAATCAATAATATTAACAGCTCCGGTAACGGGTTGTTGTAATTTTTTATGTTGATGTATTTCTAGTGGGTCTTGTTCATTTCTTATCAATATTTGCATCCAAGGTAGACATGTAAATATGCCATTATGTTTAGCGTATGCTTGTGATAACAGTTCTGTCATTCCATATTCTGAATGAATACGTTGTACGCCTAACCGGCTACATAATATATGATGTACTTC
>CAZXBE010000031.1:0-8271 GCA_964638565.1 uncultured Chitinophagaceae bacterium
AAAAACTTGCTGCATAATGGCTGCTGATTGTCAATATACATACAACGGTAAAACATATTCAGAAAAAGAATTTAAAGCACTTTTACTGGATGGTTTATATGATAAGATAGATTTCAGTAAAAAAGAAAATAATACTGTAGGTATATCGCATGATAGATTAAATAGAGTAGCTGAAAAACTGGGGCTTCCTAAAATTGAAAGAGGCGCAGTTTTAACACCGGAAGAATACGCAAAAAGAGGGAGATTATTAATTGAAAATGGCGCTGACCCTTTAAAAGTGGCAGAACAGTTTAAAGAAGATGGATTAGTAAATGCAGATAGGATTTCAGTGGTAAGAGCGCAGTATGAAAAATATATAAAAGATGCTGATGCTATTGGGAAAGAAAAAGGTTTTGATAGTGAGGAGTATAAGCAGGCTACAGAAATAGCCGATGAGTTCATGCGTGATGTAGTAAAACCAATGGGGACGGAGTTTGGTGCTACTGGAAGATCGCTACAAGGGGAAAGAGATTTAGAAACAGATTCATTTACGAGCGTTTCTAGGCAAGTTTCTGATTTAACAGGGGAGCCATTAAGTAAATATCAAAAAGAACGAATTGAAGATTTAACTAATAAAAACCAAAAATTAAAAAAACAAGTATCTGATTTAGAGGCAAAATTAATTATTGCTACTGATAATGCTTTAAAATCAACTGAAACAAAAGATAGGAAATTATCGGCTACCGAAAAATCAAAAAGCATTGCTGATAAAATAAGAAAAGCAAAAATACACAAGCCTGATTCATTTAGTGCAGGAACCCCAGCTTCAGTAGCCTGGGATGCCGCAGTAGAAATAGTCGCTAAGTCAATTGAAACAGGCGGTAAACTTTTTGATGCTATCAATGCAGGCATTGAATATATAAGAGATACAGACTGGTATAAATCATTATCGCAAGAAAATAAACAAAAAGCTGAAAATGAATTTAAAGACTGGCATATTGAAGAAGCTACGGATAGAGAAAAACTAGACAACCTTCAACAAAGATTTTTAAATAAAAACGACAATAAATTTTCAATTGAAGAATCAAAAGAAATATGGGATTATGCTAAAAAAACTTATTTAGACAATGGTGTTTCCTATCAGGAAATGATAGGTAAAGTTGCCAATGATATAGGTCTGTCTTGGAGGCAGATAAGCGAAGCTATTACATCTCCAAAAGTGAAGGAAATTTCAGATGAAATGTGGAAGAAAAGAGGGGATTTAATTAAAAATCAAAATGCTACAAAAAGATGGATTGAAGAACAAGATAAAAGTGAAGCTGGTAAGTTATTGAGAAAGATTTCAGGAGGTTTTAGAGGCGTTGCAGTATTTGGTCATGGGGGTATATTTGTTGGAACTCACGCTGGTATGAATTTGTTTAGTCCTTCACAATGGAATAAGGTTATTCCGGCGTTTATAAACGGGTATAAATTTGCTTATGGTAAAAGGGCTGCTTATGAAAGATCAATGGAAGAACTGAAAAATGATCGTAATTATGTTTTAGCACAAAGAGCTGGACTAAGAAACAATCCAGACCAATATAATAGTGAGGAATATCAAAAATCACAACATTTTTTAGGAAAGATAGGCAGTGTAGGTGAAAAAGGATTTAATGCCATTAAGGTATTACGTCAACAACTTTTCAATTATCATTATGATAGATTGTCCGATGCTGAAAAGAATGATAAAATGGCTGCGGTAAGTATCGCAAGGTTGGTAAATTTAGCTACGGGAGCGACAAATTTAAAAATGCCAGAGTGGTTAAATGAAGTAACATTTGCTGGTGGTATGGAAGCCGCAAGGTGGGGTAAATTAACTAGAAGTCCAGCGGAAGCTACTAAAACAGCATTGAAAGCACTTCTTACTCCATCTAAAGCGACAATTGAGGAAAAGGTTTTTGCTAAAGTATGGGCAAGAAGAGTTGGGGAACAGTTGGCAACTTTTGCAAGTATTTTAATGGCTAACGCAGCTATTCAAAATACATTTAATCCTTCAAATAAAGTAAATATTACAGACCCAAACAAACCGGATTGGCTAAAATTTAAATTTGGTGATTTAACATTAGACCCAACATCAGGAATGCGAGGGGTAGCTTCATTTATGTATAACTTAGGGAAAATACCATTTGAAAGTAAAAAAGAGTTAAGGGGGGATTCGAGATTAGAAGCAGCCGGTAAGCAGACATTTGGATATGGTAGAGGTAAATTATCTCCATTTTATTCTACATTAGTTGATTTATTTACTAAAACGGATTACTACGGCAATCCACTTCCGTTTTCAAATGATAAAGCTACAGGAAGTAAACACAAATTAACATGGGGAGAATATCTATTTCAAAAAGCACCTCTCCCAGTTGCGGAAGCGGCGCATGAAACATACAAGGCGATGCACGAAGAAAAAAGCGATAAGGTTGTATTGAAACATATTTTAGAAGGTATGTTTATGGGAGTAATGTCTGGTGGTACGGGTTTTAGAGTAGGGGAATCAACAGGAGAGGTAAAAGGCGCACAAAGAACGTTTAAAGAAAGATAAAAAGAATGAAGCAGAAGCAGTGGCATCCGCTATTTACACACATTTACAAATAATAGAAGGCGGTATTCCTCAATCAAAAGTGATCAGTCCGTTAAAGGTAGGGAAAGATATTTTTCAAGGCATAAAGAGCAGGTTTAAAAAGGACGATAAAAACAAACATTAATATTATGGCAGCAAAATCAAAAACAAAGTGGTTGCAATCTGCAATCAATCCAGCACACAAAGGACGTTGTAAAAATATGGGAAGTGCAGATTGCCCTAAAGGTAGCCCACAATATAATTTAGCGGTTACGCTTAAAAAGCATCATGGATTTCATAAGAAAAAATAAGTTAATTTCGACTTTTAATTAACTTAACTAAAATCAATTATTTATGCGTCAAGAAGAAATTCAAAAACGACTTAACAAAGAATTATCTGAATTTCAAAATGCCAAGTATGAAGGCGAGTTGCCCCCAAAATTCATGAAGTATTTTGAAAATGTTATTTTTTCCATCGCCCCTTCTAAAGCATCTTTTTCACCAACAGATATTAAAGATTGGCTAAGTAAACAATTAAGTGATTTAACTAGAGCGCAGGTATCTTTAATGGTGGAAATGATTGTAAATGTTCCAACAAAAGATTGGTGTCCTTCTATGGAAGAATATTTATCAGAAGAAGTAGGGCCGTTGCTGTTGGAAATATTCGTTAAATGTCAAAAAGAGTTTAACGATTTTAATGAAAAGCAAAATAAGAAAAGAATAGCTTGGACGCATGAAACCGGAACTAAAAAAGAAAAGCAGCCTAAAAAGAATAAAAAGAACGAGCAGACAGTAGAGAAAACTGAAAATCCAATGCAAGCTGTATAATTTACAAATAATACTCTGAACAATGTACGTAAACTTTGTCCCTTCATTTCACTTTGATGATCCGGCAACAAAACTAAAACCTGAATGGTGTAGAAAATCGTTGGATTACTATTGGTATGGCAACAATATTCGTAGTTTACTATGGAATAAAAGAGTTGAACTGATAGAGGAATTTTACACAGGTGATATAAAAATGGATAGATTCCGATCCATGTTTAAATCAATGAAGGATAAGCACAAGCAAAAGTTAGAGTATTTAAACAGATATTTATTTGATGGAGAAAGGGATATGGATTTAGGAGATTTAATCTTTGAACCATATCCCATTATTCAAGATAAGGTAAAGACTGCCATTTCTCTTATTGAAAAAATACCAACCGAAATAACCTGTACAGCCAATGATGCTTTGGCAATGGATAAAAAAAAGCAGGATATTGAATTTCTACAAAACAAACCATTATTGGAAAACGATTTGCAGCCAATTGCAGATCAATTAGGCATTGGGTCAGTTGACTTAGGTTCCACAAAAAATAGTTACGGAAAATACAGCGACACTCCTTTTGGTTTGGATTTATCTGATCCGCAAGATCAAAAAGTTTTTGCTGATTTAATTTATGCTTTACGTGTGGAAGTTGCAATGGAAAAAGTATTGACACAGTTTAAAGACGTAAAAAAATATAATCAAATTCGTTTGCTTGAAACAAGAGATCAATATAAATATGCTATCTCTTGCAATCGTGTATTTAGAAGTAACATAACTGGTATGCCAGATGCGGAATATGTATGGCCTGGCGATGTACTTTGTGCAGATAGTAAACTTCCTGATTTTTCTGATAACAGTGCAAGGTTTGTGGAGCATCGTATGACTGTAATGGAAGCATTTAATATGCTTGGCGGTGAAATATCTGACTTGGAAGACCTTGAAAGAATAATGAATGGCGTGGGCGGTTATTGCCAATGTAATCACATGGATTTAATGAATCCTTCTAATTTTTGGCAACAGAAAATTTGCATGGTTTATTGTGAAGTAAAAACAGTGGATTATGTAGGTATTTATGAAAATCCAAAAAGTAAAAAAGGATTTGCAACGTTTACGAGTGATCCTAAAAAAATGACAAGCCGGATATGGGCGCAAAATACCGTATGTTTTTGGTGGCTACGTAATACAAATTATTGCTATCAAATTCATAGACTTGACGGAGCGCAAAGAAAAGCTGGCATTGAAAGTTATCAAAGTTTTTCAACTAACATTTATAAAAGTGCGCAAAAAAGCGCTGTTGAATTGTCTGTTGGTCAAAACATAAAAGCGCAAATTGCAGAGATAAAATTAAATTTTGCTGTATTGATGGCAAAAGCTGACGGTTGGTATGTTGATATACGGGGTATGCGAAATGCTATCAAAGGATTGAAAGATGCCGGAACATCATGGACTACACAAACGCTATTACAGTTTTTTACAGAAAGAAATCAAATTATTGCAGATACCGAAGGTTTTGATGGTAAAAATGATGGGCAATTTAAACCGGTAATTCCTATTGAGGGCGGTGTAAGAAATATTGACGGATATTTAAAAATTCAGGAGTTTGCCAATAATAGAATAGATCAGTTTATAGGCACAAACCCAACTTTAACGGGGATGAGCCAAAATCCAGATGCGCTTATTGGTGTTGAAAAACTAAGGATTGATGCCAGTTTAAATGCTTTATATTATGTTACCGAAGCCATAGAAGAACAGCAGAAAAAAATGTTCAATATGACAGCCAATTTTTTACAAGCGGCAATAAAAGAAGGCGGTCAGGTAAGAAAAGGCATTGAGAATTACTTGTGCATTGACGATGTTGAACTATTGGCAGGACTGAATGAAATACCATTACATCAGCTTACCATAAAAATATCTCTTGTTCAACGTGAGCAAGAACGTGCATTGTATCAACAGCGGTTACAATATTTAATTGCGCAGGGGGCTATTACAATAGCAGAAGAATATATGATAAGTGCCATTTCTAATCCTAAAGAAAGATTTGCGCAATTAGCCCGTATTGAAAATCGTTATAAAGAACAGCAGAAACAAAAAGAGCAGGAGTTGTATCAGCAGCAGCAAACTTTACAGAAGCAGCGTAATGATGGTATGGTTGCCAGTGAAAATGCTGCTACCGAAGGAAAGATTAAGCAGGAATACGCTAAAGGAGATGTACAGTCTAAAATACTGCAATTAGGCCACCAGTTAGGATTAAATGCCAGTCAAATAGAGTTTCTTCAAAAAAGAGCATTGCAGCAGGACAGGGGACAAGATCAATTCCGAAAAGCAATTGGCATGGTTAGAGAAAAACAAACATCTGAATTACTTAAACCTTTAACATTAACAACATGAGTGAAGAAATAGGAAAAATAGAAGATCAAGAAGAAAATACTTTTGAAGAAAAGGAAACGTTTACCGAGCAAGACATGGAAGTAATGTATGAAGAAATATGCAAGGGATGGAAAAAGTTTAATCGTGAAATAAATTCAAAGGCAGCAAGGTTAAGTAAAGGAGAGAAAATTACAAAAGACGAATGGGAAAATCATAAAGAATTTCGGAAACTTTTAGAAGAAAAAGAGCGTTTTTACAAAAAAATACTTCAGATAAAAAAGGCAAGAGGCGATATAAAGTCTAAAAATGGTGAACAGGGTAAAATGGTTGATATGAGCGTGGTTAAGGGTATGAAATCTACGATTGGCGACATCGTAACAACATTATCAAAAGAATCGAATGGGTAATTGTTTTAAAACAGGATTTGATATAAAAAAATATAAAGACATTCTTCCAGATCCGGATGAATATCTTAAACATGATTTTATTATTAATGCTGATGATTTTACAAAGGGAAATACAGATAAATGTTTTTGGACTAGGCATATACCAACAATAGCAGAAATTAACTCCGAAGAATATCAGCAACGAGAAGCAAGAAGAACTTTAAAGACCGGAGTTTGGATTGCCATTAAGGAAGAAATACTTTGGATTCCACCTAACTTTTATTTTGCATTAGATAGTGTTAAAGCCGGTTCCGTTGATATGGAATTTCGATTGAAAAGATTGGAAATAGAATATCAGAAAATACGTGCAAGAAAAAATGAAGGTTCAATTGGTACCTTGTTAATGAAAGGTCGTGGAGATGGGGAAACAACTTTTGAAATTGCCAATTCTTTTTGGGAATGTTTGGATGGCAACATGGAAACAGGGCAAATAGGTTTGCAATCTTATAATAGGGCAGCAGCTATAAATCCATGTTGGATGTATGCGCAAACGCTTTGGCAATCATTGCCGCAATGGAAGAAGAAATTATTTTGCAGTGATTTTATAAGCGGTAACAATATTGCAGAAAAAATGCAATGGCAAAGAGCCGCCAATGAAGAATTAGGTATAAATGCCCGTAACGTACTTTTTACTTATTATCCGTCCGGAACTCCAATGGACGGTAAGCATGATGTAAAAAAATGCGTACTAGATGAAGTTGCAAAATGGGAAGAATGTAGCTTTTATCATGTATTCACAAACTACAAGAAATTTATAATGCCAGGTTTTCAAAGACGTGGCGTTTTTGCTATGTTTAGCACCCCGGCAGATCATGATTGCCAAAGTAATCAGGAAGTATATGAATTATGGAAAGATTCAGATCCTAATGAAATAGAATCAGAAACAGGCACAACAAAAAGCCGTATCCATAGAATATACTCTAATCCTTTACATGGAATACATGGTGCTTATGATAAATTTGGTGATGCTGATCCGGACAAAATTTACGATCACATTATGCGTGAACGTAAAAAACAACCTAAAGACAAATTACTTTCAGAAATAAGGGGTTATCCTTTGAATGAAAGAGAAATGTTTGAAAGTTCTGAAGGTGGCGATTTTTGGGATAATAGGGAAGGATTAAAACAGCGACAAATATATCTTCTCGGTACAAGATTTAAAAACGAAGTTACGCAAGAGCCTGTAAAAATATTTGGCAATCTTGAATGGAAGGAAGGCATTGTAGATCATCCGGAAGGTGTTGAATTTAGGCAAGCTGACGTTGGAGAATTTGATGTAAATGTTGCAAGATTTGCATTTACCCATGAATTAAAAAATATTCAGCCATTACAAAATATTTTTTATCCTCCTGATTACGTGGAACGTTGTCTTGGAGTTGATCCATTTGGTAAAAGATATGCAGGTAAGAAATTTTCTAATGGAGCAGGGGCATTGTATCAATTTAGAGATGTGATGTCAACCGGATGGGATAAAACATTTGTTGGGCTTTATAATAACCGTCCTTTCCATGAAGATATTTTCTTTGAAGATATGCTTAAAATGTGCATTTACTCCCAAGCAATGCTTCAGTTTGAAAGTAACCATGATAAGATCGGTAATTATTTTTCTGATAGAGGGTATAAAGCATGGGTATTACCAGCAATAGGCGAAAAATCCGGCAGTAACAAATTGGGTGATAATGTAACGGCAAGAGGCAAATTCATGGATGAAATGATTGGACTTATAAATGCCTATATTAATAATCCTGTAAATAAAGATGAACGTTGTAAACTTGAAAAAGTATGGTTCATTGAAATGGTAAATGATTGGCTTGAATTTAATATAAAAGATACCCATGCCAATGATATTAGTATGGCTACAGGACAGGCATTAATGGGGGCGGCTAAAATGATGTTTCAAAAAATAAAAAAGCATGAGTTTAATGATGCTTTAATGAATGAATTATTTGAAGATTTTAGATAATTTAATATAAAATACGATATTTCGTGCTATTTTTATGTTCAAATACTATACATTGAAAAAATATGTTTGGTTACTGATACTTACTGTTTTTATTGGCAACTTTTGTTTTGCTCAA
>CAZXBE010000031.1:8371-14531 GCA_964638565.1 uncultured Chitinophagaceae bacterium
GTGGTTACGCTTAATTCAGGAATGGATTTAAATGTAACAAATGCACAGTATTGCATAAATGGTACAACTTATAATTCATTAAGCACCATAGTAACGCTTTCCGCAGCAGATCCATCATTACCAAGAAAAGATGTTATTGTTGCTAATACATCCGGAAGTGTAGTTGTATTAACCGGTACGTCAGCAACTAATCCAATACAACCTCAAATAGATCCACAGACGCAGATATTTTTAGCGGCAGTTGATATACCGGCAGGTGCTACAACACCAGCCAACATTACCAGGATAATTATTTATGATGAAAATGTTGGCCCAACAACTGAATGGACAGCTACGAGTTTACTATCCACAGGCGGCGTATCGTTTGATAACACAACACTACCTTATCATGGAACTATAGATGCAGATTGTTCATCAGGTATAGAAGGTATTTTATTGTTTACAAAATTTGATACTATTAATATTCAATCTAATGATGTATTGCAGTTATTTATTAAATTAAAGTCGGCGTTCCCAAGTACTTCATCTATTAAAGTTGCATTTACATTAGGTGGTGCATTAGCCACTAATTATATAACGCTTGACAATACAAATGGATTTTTATATAATTCAACTTCTGCTTATCAAAATATTTCTATACCAGTACCATTATTTCAACCAGTAGTAACACAAACTGATGGATTGCAAATATTGATAACTGGAACTAACAGTGGATTTTATTTAGATTACATTCAATTGCAATCAGGAATAGCGCCACCACTTCCTTCGTATGATAACAGGTATTGGAAAAACAGGATAAGAGATACTTCATTTGTAGTCCAGCACCAGTTAGATAGTTTTTATCTTAAACATATACCAACACTAGGCGATTCATTAGCTGCATTTCCTAGTCCAGTAACAATTTATTCTACGACAGTACGAGATACAGTTAATAATTTAAATCTTCCAGCAGAATTTTATATTGGCGTTGAAGGATCAAGAGGTACAGCATCACCAAAATACGATTTGTATATTAAAAATAAGAATGGGATTAAAAACATAGTAATGAATCAGGACGGTTCAAATTCTATGTGGAATACGTTATTGTTTGATAAAGAAAGTTCAGCAGCCCGTATTTTCAGTGCTAATCCAATTTTTATCAGAGGTCAGGCTATTTCAGACCAGTTTAAAATAATCAATGGCGCTGGTGCGCTTTTAAGTGGCGATCATGTAAAAATAGAATCTGGTTCTCAATGGATATACGGACAATCAGCTAATACTTTTGATATTACCGGTGCATCAGGAGCAAATTTATTTCAAATAAAACAACGTGGAATCGGTGCAATGAATGCACCTACTAACGAAAATCTTACAATGGATTTTCAGGGTGTAGGTCAGGGAGTAAGATTTGATACTATGACAACCACGCAATTGTCAGGGGTGGGGTGGATGATAGATCAGGTAACGTTAACGAATGGAGGCAGTGGTTATAGTGCGTTACCTACATTTACAGCAACATCTAATACAGGGGGGCGACCAGCAGTTATAGTCCCTGCTGCAAATTTACTTACAGGTGTAATTACGGGACTTAATTTAGGGTTTCATGGGAATGGATATACATCAGGGGGAAGTCTTACTGTAAATAATACGGGAACAGGAGGTAGCGGCGCAGCCGGAACATATACTGTAAAATTCATTCCTATTCCAAGGGGAACTATTATTTATAATATTGATTCATTGAAATATTATCAGTATAATGGAACATCCTGGGAGTGTATGTGTGGAACAAGCGGTGGGGGAGGGAGCGTAGGAACATTACAGCAGGTAACAGATTTAGGAAACAGTACAACAAATAGTATAACAATTACAAAAACAGCGGGGACAATAGGTATAGCTGGTTCTTCAACAAGAACTTTAATTAGTATTGATGGTTCATCTGGAGAAAATGCTGGTGTTTATACCGATGAAACAGGAACATCTGCACATTTACAAGTTCATGCAAATTCTGCAAGTGAAGGATTTTTAAGTGCGTTACAGACAAAAACAATTCTAACCTTAAATGCTCCCAACGATGAGGCTTTGACTACGTTTGAACAAAATGCCGATTCCACATTTATTAATGTAGTTTCTCCAAATGGCAATGCTAAATTAGTATGGCCTTCCATAACAGATATGGGTAGTAGTTCATGGAGATATTTATTACCTCAAAAATCAGGGACAGTAGCAATGCTTTCTGATATAACAGGTGGAGGTATAAACAATACAAATATAGGTTCTGCTTTCCGTTGGTTAAACCCCGGTACACAAGAACTAAGAACAGCAGCAGCAGGATATGGTCTTACTGTAGATTCATCCTCTACATCAAACGCCCTTACTTATAAACTAGATTCATCTACTGTTTATACCTATGTAAGATCATTAATAACAGGAGGTACATCTGGCTCCCTTACATTCAATACAGATCAATTCACAATAGATAGCTTAGGAGGTAATCCTGATAGCTTACAAGCAACAATAAAAAATACTTCTTATGCTAATATGTTAGCATTCTTTGGGCCGGATGGTAAATTGATTGCTAATGATAGCTTGAAGTGGAGTTTAGGTAGTTTAAATATAAAAGGGAATGCTTCAATCGGCGGAGAATCATCTCATGGATTATTGATAAATGATCTGCTTAGTGTAATAGGTGATTTCTATGGAAATGATGGAGGAACTATGGTAAGAGTAAATGGTGAAGTTTATACTGTAGGAATAGGCGATGTGGATGACAATAACAATGGTACTGTACAAACATTAGATGATGATGCACAAACCATAACACTAACAGCCGCAAATGGTATTATAATAAGCACTGTTCCAGAATATGCGGATAACGCTGCCGCAATATCCGCAGGGCTTGTAGTTGGAACAATATATCGAACAGGAGATGATCTTAAAATAGTACACTAAAAAAAATAATAAAAATGACATACGATCTAACAACACAGAATCAAATTATTGAGGCATTAACAGGAAAAACAATCGAAACCTGCACACCTGTAATATTAACGTCTATTGACTTAGCGAATAAGCAAAAAGAAGAAAACTGGAACGGTAACGTATTCTACGGCACACTTGCCATTTGTTCAGATGCAAAAGTGGATTTCGTTATTGAAGGCGCAAATGGCAATATGACTTCACTACCGGTTAACAAATTGATTCAAAACACAGAGTTTAAAGTTTACGACAATTTGATTTTTGATAAAATAATCGCAGGTGAAGAATACAGGCTAAACTCTGAAACCGAAGCGATGTTTGCCGGATATTTGTACACTTTCTCAATCGAAGAATAAAAAATAAAACTATGCCTACAACTTACTATGCCATCCAATCATCCACAAACAAGTGGATAAAGAGTATTAACAAAACAAACAATACTTTCAGTGAAACATCATTCCCCGCACAAGTACTTGAATATACAGTAGAAGCTACAGCGGAATCGGATGCAAACTGGTTAGCTAATCTACCTGGAGAATCTGACCGTTTTCATGTTGTAGGATCACCAAAACCACACTAATTATGAATACAACCAATAAGTATTTACAGCAGCAAATAGCCTTTCTTTTTGTGATAGGCTTTTTGTTCTTTTTCCTTTGTGAATTTTGGTATAAGTATGACTGGTTTTCGGTAAGTCAAATAAAATTTATAAGATCAGGAGAACCATATTCATTAGGTGAAATGATAATCGGTTGTGATAACTTCCTGCTTTTATTTTTTATGACTTGGGCAGTAAAAAAATCAACTCCCGATATTACTTACATGAGATACCTGTCAACGTTTGCAATAGACTTATTTTTTATTGGATTGTGTTATGTGTTTATTGTAAATCCATTTGTAGATAATTGGAATTTGTGGATGCTATTGTTGGTATGCGCTTCATTTTTCGCCATTCAATTACTACTTGACAGATATTATCCGCCATTCAGGAAGTTCAAATTGTTCTGATGAAATTACTATATTGTATAATTGCATTATTCCTTAAAAAATCATTCAATGAAACACATAAGTATTAAACTACTAATCATCATTTTATTTTCGGTTACACTTAACAGTTATGGGCAAGCAACTTTAAACCTAATACCAACTCCAACAGTATCGGGAAACGTTTATACATTCGATATTACAACTACTATAAACACTGCTAATTCCGCACTAACTTCATCCGAACAAGCAAAACAATCAGCAGCAATAGCCAATAACACAGCAAATGCAGCAAAAAAAACAGCAGATAGCATTGTTGTTAACTGGCCTTCCGGTGGAGGATTTACACCAAATATTTACAACGTAACAGCAAATACAACCATTCCCCAACTTCCATACGGAACAGATATTTTTGTAAACTGTAACAACTGTACTTTAACTTTCAATGCAGTTCAAACACAAGGATGGAAATATTACATTCATAACGTAGGGCGATACACGATAAAGTTTGCTACCAGTCTATCAAAAGTAAATTCTTTAAGTTCCATAGCCAACGGACAAAGACCAATTATGGTAACATATCCTACTACTAATTCAATTGAAATTCATTAATATGAAAGGAGTATTATTTTTTTTATTGTTACTACCTGTTATTTGTTTTTCTCAAAATAGATATGTTTCCACTTCTGGCAACAATTCAAATTCCGGTTTGGATGAAAACCATCCTTGGCAGACGATGGTAAAGGTTCGTTCTGCACATCAAAGCGGCGCACAAATCCATGCAGGTGATACGGTTTTTTTTAAACGGGGTGATACCTTTATTGTGCAGGATGCGTTCAACGGCTGTCAGATATGGTCTCCGCCTACAGGGAATGCAGTAAGCGGAACTGCCGGTAACCCAATAGTATGGGATGCTTATGGCGATCCTAATGATCCCAAACCTAATTTTTTATTCCCAAACCCGGCATCTACAGATTCAACAAGCAGAAGGTGTTTATCTTTTGAAGGAACACAATATTACGTTATCCGTAACCTACGCAGTGTTGATACAAGAAGAATGCCTGTTAGTCATGTTTTAGGGGCTTACACAGCCGGTTTTGTACAATTCGGGGAAAGAGGTAGCGGGCAAGAAACATCTCATTGCAAAGTCGAAAATTGCGATACCTACGGCGTTGGATTGGGAGTTATTATAGTAGGTGATTATGATAGCGTTGTAAATTGTAGGTTTGAAGAAATGGGAAACGTTGACGCTATTGGTTCAGATAGCTACGGCGCAAATTGCGTAACTCTTTCAGGATCACATCACTACATAGTAGGGAATTATATGGCAGATGCTTGGGCATTCAGTGATGCGTTCAGCCCATTTTTTAATGGGGGGGCTATAGAGGCATTTAATACAGTTGATTCATGTTTTTTTGGTTATAACACAATAACCTCGTGTTCAGGTCTGGTCGAGTTTGGTGCCACAGCGGGAGCGAGTACTTTTAAAATGGACACTTTTTGTTACAACAAAATCCTCAATGTGGGCGATGTGAGTTATGTAAATGTTTCTGGTGCTTTTGCAGGTCAACCAGATCAAATATGTTTTTTTAATAACGATATAGTAGAAAATGATAGCAGTCTTTTTTCGGGGCCGTATGGGGGTAGATTGATGCACGATTTCCCTACATGGCCTTCCGGTTATGCAGCCGTTTACCGATGTTTTTATAACAATGGTTCACCATCAGCCAGTACAGTTTATGTGCTTAAAAATAACCTGATAAGAAACTATAATAACTTTACTGTAATACTTACACCAAGTAAAACAACACACACATATAACGGCTATAATTTAAGTGGTGGCAGCACTGTTGGCACATCATTAAGTACTGGCGAAGCAAACGTAACAAATATGTGGCGTGATACTACTTCTGGATATGTCCAAAACTGGAATTTCAAACTTAATAATCAAATAGCAGGGGCAACAATAAGCGGATTAAGTCATGATTTTTATAATGTTCCCATATCAGGAACCACAAGTCAAGGCATAGCCCAATATGTTCCTCTAAATTCTATCCCTATTCCCTTCCAATTAAAAGTAGGCAGCGGTACGGTAACTATAGGTAAAGTGCAGTAAAAAGTTTTTTTGGAATTTTAAATAGAATATCTACCTTTATAAAACTAAAGCCGAACAGTGGTAATAGTCATTGAAATCGGTAGCAAGTGAAGGTAATTAAATTTT
>CAZXBE010000032.1:0-14452 GCA_964638565.1 uncultured Chitinophagaceae bacterium
TTAAAGAGAAAAAATAACTAATAATTATTATACTATTTAAATCTAATTATTAGAAGTAAGTAAGGAATAAAAGGATTCTTCGGGGGAATCCTAAAATCAGGAAGGAGAGGGTAATATGACTGATATTCAAGTAGGTACAAGTAAAACATCTAATAAAGAAAACCAGAAAAATTCTATTAACAGACCTAAGGAACATAAGGGAAATAAAGAAACTCCAAAAAAATATGAAAATTTTAAAGAGAGACCAATAGAGTAAGTAAAGTTGCTTAGGATAAAAAAATTTAATTTTGAGAAAGATAATAAGGAATCATCTTAATAGGGAGGGGTACTTTATGCGTGAGGGATTAATTCCAACAGTATTAGGAACTGCAGTTACAGCCACAGGTGCAGCAATGAGAGGCATGGAAATGAGAAAAAGAGGCATGAGAAAAGGTGAAGTAATGCCTATGGTTGCAGCAGGAATAATAGGGTTTGGTTTAGCCCATGTTGTACTAGGTACCATTGATCTTGTTAATGATAGATGATTATAGGTAGGGGCTTGCCCTTACCTTTTTATTTAATTCTATTACAGCAAAAAATAAACTCATAATAAAGTATAAATAACATTTTCAGGTTAATACTTTAAATGAGGTGGTATTATGGAACTTATACACAAACTTTTAGAAAAAATACTAAAGTGGATAGATATGAGAGCTATTGAGGTACAGCCTCAAGATAATGATAAGTTCTTTTGTGAGGAAACTAACTTAGACTATGACTATGATCCAACATTAACAGCGGATGATGATGGTTTATATATTATTGCTTTAGATAATTTTCCTGGAAGATTCCAATCTATTGATGGAGGATGCCCAAAAACAATAGTAGAATATAACAACCATGCACTAATGGGTAGAACCAAACCTACCCAAGTATTTGGTTTTGTTTTAGAAGGGATCACCTTTCCAAAACCCTTTGATATTTTTGTATCAGATAATGGTAATTCAAGTAGCATTTCTATTACATTAAATAATTTAGGAGAATTAGCTACTAACATTAATGCTATTTTAGCTACTTTCCCTAACACTACTACATTTTTTGCTTCCACAACGGATTCAGGGAAACCTATGATTTATACCCCTGCATTTTATAATAATGTACAAATTGGGGTAAGAGATGGAGTATCTGGAGTATGGTACACAGGTGGAAGTCTTGATCCTGAAAGCGATGGTTTGGATGGACAAATACCCTACCTTATTACTATTGGGAACAATAGTAAATGTGAAGGGATCAATATCGTAGATGGGGTATTTAACCCTACACAAGACAAACTATTAATAAAGAAACCAGCAGGAGTTGTTATTCCTAGCAATTATATACCTTTTGATTTTGGTCAAACTATTAATGCTGCTTTTGGCACAACAAATGCAACAGATACATACATTCATACTTTTTATGCTATAGATGGTGGAACTGCTATGGATAGTGTAAATATGGTAACATTAGCTGTACCATTTAATAATGCAACAGATAGTGGAATAATTGCTACGAATGTTACGCAAATACAAGCAGCTATCAATGTGGTATTACCATCAATGGGATATACAGCAAATGAAGCTATCTATACCATTCTTAACAATAATGAAATTGCTATTTGGTATAGCCCTACTCTAGCAGCAGCAGTAACAAGTGGAGACTTCTTACACATGTACGCAGGTCCTGTAAGTACTCCAGGTGGATATACAAATAAAGTTGATTTTACAAATCAACTATCTATTTCGCAGTTGGATGTACAATTGCCTTTACTTGGTACTGGAAATTTGAGATGGGGTAGTTTACCAAATTCTATCTTAAATCCTTTTATCGCTATTCCAAGTCCAATTATCTCTTTAGAAAATTGGCAAGAACCTCAACATGCAAACAATGGTGGAAGTCCTCCATCATGGGCAGCTAATAATATAAAGATATTAGTGAGATACCCAGAAAATTATTTAGATTTTGAGACATTAGTAGCTACAGGTAATGTTAGGTTGCAACTTCAACATTTAGATGGAAAAGCTATTAGCAGAAAAACAGATCATTCTACTATAATTGAGAAAAAGAAACATAGAATGGTTTGGCGTTGGGCTATTCATAAGAATGGGGCAATGGATAGTGGAGATTATTTATTTGGAAGTGTTTGTGCAGATTCATCAGGTAATCCTTATCCAGATAGAGATACAATGTTATATCTATCTAATACTACGAAACCTAACCAATTTTTTGAATTTGAATTGAATCCTTCCCTTTGGTATGGATATGGTGCAGCTTCATTTTGTGGCAGTATAAGCTCGTCTTTACCAATGAAGTACGAGGATTACTTGATAAGTAATCTGACGGTACTTTGTGGTGGTAGAATAAAAAGCAATTTTAATAATAAAACAAAAGAAGTTGTTGATAGAAAATATTTCAGGTTTGTGTTTATGTATAAAAATGCTTATGGGAGGTGGGTACAATCATTATCCCCTTCACAAGTATTTTATGTTGATTTTAAACTAGCAAATGTAGATGATGGGACTGGTAATATCCAAAAATGGATAACAGGTTTCCGTTCAAGATTTGCTTAAAGAATATGAGCTAGGCTTCGGCTTAGTTTGGTTGCTTTGTATCTGGCTTCGGCTAGGTACAGTTGCTATGCACCTGGCTTCGGCTAGGTGTAGTTTTTTGAAAATAAGTTATATTTATTATATGAAAAAAATACTTTTTTTAATATTTTCTATAGCATGGTTTGGGGCTTTTTCTCAAACTAAGACTACTAAACAAATTGTAATTGGTAAACATAAACTAACATTTTTAAATCCTGTTCCTTACTCTTTATCTAGTGGTTTTTATAATTATGACCTCACTTCTTTAAGTGGGGGAAATTCTAATTGGGGAATAACTGGTAATGCAGGTACTAACCAATCAACTCATTTTTTAGGGACTACTGATAACATTGGATTAAGTATAAGGACAAACAATGTTATTAGACAAACTATTGATAATGTAGGTAGGGTTGGTATTGGTATAACTAATCCACAAAACTCTTTACATGTCAATGGTGATATTTCATTAAATGGAACAAATCAATTTTTTAAATCTTATAATTTAAGTGGTGTTTCTACTAATATATTAGGTATTGATCACAGTAATAACCTTTCTTTAGGGTCACTCACAGGTTCAGTTAATAACTTAAATATTAGTTTAAATGGTATGTTACTGGCTCAAATGACACCTGCTGGTAGAATAGGGTTTGGAGTAAGTAATCCTAATTCAAAAATACAGACATTTGGGGCTATGTCAACTCCTTATTTAGAAACTACAAGTACTGGTTATTTTCCAAACGAAGGTGATGATGTAATTGTATTAACTAATACAGTTTCACAAACCGTAAATATGCCAACTGCTTCTCTTACAACTGGTAGAACATATACACTTATAAATCCTACTACTACTAATAAAGCATTTGCATCAGCAGTTACAGAATTAGATGGGACTACCACAACAGTACTTCAAGCTGGATATTCCTATTATTTAAAAAGTACTGGTACTACTTGGAGAGTCATATCTAAAAGTGCAACAAGTGTTACTATACCTGATGCTTCCCCAACAGTTTCTGGTAAAGTTAATACTACTTCTCAACACTTTGCAGGAACTAAGTATTTTGACAATAATATAATAATGGGGAGTGTTGCATCAGATTTACATTTAGTAAAAGGTAATTTAGGGTTAAATAACTCTTTTTCTATAGGTGCTACGTTAATTTCTAATCAAACAGTAAGTGGGAATGTAGCTACACAAAGTGTAATAGCATCAACAGCTTTGATATTTATCAACCAAACTACTCCCAATATAAGTTTATCATTACCTGCATTAACAGCATTAGATGCAAGTAAATTATTATTTGTACAGAATTCTGGGACTGTATCTGTACAAATGAATTTAACTGATGTAATTCTACCAAACAGAGGACTTTTATATAGATGGACTGGTTCAGTGTGGCAAAGCTTTAATTATGATGGAGAATTTCCATTAATTGCTACAACCACAGCAACATTACCTACTACATATAAAACGGTAATTTGTCAAAATGGTGCAACTAATATTACACTTACATTACCTGATCCTTCTCTATATGTAGGAAAAATTATGAATTTCACAAGAGACCCTGCATCCACAGGTACTATTACTCTAACAAACTCAGGTACAGCGAGGATACAAGGATTAGCTGGAACAGTAGGAGCAACTACAACCATTGCAGCATTAGGAGCAAATGAAAACTGGAATGTAAGATTTATAGCTACTAATACCTCTGCTGGGTATGCTTGGCTTAGAATTGATTAATTTATAAAAACTCAATATCATGTATGAAATAAGAGATAACCAAGTGGTAAGAGTGACAGAAGGCATACAACCCATAACTTCTGAGCAAATATCATCAGATATAGATGCCCTCAATAAAACAATAGAGGATTTTAAGAAACAAGTAGAATTATTAACAATTGATTTAGAAATAGTTAGAAAACTAGAAGCTGAACTTAAATAATATATATATAAATTAGTCAATTAAATTAATATGTTTATAAGCAAGAAATAATAAACTATGACATTTTTAAGAGGATTAATTGATTTTGACACTTTCAAGAAAGATAAAATTAATTGGTTATTATTTGTAGGACTAGTAATTGTAATTCCTATATTAGAGAAAAGAAATCAACAAGCTTTGCTTTTGATGAGACAAGATATGGAACAAGCTCATGCAAACCAAGATAAAGCTTGTATTGAAATGAAAAACTCTCTCAAAGAAGCATTAAATGACTATAAAACAGAATTAAACCATGCTATTAATATGATCAAAACTAAAGATTCTATTATAGTTATTCAAAATGAAAGGTTAAGAACTCAAAAGAAAATACTTAATTAATAACATCATGGCAACTAAAGGATTATTTTTATTTTTAACAGGTTGGATGTTACTTATTGTATCACTTGGTACACCAAAAAAGGTAAATGTCGTTAATCCTGATTATAAATTAGAAAAAGAAGAACTACTACAATATAGTAAAGATTTAAATACATCTAAAAAAAAGATAGAAAAATTAGATTTAAAACATACAGAACAGTTATTTAATAATAACTTAAAAGAAGTAAAAGGAGCTTTATTAGAAAATAAACAACTAAAAGAAAACTTAACATTTTTAAAAAAAGATACAGTTAAAATAATAATAAAAGATACTGTTTTTTTGACAAAAAAAGATACAGTTTTAAAAAGAACTTGGTTAGATAAAATTTTAAATTAATATTATGATATTCTTAGGTACAGCACAGTCTCATGTAAATCCTCAAAATTGGTATGGTTGGTCAGGTGATTTATCAGGTACAATTCCTGATATTTTATTAGCTGCGGATATTCTTAAACCAAAATTAAGAAAGACTTACATTCTAAAAGATGAAGAGACTACTATAAATGGATATATACAAGTTTTTAGTGAACTAAGTAAAATAGTTGAACCAGGAGAGTTAGTAGTTTGGTGGGACTCTGGACATGGTTGTGATGGATTACAGACTTCATTTTTTGAAGATAAATTCCAAGCTGATCAAGGAATAGCCGCTTATGATGGAATTATAAGTGATAATCAAATTTCTAAATTATTAGGAATGTTTACTAAAGGAAAAATAGTATATGGATGTGATCGTTGTCATTCTGGAAGTATGTACCGTGAGGTAAAAAAAATGAATACAAAAGCACTCCCTAAGGATATACAATCACAATTATCTCCTTATGATTATACATCAAAAGATAACTTATTTCCTCAAGATACTACTTTAAAAGTACCACTAAAATACTTTGGTGCTTGTCAAGTAAATCAGGTAGCTGATGATTTAGGATACAATGGTAGATTCACTTATGAATTTTGGTCGTGTTATAAAAAAAATAAAAATTTACCTTATGTATCTCTTTATAACAAAATACTGAGTAAATTTCCTAGAACACAAACACCAAAATATACTAATTTATCTTCTGATAAGACTTTTAATACTGAGAAAGCCTTCTCTTAAAAAACTCCTTAAACAAGTAAGAAATCGTACCTTAGTACGAAAACTTACCTGTTAAGGATAAACCTAAATATATAAAAAATTAAAAATACTCTTTAACTAAAGTAAAGTAATGTAATAGTTACTTTACTTTTTTTTATGTAGTACATCCTTCACAAAAAATCTCCCAAGAAGGACTAATCATAGTAGATGTCTGAGGTTTTTGATTAGTTTGACTAATTTGATTAACTTGATTATCTTTTTGTCTTTCCTGGTTTTCTTGACTTTTTCCTAATCTTTTAGGCTTTACCAAACTTGGTCTAGTACGAGTATAATAGACACCTGTTTTTAATCCATTTTTCCAAGCATATAGTAAACTAGTAGTCATAGTACTAGCTTTTGGTTCACTATAATACATATTTAATGATTGTGATTGGTCTACATACTTTTGTCTAGCTATTGCACAGTCTAATAATATACGTGGTTTAATTTCCCAAATAGTTTTATATATCTTTTTTAAATCATCTGGTATATCTATATCTTGTACTGACCCACTATCTTGGATAATTTGTTCTCTAATAGTAGAATTCCACAATCCTCTTTTTTCTAAATCAAATACTAGATGTTTATTTATGATAGTAAACTCTCCAGTATCTATTTGTCTAACAAATAAATTAGAAGAAAATGCTTCAAAAGATTCATTTACACCAAGTAAAGCACTAGTACTAGCAGTAGGCATTAGCCCAACAAATAATGAATTAGCTACTGGATAATTACTAAAGGATATATCTCCTTGAGTACCTCCTAAATTATAAATAGAGTTTTCCCAAGTATCAAATACAATTCCTTCTTCTATAGCTATTCTATGTGATTCTTCTATAGCAGCTTTATAAATTGTTTCAATAATAAGACCTTGATATTCTATTGAATCTTCATAAGCTATTCCTTTAATGGCTAGATGGTCTGCTAATCCTGCTATTCCTATAGCTAAAGCTCTTTGTTGCATTCCTGCTTTTTTTGCAGAAGGCGTACTCCACTCATGTTTATCAAGACCTCTATTTAAAAATCTACATAAAATTTTAGCAGCTTCTGCTATTTCTGGTAAAGAGAGATTTCTTGCTAAATTAATAGATGCTAATGCACATTGTGCTGTATATTGTGGTTTAGTTACTTCAGTAATTTCAATACAATTACCAGTAAGAATACCATTAAACATTGCTTTATGATTAATAGGTTCATTTACACAATAAGTATCATGTAAACCTTCTAACTCATTAACAGATTGGATTTTAATAAATTGAGAACATTCTCTATTTGGTTTTGTAATAACCCATTTTAACCTATCACATTTTAATCCTAACTGAGAAAGTTTATACAAAGAATTACCATTAATTAATAATCTATTTGTTTCTTTACAAGAATACAGTTGTAATTCACCACTACCATCATTTTTAGGTAAAAGACGTTCACCTTCGTCTAATGCTAACGTTATTTTAGAATCACAACCTAATGTTTGAAGCATTAATTGAACTTCTTTTAAAAAGTTTTTTTCAATACATACTACTTGAATAGATTGAGAACCATTGTTATTTGTTACTGTCCCATCTGCATCTAAATAACCTGCCAACCAATTTAATCTAGATTCTATTGAATACTCGCAATCAGGAACAAAAAACTTATCTTTTAGTACTGAGCTATGACCATAAATTCTATCTTGATCTGATTGATTATACCAATTAGAAACAGATTTAAAATTACCAACAAGTTTCTTTTTTTCACCATATAAATAAATCCTTTGACCTTGTAATGTCAAACAACCATCTCCAGTATAGAATCCATTTTCATACGCATTATTTAATGTTAAAGAACCTTCAATTAAAGGGAGATCAAATTTAATAAGTTTATCTCCAATTTTTAAATCTTTAGCTCTAACCTCTAAAATTTCTAATTTTTTTTCGCCTGTTCCTTTACTATATCCTTTTTGAATATAAAATTTATGATAGTCTGTACAATCTAATTCATAACCACTATTAGTAATTACTCTTAGTAGCTTTTGATTCTCACCTGTTTTTCTAACTAAAACATTACTCCACTGAGAACCATTCCACATGTCAACATTTTCATTTTCCAATTCACCAATACAAATATAACCATCACGAGTTAATATTTGAGTATCCTTAGATACACATAAATTAGACCCTGTAATGATACCTAAATGTTTCTGATTATTAGATTTGTTAGCATTATCCCAATTAAAAACATAAGGTTTGCCACTTTCTGGTTGAGATCTTAATAAAAGATCCCAAATACTCTTTAGTGATATAGGAGTCCCTAGACCTAATTCTACATATTCATAATAAAGTTTTTTAAATTCATCTCCCCATGTTTCATGTAATGGTTTTTTACCACTCATTAAAATATCATGAGGACAGAAAGTGTACCAAATCTTGTCTTCTCCTGTAGAGATACTTTCTGTAAGTAATTCATAAAACAAATCAGGAATACATACTGCTGTAAATAAATCCCTAGTTCGTCTTTTTTCATCCCCTATTTGTAGTGATAAACTAAGAAATTCTATAATATCTTTATGCCAAATACCTAAATAAACAGCAGCAGACCCAGATCTGTTTCCTTGTTTGTAAAATCTCATTTTGCTTTGTACCATATCACAAAATCTTACTACTCCACCAGCTAGTCCTTTAAAAGTACTAACTAATGTTTTTTCAGAACGTAAGTTATGAATATGTAAACCAATTCCAGCTCCTTTAGAGGATGATTTAGCTAAATCAGTTAAAGTAGCTTCTATTCCTTCTAAGCTGTCGTCTTCTAAGGTAGTTAAATTACAATTATGGACAATTAATCCTTCCACACAATAACTATGGTCATCCTCTACCTCAATATCATAAACAAATTCATCTATATTATTAGATTGAGATATAGATTGTACTCTATAAAAAGTATCATTACCTATTTTAATAATAAATCGTTGTTTTGCATTATAAATCTTTTCTAATCTATCATCATTATAGGATTTTGTTATATATTGAAGTAATTCATTTTGTGCACCAAAATCTAATCTATATTGTGTGGCTCTTTTATCACCATTTAATTTATCATTATATTGGGTTGCTATGGATAATCTTGTATCATATCCTCCCTTTTTAAATATACCAAATAATTCTTTAACAAGGGTAGGATTAGCTATTTGAAATCTAACATCTCCTTTTTTGGTTACATTTCCATCAGAAGATATTAAACCTGCTAATAAACCATCTAGTAATTTTTTATCCCAGTCATATATTCCTCTATAAATTTTCTTTTTATCAAAATATTCTCCAAATAATTCTTTAAATAAAATTCCTAATATCCTAGAATGAATTGAACATTTAACCCAACTCCTTCCATCTTTAGAATAACTATTATAAATTTTAGGCTCAATATTAAAGTATTTTTTACTTATATATTGTACAAATTCTACAATATTTTGAGCTTTTGTGGCACAAGTGATATTTATACCTACAATTCCCTGCTGTTTTGTTTTCAATAAGTTACCATCCCCATAATATAAACCTATAAATTTTGCAAATTCAGGTGTAATCTCAAATTGTTTTATAGATGAATGATATTTTTTCATCAAATGAGTTCCTCTTTTATTTTCATATGTGACATTATACTGGAATTCATTTTCTGTCTCTACACTTTCAATATCTATAATTTTAGTAGTCAATGTTGCTTTATATGTTCTCCAATCTTTATTAATAATATCTATATAATTAGATATTTTTATAATCTCACTATTAATTTTTAAAGTTTCATCTGAAACTGATTTAATAAAATCACCTACCCTAATATTTTTTAATTCTATAAATTCTGGATTCTTACCTAAAGATTGTAATTTACTATTATATGATAAAAATTTATGATTTTCAGTAGCAGTAATTATAGGAGTACCATATACTTTTATATTATATAAATCCCTATCTAGTCTTTTATTTTTAAAAATATTTAGTATTTTTTTAAATTTATTTGTATGGGTAATTACCTCATCATTTCTAGTACAATCTTGTATATTTTTAAAACCATTTTTTGTTAAAACTTGAGTATCTTTAACAAAACAACTAATAAAGTTATTATTGCCTGTTCCACCATTTATAAGAAATGGAGTAGCTCCTGTACCTCTTCTTTGTGAAAAGAAATCACTAAATAACTTAGCTTCTTCTTTGTTTTTAGCAAAAAAATTAGCTACTCTATCATACATCATGTGAGGTAATTCAATTGCAACTCCTTCTTTATTTCTATTTGAATACTTGTATAAAAAAGATTTTATATTAAAAAAGTCATATAAGAAATCTGTTTCTCTTGGTTTTTTACCAATTAATTTACCTTGTCTTGTTATAATAATACTAGAAGCAAGATTAGAGTAATCTGGGTGTTCTGTTATAAGTTCAGCAGCTGAATTAGCAATTAGTATATCAATATCAGTAGTAGACATACCATCTACTACACCATTGATAGTTTTTTTAAAAACCAATTCTGCATCTACTTTTAGATTAACTGATTGGTCTCTAATTCTTTTTAATATTTTATTTGGATCAAAATTTTGATGGACTCCATTTATTTTTTTTATTAGCATACTTTTAGTTAATTATTTATGTGTTTAGTTTTCTGATTTCTATTTATTTTTTTTATTTATTCTAAATCTTTTATAAAATTATCACTTTTATCAAAAGAAATGTTTAGATTATTAAGATAATCTTCTAATTGATGGTTATCAAATTTAGAATTATTATTAATTAATAAAATAATATTACTTGCTATTTTAAAAAAATTAGAATTTACATTAGGTATCTGATATATTATTTGTTTGTGATAATTAGTGATTCTAATGACTAAATCACTATTAAAATCTTTAGATTCTTTTGTAATACTAATTTCAACAAAACCACTATTGAATTTTTTAAAAAGTACAGGATTATTTTTTTTAACAGTAACTAATCCAATTTGATCTTTAAGTCTAAACCAAGTTTTATTTAAACTACTTATAGCTTTTTTTTGTTTTGTTAAAATATTATTTTCTAAAAATCTTTTAGATATAGTAGTTCTTGCTTTGTGATTTGTTATTGTATTATCACAAATATAACAGTAATCAAGAAACATAGTATGGTCTTTATTGTGTAAAGATACCACACTATGCTCTTGACAGAGAGGACATTTAAAAGTCTTCATCTAAAACCAGTTTAGTGTTACTTAGTTTTGTATATGATCCGCTTCTTTTTTCAAAAAAGTTTGATCTAGTATCTAATAAGATTTGAGACATATAACCAAAAGGTTGTGTATTATTAAATACAGGATTAATCCCATAATCAGTTAAAATTGTATCAGCTACATACTCTAAGTAAGAGTGCATTAAGTTTACAGTCATACCTGGTAAACCTTCTACTAAGAAATCAGAAGCAAATGTTTTTTCTACCTCTAATGCTTCTAACACCATTTCTTTAATTCTTTCTCTAGGTATTTGATAAGAATAATTTTTATAATAATGTACAGCAAATTCATAATGAGAATTTTCATCTAAAAGAATTAACTCATTTCCTTGACATAAACCAGGTAATTTACCACCACTTTTAAAATAAAAAATACAACAAAATAATCCTGAAAACATTAAACCTTCTACTATAGAAAAAGCTACTAATCTTTCTTCAAAAGAGTCAGAATTTAGCCATTTTAAAGCCCAGGAAGCCTTTAATTTTACAGTAGGCATATTTTCTATTGGTTCAAATAGTTTATCTTTCTCAGACTCTTCTGTTATGTAATTTTCAATAAATTTACCATACATTTCTTGATGTACACACTCTATGTAATATTGAAATCCATAATAACACAATGCTTCTTGTTGTGAAACAGTTGATAAATAACTAGCAGCTAAATTGTCATTTACGATACCATCTGATACAACAAAAAATGCTAATATTTTTTTTAACATATTTTGCTCTACTTCAGATAAAAGATGAAATTTGTCATTAGATAAATCAACTTCTTCTGCTACCCAATTTTGTTGTTGAGCTAATTTATATCTTTCCCATAAATCATGATGTTTTATAGGAAAAAGAGAATATTGTTTAGTCATTTTATTATTTTAAATTATTTAAGTTGTTTAAGTTCTTTAAGTTATTTAAATTAATATTGTAAAGCCCAATCTAGCCCTAACAAAAATTTTCCTTTGTTTGAATATTTTACTTGAGATATGTTTTGATCTTTTTTGTCTTTTGCTTTTTGAATAATAATACACTTTTTATTCATAATAGAAAATTCAGGAATTAAATCATATATGTCTTCAATAGGTAGTATTACAAAGAAACCAGATTTACTTGTAATTGTTATTTTAGGAAAATCCTCAATGTTACGTAAGTTACTGTACAAATATTGATTTTTAGATTGATAAAACGAGACTGACCAATCTTTATTGTCAGTAGCATCTATCCAAAAGTAATTTTCTATTCCTAGATTATCTAATCCTTTTCCTGTAAAAATATCTAAACCCCAATCATCATTCCAACAAAAATCAGTAAATATTTTTGTGTCTGTTATATTTTTAAGAATTTCATTTGGATCTAGTACTACTAGATCTGTGTCTAATTCAATCATAACCCAAAAGCTTGAATAGAGTATTTAAAAGGATTTCCAGGTATTTCTTTGATTAATCTAACCATTTCAGAAGCAACAAATGCAATTTCTTTTTGTGCATGAATGTTATTTCTTTTATGGTAAAATTGTAGAACCCCATCGAAAGATAATTTATTAGTAGTATTTAATTGGCTATTATAAGTTTTAAAATAACGAGCTGTTTCTTTAGCCCTAGCTTTACCTAATACAGGAGTTAAATCTTTTAAACAATCATGATATAATCTATTACCTATTTCAGTATACCCTTCTAAAATTTGCTTCCAGGTTTCATAATACTTAAAATAGTTATTATCAATATCATTTAGTGTATTAACTTTAATATCATTCCAGTCTTCTGGTATATAAAACTTATCTTCTTTTAGCTCTTTATATCGGTGACTTTCGCTATTTTCTGATTCTAGCAAAACTGAGTGTTTTAGTTTCTGTATATGAGTGGCAATATCAGTAGTCATTCCAAAAATAAAGGTACTAAATCTAAAAGGAGAAGAATGACCATTACTAGCAAGAAAAGCAAGTAAATCTTGTATACTTCTTTTTTTCTGACCATTATTTAAAATGTGATTAACAATATGATCTACCCTCATATTTATATTGTCAGGCATATCTAGTCCAAACTCTAAAAAGGTACTAGACCATGCAGCTAAAGAGTGATGTTTATCTCCTCCTAAGTAATCTATAAGTTCTACTTTATTGTTCATATTTCTATTATGATTGGTTTATGTTTTAAAAATCTTTTACCGTCTTCTACTAAAGAAGCATTAATAAAAGTTATATCTTCTCTTATCATTATTCCATGATTTAGACAATCATTATTGTCATGAATATGTCCAAAAATGTGAAATTTTGGCTTTATTCTACGTACATGATTTAGTAAAGAAGGACACCCAGCCTGTTTAAATTCAAAATTATCTACTAAATCTAAGATTCCAAAAGGAGGACCATGTGTTATTAACACATCTATACCATCTTCCATTTGTTCCCAATATTTATAAATTGTATCTTTTGATTTCATAAAATACCAATCACCAAAAGTAGGTGTATATGGGCTTCCAAAAAATAATTTATTGTCTACCTCACAATACCCATGCTCTAAATATTTAATTCCTAACTCTTTTACTTTTTCTACATTATATTTTTGAGTTAAAGAGGCATCATGATTTCCTGCTATAAGTATCTTATGTTTAATTTCTAATTTACTATACCAGTTAATAAACGAATTAAATTCTTGTTCATTCCTATATATATCATGATAATTGGTAGAATCCCCAGCATGAATAATGCAGTCAATACCACTTGGTATTTCAATATCATTATGATAATTATGACTATCTGATATAATTAATGTTTTCATTTTCTTTCTTTAAAAGAAGAGAGACTCCATTAAGTCTCCCTTCTAAATTTAACAATTTATAACAATTTATAAAAATTTAAAGCAAAGTAAATTATAATGCAAAATTAACAACATCTAATTCTCCAAAATAAATATCTTTATCCCTCATATCGTTTACTATTTTACTTTTATGGTTAGTTAATTTAGTATCTATTATATAATTTTTTAATGTTTCTAATACTTTAGGATTAGACTTATATGTATAAGATAAACAATCTTCTAAAAAGATTTTATCTTTTGCTTTAAGAATTAATTCAGTATTGTTTATAGCAAAATTTATAACAGCCATATTAATAGCTAACCAATTGAAAATTCTATCATAATTAAAAGTACCTTGTAATAACC
>CAZXBE010000033.1:0-14040 GCA_964638565.1 uncultured Chitinophagaceae bacterium
CAAACCCTTTTATTCAACATCTATGTAATACTAATTTTTCGGTTTAATGTAATTACAAATAGATTGTAAACCACATAGTACACACTTAGGTTTACGAGCTATGCAAATATAACGACCATGTAAAATGAGCCAATGATGTGCTTTGTGAATAAGCGCTTCCGGAATATTTTTTGTTAATTGTTTTTCGACAGATAAAGGAGTTGTTGCATTTTTGGTTAAGCCAATACGATTCGCTACTCTAAACACATGTGTATCCACAGCCATATTGGGTTGATGATCTATAACGGATGTAATAACATTCGCTGTTTTTCTACCAACACCGGGTAATTTCATAAGTTCGGCTACAGTCATAGGAACTTGGTTATTAAATTTTTTTACTAATAACTGAGCCATTCCTATTAAATGTTTAGTTTTATTATTAGGGTATGATATGCTTTGAATAAATGGAAACAACTCTTCAAACGTAGCTTCAGCAAGTTTTTTAGGTGTAGGATATTTTTTAAAGATAGCGGGAGTAGTTATGTTCACTCGTTTATCTGTGCATTGAGCAGATAAAATGACGGCAATTAATAATTGAAAAGGATTTTTATAAACAAGTTCTGTTTCTGCATGGGGGATTGCCTTCTCAAAGTAATGGAGAACGAATTGGTATTTTTCTTTTAACGTCAATTTTTTATTATTTTAATGAGATAAATGCTAAGAAAATATCTTTCATTCAACATTTACAATAATTAATTCTTGATGTTGTCTTCTATAATATAAATGTCCTCATTATCTCGCTTCATAAAATATTTTTCACGAGCTAGTTTTTCTAATGCCGTAGGATTATTCTTTAAGTCAATTAATGCTTGTTTGTTTTTTTTAATTTCCGTTGTATAGTAAAGCGTACTTTGTTCAATTTCTTTTAATTCTTTTCGTCTATCGAGTTGAGTAAAAATGTCATTGCGGTCAAAAAAAAGCATCCATAAAGCAAAGCCCATGAGTGTTAGTAGATATTTATTTTTTAACCAAGTAGGTATAAATTTCATACTGCGCTTTAATTTTATTATTTATGAGTATACCTAATACTATCTTTAGAATATATAGCAGTATTATCTAACAACTCCTCAATACGTATTAATTGATTATATTTTGCCATACGATCGGATCTTGATGCACTACCTGTTTTAATTTGCCCACAATTTAGTGCTACCGCTAGATCTGCAATAGTCGTATCTTCTGTTTCTCCACTACGATGGCTCATAATAGTAGTATATTTATTTTTTTGTGCTAATTGTACGGCATCAATGGTTTCTGTAATGGTTCCAATTTGATTTACTTTTATTAAAATACTATTCGCAATATGTTCATCAATACCTCGTTGTAACCGTTTAACATTGGTTACAAATAAATCATCGCCTACTAATTGCACTTTATTTCCAACAGTTTGCGTCAATTTTTTCCAACCACTCCAATCATCTTCAGCCATTCCATCTTCAATGGATATAATAGGATATTTATTTATCCATGTTGTCCAATAGTCAATCATTTCATCACTACTTATTATTTTTTTTGTGCTCTTGTAAAATGTATATGTTTTTTTAGCTTCATCATACATTTCTGTACTTGCAACATCTAAGGCAATGGTAATTTGATCTCCAGGTTTATAACCTGCCGCTTCAATAGCTTGTAATACCGTTTCAATAGCTTCTTCATTGCTTTTTATATCAGGCGCAAAGCCACCTTCATCGCCTACATTGGCGCTATATCCTTTTTTCTTTAATACATTTTTTAAATGATGGAACACTTCAACACCCCAACGCAAACCTTCACTAAACGTTTGTGCTCCTATAGGAACAATCATAAATTCTTGAAAATCAATTTTATTATCAGCATGTACACCTCCATTTAAAATATTCATAAGAGGAATAGGTAACGTATGACTATTTACGCCTCCTATATAACGGAATAAAGGCAAGTTGCTTTCTTGTGCTCCCGCTTTTGCTGCAGCCATAGAAACAGCAAGCATTGCATTGGCGCCTAAAGTACTTTTATTTTCTGTTCCATCCAATGCAATTATTTTTTTATCAATACCTATTTGATCATCTATAGGCCAGCCTTTTAATGCATCAGCAATAATGGTGTTTACATTGTTTACTGCTTTTAATACTCCTTTGCCTACATATTTTTTTGGATCGTTATCTCTTAATTCTACGGCTTCATGTTTACCTGTTGATGCTCCAGAAGGCACAGCAGCTCTGCCTAAAAAACCATTTTCAGTTACTACATCTGCTTCAATGGTTGGGTTTCCACGGCTGTCTAATATTTGACGGGCATGAATATGCGCTATATGACTCATTATTATAAATTAATCGGGTTATTAAAAGATTGAACAGAGATATTAAGTTGTACAAATATAAACTAACCAAGTTTTTTTATGGTAAAAAAAATAGATAGTTAATAATTAAGATTAAATTATAGTAAAAGCGATAAAAAAAACAATAGAATAATACATTAAGTTTATTAGCTTTATACATAAACGTATCAACTAAAACAAGCTACATATTTGACTTTCGTTTCTCCCAACATTTTTTGAATTCTTATTTGGTTGAAACATATATCAAACTATAAATTAACTGTATATGAGGTATTTTCTTTTCGTTATTACTTTTTTAAATTTTACTAATGCTATTGCACAGAGTAAATTAACTACAAGCCGAAAAATTAGTTATTATACTTGTATATATGCTATAAGTAACCAAGAGGCTGCAATGCTTTATAAAGATGGAATAAATAAAGTAAATGAAAAATACTTATATAATCTGGTTGATTCTTTTGGCAACGGTAAAAAATTTCCGTCTTTAAAACAAGGAAATTATTTATTTGCATATGCAAATGAAAATCAGTTGGTATATCGCCTAGAAACTATAGGTGATTTACAATGCAAAGCGATTAACAATAATAGAGATTTCGCATTAATGCTGCACACTAAACAAGGGAAAATCGTAACAAATGCTATCATTCATTATAATAAAAAAATAATTCCGTTTGATGTAGCTACGCAATCTTACAGACTAACAGATATAGAAATTATAGATGAGCCTTTAACTGTAGACTATAATGGTGTGATATATTATTTTTCGATTCAATCAAATAATAATAATAAAAAACCTAAACGCCATAATTTTTGGTATACGATAACCCACGCTTTCCCACTTAAATATTTTTTTGTTAAGAAGAAAAAGCAACAAGAAAGATATGATAGATATTATTCTGAAAATATTTTCTATTACCAAAGTGAATATGAAAAAAAACATACAGGATTTTTAGTTTTTAATAAACCTATGTATAAACCTAACGATACAGTCAAACTAAAAGCATTTGTATTAGACAAAAAAAATAATGCCTTATCTAAAAATTTATTATTGAGATTATCTAATAACGGTTTCGATTTTGATACTGTTCTTGCCAAAATTACTCCATATCGCAATGGAGGCTATGAATATAGTTTTGTATTGAATGATAGTTTAGATCTTGATTTAGATGAAGATTACTTAATTACGTTAGAAGAAGAAGGATTATTGCCAAAAACCAAAAAAAATAAAGATGATGACGATGATGATGACGATGATGAAAAAGAAGACAAAAGAACAATTGCAGCAAGGAGAAAAATAGTGATGCGTAATACATTTAAATATGAAGAATACGAATTGCAAACCGTTCGTTTTACTGCACGTACAAATATACAAACCCATCATAGAGATCAATCGGTATCTGTTTTTGCAAAAGCTAAAGATGAAAATGATTTACCTATTATGGATGGACGAATGCAAATAATTGTAACTACAAATAATTATGGTGAAAAAATCTTTAATGCACCTAGTGTGTTTCTACCCGATACGCTTTGGAACTATTCTCAGGCCTTAGATAATGTTGGAGAAACCAAAATCAATATCCCGGACAGTATTTTTCCGGCAGCTTCTTTCGAGTACGATATTCAGTGTATTTTTTTGAATAGTAATAACGAACGAAAATATCAAAGCATCCATCAAACATTATCTAATCAAAAAGAGAAAATTTTTTTTGAACAAATAAAAGATAGTCTTAAGATAAATTATACTGTTGCTGGTAATGCTGCACCAACAATGGCAAAAATATATACATTGAATAAAAATAATGATACTTTAGAAACTCAGCTATATCAATTACCTACTACTATAAAACTAAATTATTTTGCCAGTGAGTATAAAGTAAAAGTGAATGATATATCTAATGTATTTAAACCTTCTGCCCAACAGCTAATGGTTGATGTAAACACTTCTCGTACAAAAGATTCAATCAAAATTGAATTAATTAATCCTCAGCATTTACCCGTATGGTACACTATTTTTCATGAAAATAAAGTTATACAAACAGGTTACAGTGCAGATTTAGCATTTGCACAGAAAACCCATAGTCCTAAAAATTATTCTATTGCTATACAATACTTTTTTGCAGATCAAATACATAACGAAGAATTTACGATACCTTATTTTGATAAAGCATTAAAAGTAAATGTAGACCAACCATTAACAGTATATCCTGGGCAAACTACAGATATTCATATTTCCGTATCAAATGCAGAGGGCAAACCTGTTTCTAATGCGGACGTTACAGCATATGCAATTACTAAAAAATTTAAAAACTATAAAGACCCAAGTAGCATTCCATATTTAGGAAAAACATATCCGTATCGTAAAAAAAATGTTTCTTTTTCTATACAACAAAAGGCATTTAATCATATTGCTCAATTAAATTGGCAGCGATGGAGTAAAGAAATGGGATTAGATACGATAGAGTATTATAAATTTTTATATCCTAAAACAAGATATGTATTGCAAGAGGAGCTAAAAGATAGTATTACACAAATAGCTCCTTTTATAGTAAATCAAGGTGCTATAGAGCCTATCCATTTATTATATATTGATGAAAAGCCTATATTTTTTAGCCAAGCGCAACAATTAAAACGATATAGTTTTCAAGTTAGCCCAGGAAAACATGCTTTAGCTATGCGTACGGCTAAACATTTAGTTATGGTAGATAGTATATATGCTACACCCGGCGTAAAAACTTCTATGAGCTTTAATCTGGATTCTTCAAATCATACTATACGCTTTAAAAAAGTAAGTGATACACTCAACAGTTACGAAGCTCATTTATGGAATAAGTATATGATTGTGGTAAACAATAATTTTAATGATGATTTAACCTATATCAAACAAAATGATAAAAATTATCTTTTAAACAGAGGTTCATCACTGGTTGGACCTTTAAATAATACAACAGCTGACTTTATAGCTAAAAATAATTTTACCCAAAGTTTTGAAGTAGAACCGAATTATGCATATACTATCACAAAAGGACTAATCAAGCAAAAATCAATATCATCGAATTATAAGTTTGATTATCCATTTAACGTAGCCTTAAATAATCAAAGTGAAACTTCTTTTTCTGATTATGTACTTACACCAAAAGAAATTGATAGCCTTTGGAAAAATCTTGTAAATAATAAAATTTCTAAAATATCGACTTTTAAAAATTCAACCTATTCACAAGCTCAGGGTGGCTTGCTTCAAATAGGATTTAATCAACGTAAAGAAGAAGCATTAAAAAATATAAAAGCTATTTTTTTACTTAAACAAGATGATTATAATTTTTTACACTTATATAAAGGTTATGAACGTGCTTTTGGATATTTGCCCGTAGGCATTTACCGGCTATTAATATTATTTAATAATGATGAATACCTTCTTAAAGAGAATATACATATCAAAAAAAATGGAATTAATTATTATGCAATGGATAGCATGATGCTCCATAAAAACGATAGTATGAGTATGCGAATAAATACTATTTTAAATGATTTTAGCACAACAAATTATGTAGATACTAAAACAATCACTTCATTACAAGAAACGTTTAATGAACGATTTTTTGATGATGCTCAACTTGCCAACCGCATTTCCGGATATGTATTGGATTATAAAGGAAATCCTATTGCTTCTGCAACATTAATAATTAAAGGCACTAAAATAGGTACTGCTACAGATAATAATGGACACTTTACCATGCATGTACCCGGCAACGGAAAAATTGTTTTCTCTGCTATTGGATATGAAACTCTCGAAAAAGACGTTACGGATAATTTTAAAACAACAACACTTATTCAATATAATGCTAATATATATGAAGTGGTAGTTGTAGGTTATGGAACTTCTAAAATGCAGAAGAGTGTTTCTTCTGTTAGTACAGTATCATTATTTGAGCAGACATTATCGGGACGTACACCAGGTATTCAAATTAGAGGTTATGCTAGTATTAATGCATCTAATTCCCCTTTAATTGTTATAGACGGAGTTCCTTTTGAAGGAAACATGGGAGATGTAGATCCATCAAGTATTACCAGCACATCTGTACTTAAAGATGCAGCAGCAACTAGTATGTATGGTTCAAGAGCAGCTAATGGTGTAATAGTGATTACTACCAATAAAACTGGAAATAATATTGATCAAAATAAATTAAATATAGACGTTGGTAACAATAATACTGGTGTTGGTGAGTTTGGTAATCGCTTACGAACAAATTTTAGAGATGATGCCTATTGGCAACCTAAACTCAAAACAAATGCGGAAGGTAAAGTAAGTTTTAAAACTACTTTTCCGGATGATATTACGAGTTGGAGAACGTTTGCTATTGCAATAACCAATCAAAAACAAACTGGTTTTGCAAATGGTCTTATAAGATCATTTAAGCCTATCAGTGCAAACCTTACTACGCCTCAGTTTGCTATACAAGGAGATAGTTTAAATATTATTGGAAAAATTTTGAATTATACATCGGATAGTATGCAATTGAAAAAAAGTTTTTCTTTCAACAATAATTTAATTAAACAACAAACTATTGGTTTACGAAATGCTCTAATTGATACGTTTAGTATTACGGCAACGCCTACTGATTCTTTAAAATTTAAATACACCATAGAACGTTCCGATAATTATTTTGATGGAGAAGAAAGATCTATACCAGTGTTCTTGCCTGGTGTTATAGAAACCAATGGATTTTTTGCTGTGCTAGATAAAGATAGCAGCTTTACTATACCCTTAAACGCTGCTGATGGCCCTATAAAAATTTCTTCAGAAGCTTCTTTAATGCCAACCATGTTAGATGAAATTGATAATATAAAACAATACGAGCATTTTTGTAATGAGCAACTTTCTTCTAAACTAAAAGCATTGTTAATAAAGAAAAAAATTTATTCATTTTTGAAAAAAGATTTTAAAGAGGAAGCGAATATTAAAGATATTATTGATCGATTGCATAAAAGTAAAACACAAAATTTATGGGGATGGTGGGTTAACAATGTGCCGTCTTCATGGATTTCTTTGCATGTAGTAGAAGCGCTTTTAATGGCTGAAAAAAATGGATATACTGTTAATTTAAATAAACAAAGTGTTATTGATAATATTATCTTTAATTGGGAAAATGATCGCCAACCAAATCAATTATTTTCTTTAAATATTTTACATGCGCTGAATGCAAAAGCAAATTATAAACAATATATTGATACACTTGAAAAACGATTAAAAGAACCAACACTTTTCCAAAAATTACAACTGGTAGAACTCAAGCAAAAACTGAGTTTGCCATATTTGATAGATACATTCATAAACAAAGCTGGTCATACAATGTTTGGAAATATATATTGGGGAGAAGAAAGCTATCGTTTTTTTGATAATGATATACAATCTACACTAGCTATGTATCGTATTTTAAAAAATACTGGAATATATGCAGAAGAGCTTAAAAAAATTAGATACTATTTTTTAGAAAAACGTAAAAATGGACGTTGGAGAAATACCTATGAATCAGCCTTAATACTAGAAAATATTTTACCTGATTTGCTTGTAAATGATAGTATAAATAAACCTGCTACACTTACTATTGCTAATGGCGAAACAATTACAGAAAAATCTTTTCCATTTATAAAAACATACACAGGCAATCAACCTATTGCTGTTACTAAAAAAGGAAGCTTACCTGTATATGTTACGGCTTATCAACAACGTTGGGAAAAAAATCCAACCCAAGTATCTAAAGGATTTGAAGTACAAACCAAACTTGAAAAAAAGGGTCAAATAATAACGGCTTTGAAAGCTGGAGAACCTATCGTTTTAAAAGCTACCGTAAATGTATTAGCAGATGCAGATTACATAATGATTGAAATTCCAATTCCAGCAGGTTGTTCTTATCAAGAAAAAAATCAGGGCTATGCTAATAACGAAGTACATCGAGAATATTTTAAAAACAAAGTAAGTATTTTTTGTAGTACGCTTAAAAAAGGAAAATATGAATTTAGTATTTCGCTGCAACCTAGATATACAGGCAGCTATCAGCTTAACCCTGCTAAAGCTGAAATGATGTATTTTCCTCTATTTTATGGAAGAGAATCGATGAAAAAAGTAACTATTTTTTAAGTACATAAATTTTAAATTTTTAAGATTAATTACTTGTAATTGTTAAAAATATTAGCATTGGGCTTACCATATTCCTTACTCTATATGAAGAAAAAGCGCCAACAATACAATTAGACTATTGTATATGTGTAAATAGTATTATTTCAGACGAACGGATATAAAGCGGTAATTAAAAAGCTATTAAATCTGAAAAAGAAATACCATATACTAATATGCCTAGCTACCTTTGTATTAAGTTGTAAAGACTATAAGCGAAACAAGGCTTTAGGAGTTATTAAAAAAATAGAAGCATTTAAAATAATCAACAAAAGATTTCCTAAAAACAGTAAAGAAATTAATATAGAAGAAATTGAAACATCTCCTATATTTTACGAATTGGTTAACGACAGTATGTATAAAGTGTGGTATGGAATAGATTTGGGCACTTAGGCTATTTACAACTCAGGAACTAAACAATGGAGTACACAATATTAAATGAAAATATTTTTTAATAACACTAACTTATATTGATCCATTTTTATGGTTAGTGTACAAAATACGGTTTATGAAAAAGAAAAATTATTTTTTTACTTCACTAATTACACTAACGCTAATACTAACATCTTGCAGCAATGCTTCAATAGACTTGGCTGATGAATTGAGCCGCACCTATACAAACGATGGGAAAATGATTACAGCAGAAGGCTTGTTGTCCACGGGTTTTTTGGTATGGGGAGATTTAGAACATATGGAAGTTATTAATATGCATTTAACAGCAACCTCAACATTAGACAATACTAGATCTGCATCTATTACGGATATTAAAGTCAAATATGGTGAAGGCAAAAATTCGGTAGTTATTAATATGCCTGCTGGTAAAAATAAATTTACAGATAAAGATGTAATTATATATGATAAAGAAGGCAATAAACTTTCTCCTACTGACAAAGTTAAAATTACAGGATTGGTAACCTATACAGCCAAAGGCCCTAAAAAAGAAACTAAAAGTAAATTTGGTATTAAACCTAGTGTAGACTTTAATAAAAAAAAGGATAAGGATGATGATGGAAATGATTATACCTATACAGTGACTAATGTAGTGATTGAGAAGTTATAGTTGTATAATAACTGTTTGGTAATTTCTTAATAATAACAAATATGAAGTCAATTTTTTTATTATTGATGCTGCTTTATAGCTTTGTTTCTAAATCTCAAACTGATAATTATTTTGATCGATTAAGCGCAATAGAAAATAATGGTATAGTTTTTTATAATATAGATGGATATGTTATTACAAGCCAAATTTTAAATGCAGAATTTTCAGAAAAAGAACTTAGAAAGATATATAAGAAATGTTCAATTAAAAAAAGCGATAATATAACTAAGGATGATAGTTTACTTTTCAACAATATATATGTAGCTAAAAGCAAAAAAATAGTTGATAGCCTTATTCAAAATACTTCTTACTATTTTATCGAAAATGCAAATAAAACCATCTCTGTTATTTTTTTTGGTTGTATGAATAAATATGATAGAAACTTTGAGCGAACTTTTATTTACCTAATACTTGGAAATCGCATACCTCAAGGATGTTTCAATTCGCCCAAAACAGATAGTATAAATTTTGCCGGAAGAAAAATTGCACTTGGAGGTAACTGCCGGTGGATGAATGTTAATACTATTCAATGTGAATATCATGGAGAGATGAATTGGTCTGTACATAAAAATTTTGAAGATGCTAAAAATTCAATCGAGAGCCAGTTTAGGTTAACAAAGTCAAGAAAAATGGGGAAAATAATTTCAGAAGAAATAGTTGATATCATATTCGAAGGCGCTAAAACAAAAGCAAAAAAAGTAGTATACCGCATTACGGGAGTAAACGCTTTATTAGTAGGCCTTTCAGGCGGAAAAACCTTAACTATTTATTATGTTGCTGCTGAAGTGAGGAATAATTATGTTAGTTGCGTATTGAGCTACTGGAATAACGATATTATTAATGAAAGTGGATTACCTTATTTATTAGAGCAAGTGATGCAACTAAAAAAATAATACGGTAAAAAGTAAAAAAATCCGGATATTATTATTGGCTTAATAGTTGTAAGCTATCTACTAAATGATAAAAAGAAAATGGCAGAATATAAAAAATTATTATACCAATTAAAATTTAACTTTTCTCATTCTGCAAAGGATTTAGATATGCTGGTGAGAGAAGGATATGACTATACAGACAAGTTTTCAAAAATATTTGAACAATGTTTTAAATAGTATCATTAAATTGTCAACTTAAATATATAATATATGAAACATTCATTTACTTACAAAGCAAAATCCCCTTGGTTATTCATTTTTCTACCAATAGTTGGTATTGTATTTATTGTTTATGCTCTAATGGAGCCTTTTACATTAAAATTTAAAAATTATACTGTGTTAGACTATCCTAATAGTAAATATGTAGCAATTGCTGTAGGAGCAATTTTACTTGCATATGGTATACACAAAATTCTTAAAACAAGTGTATTAAATAAAAATGCTGAACCTATTATTACAACTGACAATGAATTAGAATTTAATTATTTGAAGATGTATAGCACAATACGTATAAAATTATTATATTCAATGGTGACAGAGCTTTCGAACAAAGAAGATAAAGAGGATGGAGAGTCTATAACATTACATACATCAGACAAAAGTAGGTATGAGTTTTTTGCAAACTATTTCGCATCAACACAAGAGTTTACTACGTTTAAAAATATACTTCAAGAAAAATGTACGAACATATCCAATAAAAAATAATTTATCTTTCTCCAAAAGAAGTTCTTAACCTAAGAATAATGTATACCCTTAAACGGAATAGTATACTCGTATAAGTATTAAATTTATTCGCTGTAAAAGTTCTAATACAATAGATAATACTATGCCTTTCAATGTAAATTTATTTTTTAGAAAACTATATGTTGGACTATTAATAAGTGTGCTAATATTTGTTCCATTTCTGTTGGGGGCATATGTATTCATGCTTTGGAATATAAGCGTAACAAGCAATTTAACAGAAAATGATTTTTCAAATAAGACAGTTATTGTTCGTTCAATTAAAGCGATGAACGTTTGGAAAATAGAACATCATAATAGTATACAATATCAATACCTTGTTTTTACTTCTGATGAACCAAAAATACTTTGGCAAATTCCATATAAAGATCGAGTAGGATCAAATAGTAATACAATTGGTTTAAACATCGGCGATACTATTGAAGTTAAATATAGAACAAGGCAATTAGATATTGCTACGGATAAAGGATTTAAAGGTTTAGTAGAAAGGTTTTTTTCAAGTTATGGAAATCAAGTTCCTGTTTATATGGTAACTAAAAATAGAAATGTATTGATACAACAATCTATTAACGCATATGATGAAGAAACCGCCAGTCTGGGAGAAATTTTTATGGGAATTTTTGTTGTTGTATATGCATTTATTGTTATTAAACTTATTAAATATTTTAAAAAGAAAGGCTGGTGGTTTAAAGATCAATAAAACTTTTATATTGCTTGAACAACCATAAAAAATTTAAATAGTATATATATGAAAATGTTTGCTAAACATACTAACAGTATTGTTTTTTATCCAAACAAAGTTTGGGAAATACTAGTATATGTTTTATTAGCAATGATTGTACTGACTTGTGGTCCTTTTTTATTTATTGGAAGGATAACCATCTTGAGTATTCTTTTTTTAATGATAGGGCTCTTTATAAATGCTCTTTTGCTATATGTAGCCTCTAAACAAATAATTATTGATGCCACAGAAAAAAAAGTATTTTCAAAATCAATTTTCAATAAAAACTGCATTGCGAATTTCTCAGAAATTGAAAAAGTTGTATTGGTGGAGGATGTCAGTTTCGGAATGCCTAATGGCGCATGTTATAAACTGGCATTAAAAACAGATATTTATGGAAAAGGAATTAAATTAAACATGGGCCATAGAAGAAACTCTAAACAATTTAGAGAACTTGAGCAAATAGCCATACCATTTTTACAGTCAATTTTAAAATAAAGTGTATACATATTTTAAGCAAAAAGGAGATATATTAATTTTTAAGCAAAAAAAATATTTCAATTTAATTATTGTTCTTATCATTATGTTGGTAGCTATTGCCTACAGCGCTTTCAGTTCTTTTGAAAATTTCGCTCAAGATTTTTATTGGTTAACTTGGCTTTCTTTTTTTAATAGGGGATCTAATTGGATATTTTTATTCGCCCTGATAATGTTTATAATTATAAATGTAGCAATGTTTGGACGAAGAGTAGGCTTTAAACCCTCTACACAACTAATTAGTATTTCCTATTTTGGATTTTTCAAAAAAGAAATCCCTTTTAATCAATTTAAAAATTTTAATGTTGTAAGACGGTTAATGTTAGGTATGTTTTACAGCGGTACAGATATAAAAATGTCAATTTTAGATAATAATAAATTGAAACAAATCACCCTATGTTACTCAATAAAAAATACAAAAAAAGTTCAATTAATTATAGAAGAAGTTGAGCAAATTTTGAAACTAAATAATAGTGAAGTATCATCATCAATCTCAGCTCGTTTATAGTACAATTATTCTGAATATATCTAATAACTTCATGGGGTTTTTCGCTGGCAATAATATCAATAACCCATTCATACTTTTAGTGAAATACATACAACCATTGCCAATAGGTGTACCTCTTATTTCTTGTAATTATGAAATTGTATAAAATTCAGATAAAAAATACTTGCATTAAAATAATGAATGAATAATACCAACATTAATATTAGTATCAAATAAGTAACTGGTAAAATGCGTAAAACAATTTTAAATATCATTATTTTATTGTTTAGTTGCAATGTTTTAGGGCAAGTGAAAGATTCTGTAGTAAATAAAGAAGAAAAGCTTCCTTCTGTAAAAAACAATAGAATTTATACCATCAATACATATCAATTATTCTCATTAGAAAAAGATTCTATTGATCAGGCAATTTTACATTCTAGTTTGATTGAAGAAATTATAAAAACGGATTTTGCAGATCATAGCCTCATTCCTATATATGAATCGAGTAATCAAATTTATTTTTTTCGTTTACTCATGCATCCTAAAATTAGTAGTAAACAGAGAAGTGAATTATTGATCAATAAAATAATTTAAGACTGGAGTAGAACAATTACTGGTAGATGTAATGAAAGCCCTTTTGTAACTTATAGTATGTGCGGAAATGTTCCTAAGCCTCACATAGATACTATAGTGATTAATTCTAAACTAGAAGCAATAAATGAATATTTAAGTCTTTACACTATAAAAAGAGACTTTTCAGCCATCATATTTATGATAAATAAAGAATTTTTTTTGCCTAAGGCTACATTTCAAAAAATATATCTTTTACGTAAGCTCAATTCAATTGAGATTCATAGTATTACTTTATTTAATCAACAAGCATCATTATCAATATTTTGAAGTATGGCAACAAACGGAGTAATAATGATAAAAGGGAAAGATATTACATTAAACCGAAAAATTAGTATTACATAGATGTTGAATAAAAGGGTTTG
>CAZXBE010000034.1:0-13979 GCA_964638565.1 uncultured Chitinophagaceae bacterium
AGAATGGGAATATGCCTGTAGAGCAGAAACTACAACAGCCTATAGTTTTGGAGATGCTCCAACAAACTTAGGTGACTATGCTTGGTATACTACTAATTCAAGCAATACCACCCATGCTGTAGGCGGTAAAAACTCTAACCCTTTCGGACTACGTGATATGTACGGAAATGTATGGGAGTGGTGCTCAGACTGGTCTGCTCCTTATCCTAATTCTAGTTCTAGTATAGCAGAAACCAATCCTACAGGCCCTGCAACAGGCTCGGACCGTGTTTTCCGTGGTGGTGGCTGGGGCAACTCGGACATGCGTTCAGCCTCCCGCAGAAGAAATTCACCACTCGGTCGTGACATCGACTTAGGTTTCCGCTTAGCCAAGACACGTTAAAGGATTAATTTTAAGGGCATCTATTTTTTAAGTGCAAAAATAGAAAACTGAAAATGTCCCCTTCTTAAAAGGGTTCTAATACATTCTAATTTTGATCGAAATAATAACAACTTAGTCTTTTGAAAAGGTTCTGCAACAGTTACCCATGTTAGCAGTAGTTTCATTTTATCGTACTATAATTTTGTGCACTACTTTTAGTTTTCTTGTTTTCAAAATAAAGGATGTCATAGCTATACAAAAAAGAGAACCAAAAATCATTGCTACTTTTTTCGTTCCTAACGAAGCAATAATTAATACAATGCTGCTTAATGAGCGTTGTGAACCAATAACTCTGTAATTATCTCCATGTTCTATTCCTAGTGAAATATAGTAAGTCCACAAAAATATTCCTACAACTACACACATTGCGATGAATGGTTTCTTGCCTGCTCTTAGTTTTGTATAGGTATCTAATGTATATTTTGAACCAACAATACTTGACCTTAAATATTCAAATATTTCATTTCGTTTAATACTATCTTGCATTCTTAAATGTTCTGACGAACCTTTGCCAAACAGAACTTCAATATATTTTTTATTTTCTTCCATATTAATTTGTTTCATATAAGACGAAGGAATTCCAATTGAAATTTTATTTGGAACTATTCCTAAATTCAAATTAGCAACAACGCTGTCTAATTCTTCAATTTTTGGGTTTATGATGTATAATGTATCTTCATGATAAGCAATTATTTTATCATCATTTTTATAGATGCTTGTCCAAAATTTCATTGGTTCAAAATTGATTTTTTGATGTTATAACGCTTGCACAATTATGTTTCTGTATAAAAATAATAATTTCTTCTCTATCTTTTATCTTATAATGTGTTGTGATGTACATAGAAAATTTGTTGATTGATACGATCATACCAAAGATATTCATAATGCTTTTATTAACTTTGCAGTTGCAAGCCAGGCTATCGTTCTCCTGCTAACGGCGGGAGAGAGGAAAGTCCGGACAGCACAGAGCAATCTACCGGTTAACAGCCGGATAAGTGTCATGCTGAGCTTGTCGAAGTACGATATTTATAGATAGTGCCACAGAAAATAACAGCGAGCTTTCTCTTTTCCTTCCTTTGGAGGGGAAAGGAGAGGCCGCTACGGTGAAAATGTGAGGTAAGAGCTCACAATTTGATATAGTAATGTAACAAATGGGTAAACCTTAGATGCTGCAATGCCATGTACATGAATCGTAAAGAGCTGCTCGCTCGATGTCCCGCCTTAGGCGGGAGTAAGATGCAGGGGTAGGCAGATGGATTACATTAGTAATAATGTAACTAGATAAATGATAGCTAGGGTATTTTAGGAGTCGTCATTGCGAGCCTTGCATAGCTTGGCGAAGCAATCTGAATGTATGTATTTCGGTGGGCGGGTAGTATTTATAAAGCAGATTGCTTCGTTCCGATGAAAATTTTCTAATTGAGATAACTTTCGATGAGACTCGCAATGACGACTCCTAAATACCTCACAGAATCCGGCTTATAGGCTTGCTTTTTTTATTTTCGATCTAAAACGTTTTTAAATCGATTTACATTAGCTTCTGGCATAATTTCTTTTCTAAAACATACATGTTTTGCTAATTGATGGGCAAAATAGGGCGCTAACGAACAACCTTTTGTTCCCATTCCATTTAATATTCCAATAGTAGATATGCTAGGATGCAATCCTACAAAGGGTCTTCGCTCTAACGTTGCAGATCGGATAGCCGCTTGATGGTCAATTACTTCAAAAGGAACGTTTAAAAATTCTTTTAGTTGTGCGATCGTTTTTTCTCTAAACGATTTAGTCGGGTCAGTATTATCGAAGTTCCATTCGTATGATGTGCCAACCCAATATATATTTTTCTCCCAAGGTACAATCGTTAAGGTTGATTTTTTGAAAATGTAATTATCGGGTAACCCTTCGGTTTTTATCAACAAAAATTGTCCTTTGTTTAAAGCATAAGGCAAATTTTTAAAGAAAGGATTGTTTGCACCTGAAGCTCCATCACAAAAAATAATTTTTTCCGCAGTTATATCTTTATATGTAATAGAATTAGAATGTATTTGTAGTGCATCCATATTAAATTGTTCATTTAATAACTGATTTTCATCTATCAATTTCTTTCTATAATTATTCAAAATAGATCGAGTATTAACAAGATAGCATGGATTAATTTCTCCATAGCCATAATTGACTTCCACCAGCTCTCCCAAATGGAAAGGATGGGAAGGCATTAAATATTGAGGGTCCTCTTGTAATCTATTATAAAAAATATTTTGTGATTCTTTATTTGAAAAAAAATGAATGACATTTTTTTGTTCGATACAATTTATATTTTGAATGGGCTTGTTATGCTTATATTTTGTCATCTCGACCGTAGGGAGATATCCTTCGATAAGCTCTGGATAACAAGAGATTGATTTATTTATTAGTTCGCTTATTTCAGTATAAGCTTTGTTTGCAAATGGAAGTAACTCATCAATCATCCATGTTTTTACAAAACGCCTACCCGTTATAGGATTAATAATTCCTGAGCTTACTTTGGATGCAGTAAATGGCTTGTCTTCGTCAATAATAATGCATGTTTTATTGTATTGATTTAAATACCAACTTAAAAATGTTCCGCATAAACCCTGACCAATGATGATGTAATCAACTATCATTAATTAATTGCTTTAATTACAAATGCATCTGAATGACTATTAAATACAGGTGCATACATACATTGTATTGTAGCGACACCAGTACTATAACTTCCTGCATGGTTTACAAATAAAGGATATTCAAATACATACGTTCCTTTGGGTAAATAATTAAAGAAGAAGTTGGTGCCCATATCTTTTGTGCTTTCGTAATAACCTAATCTATCCTGATATTTATATTGACTTAATACATTTAATGGTTCTGTATTGGAAGCACGTAAATCTTTTAAATGTACGTATTCTAAATTGCGATCGCTATGCATTTCTAAGCGTACAATAATTTTATCGCCTACTTTTACGGTACTTTCTTTTTTTATAGGTTGTAATTGTTTTCCTGCTTTGGTAACTATTTCTTTATACAATTGTTTTTTTATTTGTAAGCCGTTTCCTACAACAGGTATTTTATTCATGTCTTCTAAATATTGCCAATAAACAGCACCCCAGGCTGGAGCGGCGGCATCCTCCCGACCTCTTCCAAAGGAGGAGGAGAGGGAAACTTTGATCCGGCCCATATCTGATTTGATGTTATCAGCAGAAAATGATTTTTTAAAATATGCTGTTCCAGCTTCTGTTTTTTGGTCGTTGCTATTTAATATTGTATTTCCTAAACTAATAGTAGCTGTTTGTTGTTGAGTTAACCAGTTGCTTCCACTTAATAACAAAGCATAACAAGCATCAGCGGTGGAGACAGTTGTAGGCCAACGTTGTGTTTGTTTTTGTTGTAATAACCAAGTTTTTAAATCGTTTACCGTGGCATTATTTTTTTCTATTTCTTGAAAAGCTTCTATTAATATAGCTTGTGTTTCGATGGGTGATTGATACCAATAATATCCGTATATATTTTCTTTCCAATACATACCCATTGCTTCGTTGTTGATGGCATTGTCTTTTGCAGAAGCTAATATATTTGTTGCTTCTTTTGTTTTATTATTTCTAAATAAGGCTATAGCTAATTGACCTCTTCCAAATAAATTATAATTTTTCCAATATTTAGCTGCGTTATCTAAAAGATATTTATGTGCAGCTTTTGTTTTAGTATCCATTGACATCTCTTGAAATCCGCTACGCATATATACATATTGAATAGCTAAAGGATCAAACATATCTTCTTTTACTTTATGTTTTTTCAATTCATTTACATATTCTACTATGCGATAATCCGCATATTGGAGAGCATCTTTTGTGATTTGATCTAATGCTTGTTGAGCAGCTTCAGGGATAGCATTCATGCGTTTTAAACGGCTAATACCTGTAAGTATATATTGTGTAATATAAGGATCATCAGGTCCGCCTTTAAACCACATAAATCCTCCGTTTGAACTTTGTAATTGTTGTAATTGTGAAATAATACGCAATACTTCTTGTGTAGCATGCGTCGTATCTACCAATTGAGCAATCCATTTTTTTTGTGTGGTTTCATCGGCTGCATCTTGCACCCATGGCGTTTCTTCTAATAATGCTGATTTTAACTCTTGATTTTTTTGAAGATTGCTCATTAATGCACTAGAATCTTTACTCCATTGTTGTAACACGTTTGCAATGTTTGGATTTTGACGAACAATAGATGAAGCAACTGCGTGTGCATATAAACGATTAAAAGTTTGTTCAGCACATTCATGCGGATATTCTATTAAATAAGGTAAGGCTTGTAATGCATACCAAACGGGGTTTGTAGAAAACTCTACACTAACATTTAATGGTGTTAAAGTGTTAGATGTGTTCATATTTAATAGGGTAGGAAGTGTAAATGTTTTTTCTCCATACTTTCTCATATTTAATGGAACACTTTCTGTAACTAATATTCGACTGCTTAAAACAGGTAACATTACTTCTTCTCCATCACTGTATTTATCTGCTTTAGCAATGGCTCTTAAAATTAAGGGCTTATTATAATTGTATGGAAGATCGAAGCTGAAATGTACAACGGTGCTTTGTTGTGCTGTTACACTAAAATTTTGATTGGATGCCGTATTATGAAAGGCAATATCAACAGGTTGTAGAGTAGATGCATCTAATAATTGTAAAGAAGCTTGTCCTTTGATTTCGTTTGCAGATACATTTACGACTTTGATAGCCAGTTCTACTTTATCGCCTTCTCTCATAAACCTTGGCCAATTGGGTTGTACCATTAATGTTTTTTGAGTGATGATATTTTTTTCTGCTACTCCTGTAGCTAAATCTTTATTGTGTGCAAATACTTGCCATTTCCAACGAGTTAATGCTTCAGGAATGGTGAAACTGAATTGTACCATTCCATTATTATCTGTATATAAATTAGGATAAAAGAAAGCTGTTTCATTAAAGTGTTTGCGCAAAGAAACAGTTCCATCTCCACCACCATTGTATTGTTTTTGTTCAGGTTTATTGTCTTGATCATTTCTATTTTTTTCTGTTGTTGAAACAACAGGTGCGGTGTTTGGTTCTTTTTTTGTTTCATCTCTTTCAAGCATTTCTGTGGCTACAGCTTTCTGGACTCTAACTCCTGATAGTTTTCCTTGCAAGGCAAATTCTCCATCCTTTAATCGATAATCATAATCATATCCTCGATCAAAATAATGGACATTTACATATCCATTAAAAAATCCATTAAATGAAAAAAGAGTACTATATATTTTTGAATAATAAGGTATTGATTTTTCAGGAATATATTTTGGAATGGCGTATAATGTATTGAATCCCGCTTCAGCAGACCAATTTCGGCGATCATATATTCTAGGCCATACATCTGGCGTTGACCATTGGTGTGGGATGAATTGATCTAACGATGCATCGTACATACTGGTCAATACTTCTGCATCGGTATTATTGCCTTTAGCTGTTTTTATTTGTACTGTCCAGGTTTCTTTGCTGCCGGGTTCAATTTTATCTCTAAACGTTTTATATTGAATATCTAAATTGGTGTTTTGATAAGGAACATGGATATATGTTTTGCTATGGTAGAAACGATTGTGTTTTACAAAAGCCTGTGAAAAAACCATTCCGCCTTGGTTTTCAGCGGTTATTGATTTTGTAATTGTTTGAATTGTGTTGGATAAAGTAGCATGCGTAAATGGAATAGTATTTTGATCAACTTTTAAATTATCAATATTTAAATTGATCAAATTAATATTATCTGCACTGCTGCCTTGTAATACATGCAAAGTATTATTTACATTGATGGTTATATTTTGTTCTGGTTGCCACCAATAGGTTGTTGTGGGTAATTGTTTTGCATTGGGATCATACACTTGTACATAAATTTGATTTTCTACTGTATTATTAAAAGTATCTTTTGTAGAAGTTTTTAATACATACCAACCTGGCGAAACATTGGATAGCTTATTTAATTTTTGTGCCGAAGGAATAATTTCTTCATAAACAGACTTTTGTTTTGCCCAGGCTGTTGGTTCATTTTCATTATTGTAAATATCATTGGGGAATTGTTGAATGTATTGATCGTAGCTTAATACAAATTGATCAGGGCGATCCCAATATCTTTGCCGCAATAAACGATTGGTTTCTTTTATAGGAATTAATTCTACTTTAATATTGGAAGCTTGTGGTTCTCCCCATAAATTTTTAGTGCTCAGCATAACATGACTTAAACTATCTGCTGTTACAATAGACTTATTGGCAATAGGAATATCGATTTGTAATGCTTGTTGAGATAGAGGAAGTGCAAAACTTTGATGATGCGTTTCTCCAGAAAGATCGGTTATATCTACTTCAATAGTAAAAGTAAAAAGTTGAGAGCGGGTGGCAGTGTTTATTTTATCTGCCGTGGCTTTAAAATTAATTTTAAAACTTCCATCTGCTTCCGTTTCTATATTTCCATCTGCAATTTGTTTTTTGCCAGCATTTGGATAATAGCCATACCATTCCGCATACCAAGGATAAAAAAATCGAGATTTTCTCGAAATACTATATTTTACTTTAGCATTGCTTAATGCATAGCCAGCATAAGCCATAACATTACCTTTTATGGTAACAGAATCATTTAATTTGTAAGGCTTAGTAGGTTTATCGAAACCAATATAAAAACTAGGTCGTTTATATTCTTCTACCGAAAAATACTTTGCAGATAAAATATTTGCACAAGTTAAATACCACCGACCGGCCAACGAACCTTGAGGAATAGTAAATTGCCCGTTTACAGAGCCGTAGGCATTGGTAGTAAGTTGTAAGGTACTTTTAATTTCTCCATTTGCATTTTGTAGATTAATAATGACTTCTTTGTTGGTTGAAATTTTAGCTGGTTCTGCATATCTATTTTTTGAAAGCAATACACCTTTAAAATAAATGGTTTGTCCTGGCCTATAAATGGATCTATCTGTAAAAAAATACATTTGCTCATAAACACTGTATTCATAGCCTACACTTTGGGATAAATATTCTGTATTATCTAAAAATAACCTATCATTTTTATAACGGATGTCTAATGTTATACTTCTATCTTCATTGTTATTGTATGGAACATTAATATGTCCTTGTTGATCAGCAAATAACAATGGCCCTTTTTTAGTTTCGTATTTATATGTTTTATAATTATAATATTGTTGATATACTTGTACAGAAGCATTAATTAAAGGCGCTCCTGTATTTCTATTCAATATAAAAAAATCATTTCCATTTCTGATATAACTAATGTTAGAAACATAAAATGATGTAGCGTTTATCTTATTGTCTTCACCATTATTAAATTGATTATTGATAGATGTAATAAGAATATAATTTCCTTCATTTAAGCCTTCAATCGGTATTTCTGTTTTATGTTGCTGATAATCTAAAGGATTGGGAATAGCTTGTTGCCATTGCTTTATAGGGTTTTCTTTCAATAATTTTTTCCAAACAGCAGTATCATACCCATTTATATTTTTATACGATGAATTTTGATCAATGCGAATAATTCTACAATTTATATTTGAAATATTATGGTAAGTTAACAATGCTCTAAACGGCTGTTGCGGAATATTAACCATTTCTATTTGTAATGATGTAGCTGGCCTGCTAATAGTAGTTAATATTCCTTCACAATTTGTTCTACCATAGGAGGGTTTGTATGTTTTGATTGCTTTTTCACAAAGCTCTTTTGCTTTTACATAATACCACCTGTATGTACTATCACCAAAAGGTTTATATGTATTGGCTTTATCTCCATATAAACTAGCTAACATAGCATACGCTTCTGCAACATCATTATCACGGCTATATCGATATATTTCTATAATTTGTTTTAAAGCAGTTTCATATAATTCATCTTTATTCTGCATACTACTATTGTTATATACAAATTTTATGCGCTGTAGTTCAATATCGAGTATTGCATCTGTTCTATCTACACCAAGTTTAAGTCGTCTATCTGCATGAAATATAAGAAGCTGTTGATATAACTTTAGTGCTTTCCAAAGCAATGAGGTGCTGTCAGTAGTAGAAAAATTATATTTAGCAAAAACAGCAGCTGGGGCAAACGCTTCATTTTGGTTTATGGTAAAAGCGTCCGAAGGTTGTGTTACATAAGCATCAGAAGTAGAAAAATAAGTTAATGCTCGGTGAGCTAGTAAATCATAAACGGTTGGTCTTAATTCATCTGTATTACCATTTCTAATAATAGGGTTGATTTCTTTAATACTGATTTTTTGTAAAGCGGAACTATTATGAACAGAGGCTAAAAAAAGTGCACTCATTTTTTGATGAAAATCTTTAATCGTCCAGGTATTTACATCGTTCGAAGGCGCATTGGTAGTACTCGTTCGTTGATATATTTTCCATTTGTCATATTGATAAATGCGCCAATATTCTTCAGCTAATAAACTTTGTACAATTGATTTTGCAGGTTCACTAGCTTCTGTAATAGCTTTTTGATATAAAGCGATATTTTCACTGCGATCTTCTTCCGAAAGTCTTTCTTGTAAATAAGTTTGGTAGATTAAAGACTTAATATATTGCGGGTCATTTTTTTCTGTCTTGGCTTGTTGACCTAAAGAAATTACTTTTTGTAACGCTTGTTTTTGCAAATCGTTTTTATAAATTAAGGTGTCAATATCTTGCCATTGCTTGTCGTATGATTTTTGCGCATGGCTTACAAACATCATAATGGTAGATAGGGTAAGTAATAATATTTTTTTCATATGTATCCTTTTTTATAGCGAACTGGGAAATGAATTTAACTATAGATGTAAATGCTTTTCAATTTACACAAAACAATGCAATAAAAAAGCTGCTTCATATATGTGAAGCAGCTTTCTATAAAAAATATATTCACTTTTAGAAACTTTGTAAATACCATTTATTATCTTTCTTAACCAGATTCATAGTCTCATCTTTAGTGCCGTCAGGTCCAAATAAAATAGGTACTTGAGCTTTATCTCCCTCAATAGTAGCATTGCCATTAATTTTTCCTTTACTAAAAAAAGTAGCAAATGGTTCTTTGTCGTTATCTTTCAACTCGCAAATACGCTTGCTGTCTCCATCAGCATCAGGTGAGCACAGCGTCGATAAACTGCTAAAATCTTTAGTTTTGGCGGCTTCAAAACTGTTTTTACAACGCTTTCTGGAGTAGATTGTATGTCCTTTTCCCCGCCACAGGCTGCTATTAAAATGAAATACAGTAGAGTAATTTTTTCATGAATTGTACTTTGTATATTTTTAATAACAGTGGCAAATATAAAGTCTTTATTTCTTTTTTTAACCTACTCATTCAATGTCAGTAGAATAGAGAAAGTATGTTACATGTATTGAAAAATAATCTATACCAACAATAGTAACTTTTAACACTGTTCTTAAGTTCATATCCTTACATTCCTAATTTCTCCCTACCTTTGCAACCGAAAAATTATTTGTACTAACGCAGTATTATAACAATATTTATTCTTTACACTAAAAATGATTTATGGCGGACTTAAAACTTCAGCGCAACTTTGGTATTGCAGCACATATTGATGCAGGTAAAACAACAACAACTGAGCGAATTTTATACTACACAGGAATGTCTCATAGAATAGGGGAAGTTCATGATGGTGCAGCTACTACCGATTGGATGGAGCAAGAAAAAGAAAGAGGTATTACCATTACGTCAGCTGCAGTAACATGTTATTGGAATTTTCCCACTACGCAAGGTAAGCCAGTGCCAGATACTAAAAAATATAAATTTAATATTATCGATACTCCGGGCCACGTGGATTTTACCATTGAAGTAGAACGTTCCATGCGTGTGCTAGATGGTCTTGTGGCCTTATTTTCAGCAGTAGATGGTGTAGAACCTCAAAGTGAAACCGTTTGGCGTCAAGCAGATCGTTACCGTGTACCTCGTTTAGGTTTTGTAAATAAAATGGATCGTGCTGGAGCAGACTTTCTAAATGTAGTAAAACAAGTTAGGGAAATGCTTGGTGCAAAATCTGTTCCTTTACAATTACCTATTGGTGCAGAAGATCATTTTAAAGGCGTAGTCGATCTTATTCAAATGAAAGGAATTATTTGGGAAGATTCCACTCAAGGTATGACTTATACCGAAGTACCTATTCCCGATGACATGAAAGAAGATGTGGAGTATTGGCGTGCACAGTTAATTGAGGCCGTTGCAGAATATGATGATAAATTGATGGAGAAATTTTTTGAAGATCCTACTACAATAAGTGAAGAGGAAGTACACAATGCTATACGTAGAGCTACTATTGATATGAGTGTTGTACCTATGCTTTGTGGATCAGCATTTAAAAATAAGGGAGTGCAAACAGCTTTAGATGCTGTGGTACGTTATTTACCAAGTCCATTAGATGTGGAGGCCATAAAAGGAACTAATCCAGACACGGGAGAGGAAATACTACGTCATCCAAATGCAAAAGAACCTTTTGCAGCATTGGCATTTAAAATTATGACAGATCCTTATGTAGGGCGATTGGCATTCTTTCGTTGTTATTCCGGTCGTTTGGATGCAGGAAGCTATGTGTTGAATACGCGTTCTGGCAAAAATGAACGAATCAGTCGTATTATGCAAATGTATGCCAATAAGCAAAATCCAATAGAATTTATTGAAGCAGGTGATATTGGAGCCGCAGTAGGGTTTAAAGAAATAAAAACAGGTGATACGTTATGCGATGAAAAACATCCTATTATATTAGAATCCATGTTTATCCCTGAACCAGTTATCTCTTTAGCTATTGAACCTAAAGCACAAGCTGATGTAGATAAAATGGGAACAGCCATTGCTCGTTTAATAGAAGAGGATCCTACCTTAAAAGTAAAAACAGACGAAGAAACAGGACAAACGATTTTAAGTGGAATGGGAGAGTTGCATTTGGAAATTATTGTAGACCGTATGAAACGGGAGTTTAAAGTAGAAATAAATCAAGGAGCTCCACAAGTAGCATATAAAGAGAAATTTAATGCAACTGTTGAGCACAGAGAAGTATTAAAGAAACAAACGGGCGGTCGTGGTAAGTTTGCTGATATTGTATTTGAAATTGGACCTGCTGATGAAGAATGGTTAAAAGAAAATCCAGGTAAACATTTCCAATTTGTAAACGATATTTTTGGAGGATCTATTCCAAAAGAATATGTTCCAGTTATCCAAAAAGGATTTGAAACTTCTATGCAGAATGGTGTGTTAGCCAGCTATCCTGTAGAGCACATGAAAGTTCGTGTATTTGATGGTAGTTATCATGATGTGGATTCTGATTCTATGTCATTTGAATTATGTGCAAAAGGCGGTTTTAGAGAATCTGCAAAAAAAGCAAAACCTGTATTATTAGAGCCAATCATGAAGGTAGAAGTAGTAACACCAGACCAGTATATGGGGGATGTTACAGGTGATTTAAACCGCCGCAGGGGTATGTTAAAAGGAATGGACACCAAAGGAAACGCACAAGTCATTAGAGCAGAAGTTCCATTAAGCGAAATGTTTGGTTATGTGAGTCAATTACGTTCTTTAACCTCTGGCCGTGCAACCTCTACCATGGAGTTTAGCCACTACGCTCAAGCACCAAATAACATTGCAGAAGCAGTAATTGCAAAAGTAAAAGGTGCTAAAACAACTGCCTAAGCCAAGTAAATTTTAAAGTACATATTTTGAATTGTAGATGAAAGGAACGAACACTCGTTCCTTTCCTTTTTTAACTATTGTATTTAAACAACTTTTATTACATTCGATAAAGCATATACCATGAGATCATTTTTTTATTTTCTATCCCTTATTTGTTATTCTTTGTTTTTTGTTTCATCTTCTGCACAACCAAAATATGAATTTCGGGGAGCGTGGATAGCCACTGTTGATAATATCGATTGGCCTTCTAAAAAAAGATTATCTACAGAACAACAAAAAGAAGAATATATACAACTGCTTAATATGTTGCAGCAGACAGGCATGAATGCCGTAGTAGTACAAATAAGGCCTTGCGCAGATGCGTTTTACCCATCTCCGTACGAACCTTGGAGTGAATGGCTTACAGGTCAACAAGGATTAGCACCCAATCCTTATTACGATCCATTACAATTCATGGTAATAGAAGCACATAAAAGAGGAATGGAATTTCATGCTTGGTTTAATCCATACAGAGCTGTATTCAATATAAAAACTTCCTCTGTTGCTAATAATCATATTACTCGATTACATCCCGAATGGTTTTTAACCTATGGTGATAAAAAATATTTTGACCCAGGATTGCCAGAAGTACGGCATTATGTTGATAATATTATTCGAGATGTAGTAAGTAGATACGATATTGATGCAGTACATTTTGATGATTATTTTTATCCCTATCGTATTACAGGAAAAGAATTTCCAGATCAACATAGCTATATAACGTATGGTAATGGTATGCCGAAAGATGATTGGAGAAGAAGCAATGTAGATAGTATTGTTGTACAATTAAGCAAAACCATTAAAGCTATAAAGCCTTATGTAAAGTTTGGCATAAGTCCTTTTGGTGTGTGGCGTAATCAAGATAAAGATGCTGATGGAAGTGCTACCAAAGCAGGACAAACCAATTACGATGATTTATATGCAGATATTTTACTATGGCTAAAAAATGGTTGGATAGATTACGTGGCACCTCAATTGTACTGGGAGCAAGGGCATAAATTGGCTGATTATAATACATTAATAGATTGGTGGAGTACACATGCTTATGGAAGACATTTATACATTGGTCATGGTATATATAGGGCTGGTACCAATCAGGCTTGGAGAAATACAAGTGAATTACCAAACCAGTTGAATGTTTTACGTAAGTATACAACTATTCAGGGTAGTGTATATTTTAATGCAAAATGTTTTAACACCAATGCCAAAGCCTGGAAAGATAGTTTACAGCAAAATTATTATCACTATCAAGCTTTTATACCGCCTATGCCTTGGATTGATAGCATAGCGCCTTCCAAACCAAACGTTCAAGTAACACATTATGGAGAAAATTGCACATTTACTGTATCCCTTCCAGCCAATAGTGAATGCATACAAAAGATAGTTGTATATGCATTCAATTCCTTAAATAAGGATATTCATAACACGATTGCTACTAAAGAGGGACATCAAATTATTTACGCCCAACAAAATAGTACACAAATAACTATTGCAGAAGCTTTGTATAAACAATTTAAATGGGCTATTTCGGTTTTAGATTATGGAAATAATGAAAGCGAATTGCAATATGTGCATTAAAAAAAACTATAATGAGAATGTTAAGATAACTGTGTAAAGGGTTTAAATTTTTACTTTTAAGAAAAGAATTATTATATAGCATTATGATGATAACTTCTTACTTTCAAAATCCAAATAATCATTAAATAAATATTTGTAACTATTTCTTGCTCATGAGAATATTATTGATACTGATATTAATATGCCTTATACTAAACCGCTAACAAGATATATAAAATAGTTGTACATTTGGTGAATACGA
>CAZXBE010000035.1:0-13910 GCA_964638565.1 uncultured Chitinophagaceae bacterium
TACTCAGTGACACTATCTAACATTTGTGCAAAAACTTCTTTTTTAACTCCAGTAATACGCTTGAATAATGATGGCTTTAAGCCTTCTATTTCTTTGTATAGTATCCTTCAATATACTACCACTTTCGCTCATTTATACTATTTCCCGAAGAGGTCTACTCTTTCTTTTTTTCTAGTAGAACTGTAGCATAGGCTACCAGCCCTTCTTCTCTGCCAGTAAAGCCCATCTTTTCTGTAGTAGTAGCTTTTATGGAAATATCTTCTACGGTTATTTGTAATATGTTAGAGATGGTTTTTCGCATTTCGGGAACATATTTCATTATTTTAGGAGCCTCCAAACATATAGTAGAATCTATATTAGCTATTTTATAATTTCTAGCTGCGACTATTTCCCAAGTTTTTTGCAGTAAAATTTTACTATCAATATTTTTATATTCTGGTGATGTGTTAGGAAAATGCATCCCAATATCGCCCAAACAAGCAGCGCCTAATAGAGCATCACAAATAGCATGAAGCAGAACATCAGCATCACTATGCCCTAGAGCTCCTTTGTGATGATCTATTTTAATACCACCAAGCCAAAAAGGCCTTCCTTCAACCAATTGATGAAAATCAATACCAAATCCAATGCGATATGACATAAGCAAATATAGTAATACAATTGTGCAATCGAATAATGAAAACATTTTTTAAATTATTCATTTTGAATGGTTGCTTTTATTTTCGATCAGTTATTTTTGCATGATATTTAAAATTATATGAGACAAATTACATTTAGAGAAGCGTTGCGAGAGGCAATGAGTGAAGAAATGCGAAGAGATGAAAAAGTTTTTTTAATGGGCGAAGAAGTAGCTGAATACAACGGTGCTTATAAAGTAAGCCAAGGAATGTTAGAAGAGTTTGGCGCTAAACGAGTTATTGATACACCTATATCAGAATTGGGTTTCACAGCAGTTGCTGTAGGTGCTGCACAAAATGGTTTGCGCCCTATTGTAGAATTTATGACTTGGAATTTTGCTGTATTAGCACTAGACCAAATTTTAAATACAGCATCTAAAATGCTAGCAATGAGTGGAGGTCAGGTTGATTGTCCTATTGTATTTCGTGGACCTAATGGATCAGCCGGGCAATTGGGGGCTCAACATTCCACAGCATTTGAAAGTTTGTATGCAAATATTCCAGGTATTAAAGTAATCTCTCCATCTAATCCATATGACGCAAAAGGGTTATTAAAAAGTGCCATACGCGACAACGATCCTGTAATGTTTATGGAAAGCGAAGTGATGTATGGAGAGAAAGCTGATATCCCAATAGAAGAATACTTAATTCCGATCGGAAAAGCAGACATTAAAAAAGAAGGAACAGATGTAACCATTGTTTCATTTAATAAAATGATGAAAGTAGCATTAGGTGCAGCGGCAGAATTAGAAAAAGAAAATATTTCTGCTGAAGTAATTGATTTGCGCACCATTCGACCGTTGGATTGGCAAACTATTTTAGAAAGTGTAAAAAAAACAAATCGATTGGTAATTGTAGAAGAACAATGGCCATTTGCTTCTGTATCTTCAGAAATAACGTATCAAATTCAAAAAGAGGGGTTTGATTATTTAGATGCCCCTATTCGTCGTATTACTAGTGCGGATGCTCCGATGCATTATGCCCCTACCTTAATAGACGCATACTTACCAAGCATTGGCCGAACCATACAGTTGGTAAAAGAAGTAATGTATATGAAGAAATAAAATAAATTATGAAGAAATTATTCTTAATATGTCTAATTGCATTTGCTGTAAAAAGTAAAGCTCAAAGCAAAGAAGCCTTATTTGATAAAATATGCAAACAAATAATTACATATTTAGCTCAAGGCCAAATCAATAGTATAAACAAGTATACTAGGCCAGATATAGGCGTGTACTATATTGTAAGGCCTGGTGCTATGGATGCTATTCGATGGGAGAAAAAAATAGATACTAACTCTTTTCCACATCAAAGCGAAGCGTATATTGCCATCAATGTAAACAAAACGTACGCAGATGATGATTTATTAAAGCAAATGCGACATACTATTTTTACACAAAAAAATAAATTTGCCACGTTTAATTGCGAAAGCGAAAAATGGTCAGAAGAGGGAATTTTTACAGATATAAAAAAGAAAACAAATCGATTAACACAGGTTATTAATATTCGAAAGCTCTATGACGCGGAGTATAAAAAATTTGCTAAACAAAAAGAAGTAAAGAAAATTGAAGCAACGGCTCGAAAAATAATAATTACCAAATATAATATTGCAATCTATTTATTTTACGACAATAATAAATGGTGGATAGGTATTATTGATGTTACAGAATCAGATTGTTCAGCATAAGCCACTACTCTTCCGCTTTTTTTTGAACTGATTTTGAATGTTGCCATTCATCTTGCACCAGATCTAAAGAATCTGATATCGCATCTAAGGATGTATTTTTTGATAATGTTATGGTAGCCAAATCCGGCTCTCCTGCATTTACCCAAGCCGTGTACCAAAAACAGGCTACTGCATAAATAGATTGCCGCATACGGCGCTCCACCATACCATTTAATGCTTTATTATACAACGTTGCATAATAGGAAGAATATTGTTTTACATCTTTTCCATTCTTCTTTTCAAAACTATATTGTTGATCAGTTGGTACTTTGAGCGATAATGCTTTTTCTACATTTAATACAGTATCTGCTGCTAATGCACTTTCTAATATACGATCCCATGTAAAAAATAAAGGGTTATCAAGATATGTTGCTTGACCTATAAAGAAATCCCATTCTTTTTCTGCTAACAATTCTGGAATACGAGACTCCCAAAATCCGTGAATACCCTTTTGGTCGGTTAATTGACCATCATGATTGCTGGATGCATGCAGCGGAACATGCGCATCAGCAACATAATGTCCTATATCGGCAGATATTTTTAAAATTTTGGCAATATCTTTTTCTTTAAACGCAGTAGTTAAGCGTTGTTGCATTACTTGAATCCACCACGGAACAATGCCATAAGCCTCTAATGTATCAATGGTATATTTTTTAACAGCATCATTCCAATGACGAGGCAATTCTGTATACGGGTATGAACCATAATAATCTATATCGATATAATGCCTTGGGCCTTCGTAGGGTAATAAACGACGACGTTTATCCGGATCAACGGCATGGGTAGTTATATAATCAATATGTTGTTTATAAAACGCCAACAATTTGGGTGGCAATGAAAAAATAGCCTGATGGTTAATACGTTTATGGCCATAAAATCCCCAAGCGTGTGCTTTTGGTGGTAATATGCTTAAAATTAATAAGAGAAATAAAAATAAATAGCGCATGGTTGTGTTATTAATGGTTTAACTGTTCTCCATTTGATGGGTTATGGACAGCTTCTGTTATGCCACCAGAAATGGCAAATTTCATTGCGTCTGAAGCGCTAATGTTTAATTTTTTCATTTTATTTTTTGGAACTAAGTATACCATTCCAGATAAAGAGTAAGCAAATGGAATATATACCGCAACAGAATTTTCTAATCCCCATTTTTGTAATGCCTCGTTGGTTAAAAATCCAACACGCCAAACATCAGCCCCATCTACATTTACCAAAACAGGTATATCAAATTTCTTTTTTTCACCTGCAAAAGCCTCAAAAAAATCTCTTATGGATGAATAAATAAATTTAACCCCCGGAGTCCGCTCTAGCCAATGATCAAACAGATCAATAAGCCTGCCCATCAAAAATAAATTACTCAACCAGCCGATTAAAAAAACGCCTACAATTATGGCAATAAAGCCAATACCAGGTATTTGTATGTAAGGCCGTAAAATATCATCTACCTGTTTAAATATCCAATATAAACTAAATGCCGTAACGGCAATAGGGGCCAAAATAATAACCCCTTGCAAAAAATAATGCAGTACTTTTTTGTATGTAAACTTTGCAGCCTTACGAGGTTTGAATGAATTGATCATGCTGCTAAAATAAAAATAAACAACAAAGATAAAAAACATCTATGGAAACTTTGGTAACATAAAAAGTTTCCATAGTTTTGTGTGCTTTATGAAAATAAAAGATCATATACAAAATGAGGCAATAGGACTTTTTTTTAGACATGGCATTCGTTCTATTACAATGGATGAAATAGCTAGTCAAGCCGGAGTATCTAAAAAAACGATTTATCAATGGTTTGTAGATAAAGATGAATTAGTGGAGGCTGTAATAAACAAGGAGCTTAAAAAAGATGAACAAGAATGCCACCAATGTAGAAAAGAAGCAAAAAATGCTATACATGAGTGTTTTTTAGCGTTGGATATGGTACAAGATATGTTGAAAACAATGAATCCGCTTATTATATATGATTTACAGCGTTATTACCCAAGGGTGTATAAAAAATTTAAAGATCATAAAAATACATTTATGGTCAACATTAAAAAGGACAACTTAATTCGTGGAATAAAAGAAGACTTATACAGATCAGATATACAGGCTGATATTGTTGCCAGAGCCGCTCTTGAAAATGTATTTATGGGATTTGACCCAGATGTTTTCTCGCATAATAAATATAGTTTAAACGTTATTCAACAAGAGTTGTTTTATTTTTTCTTGTATGGAATTGCATCTACAAAAGGGCATAAAATGATTTACGAATACAGAAAACAGCGGTTGAAAAATAAATAATATTCAATGTTAAAAAAAATACTACTTGCGTTGTTCTTTATAGGTGTAGCCCTTGTTAATGCACAAACCGTACATAGATTGTCGATAAAAGAAGCGGTGGACCTTGCTTATAAAAATGTTGTTGAGCTCAAAAACGTAGTAATAGACTACGAAATACAAGAGGCTAAAAACAAGCAAATAGTTGGACAAGCGTTGCCACAAATTAATGGGTCTGCTTCTATGCAGTACTATTTTAAGCTACCGGTTATTTTATTTCCAGATGCAGTAGAAACAGCAATATATGGCGTATTAAAAAAAGAGGGCGTAAAAAATGGAGCCGGAGCGCCTATAACAAACATTCCTGCCCCTCAATTTAAAGAAGTAAGCTTTCAACAACCTTGGAATACGAGTATTGGCGCTCAATTAACGCAATTATTATTTCAGCCAGATATATTTGTTGGATTGCAAGCTCGTAAAGTAGCGCTTGTTGCGGCACAGAAAAATATAGAATTGATCAAAGAAAAAATCAAAGACTCCGCATATAAAAGATATTATGCTATACTTATAGCCGAAAAACAGGTAAATTTTTTAAATGATGGTGTAAAACGATTGGAAAAATTATTGCATGATAATGAAGTATTATATAAAAACGGATTTGTTGAAAAATTAGACATTGATAAAACACAAGTTCAATTAACCAATTTAAAAACAAGTCAAACGTCATTGCAAAACGGAATAACGCTTGCCTACGCAGCATTAAAGTACTCTATTGGGGTGTCACAAAAAGATGAGATCGTATTGTTAGATTCTTTAAATATACATCAATTAAGAGATGGTGTTTTGGCAGACACATTCAAATACGAAGATCGCCAAGAGATACAAGCTCTAAATACAGCAAAGCAACTACAGCAATTAGATTTAAAGCGCAATAATTTAGCCTATGTTCCAACAATATCTGCTGTTGCAGCCTATAGTATTAATGGGCAAGCACAAAGCTTTATTTTTTCTGATAAAAATCCATTATGGTTCAAGGCGGCTTATGCAGGATTAAATATTAATATACCCTTATTTGATGGACTATCTAGAAAATATGCTGTTCAAATTTCTCGACGTAATATCGAGAAAATAGATAATAATTTATACAATGTTAAGCAGGCTATTGACTTAGAACAGGCTGTTTATAAAACAACACTTAAAAACGCGTTACTTAAACTAAGTGGGCAAGAACGGAACACTCAATTAGCTGAATCGGTATATAGCACAACTAAAAAGAAATATGAGCAAGGCTTAGGATCCAGTTTTGAAGTGCTTCAGGCAGAAAATGATTTGCAACAATCACAATCAAATTATTTTAATGCGCTATACGAAGCGATTATTGCTAAAATAGATTACTTGCATTCGCTGGGAAAGCTAGAGTAAAAAATTATTTTAAATTTTTAATATCAAATTTTAAATGAAAAAAAATCTATATCCACTTGTAATATTCGTGTTATTTATTGCCTCCTCTTGTGGTGGAGGAAACAACGAAAAAAAAGCAGCTATTGCCGAAAAAAAAGCACAACTGGAGAAATTGAAAAAGCAATCGGAAGATTTAAAAACCCAGATAGATAAACTACAAGCAGAAATAGTTAAATTAGATCCTACTGCTGCAAAAGAAGCAAAAGCAAAATTGGTTCAAATAGCAGAAGTGCAAACAGAAACATTTAAACACTTTATTGATTTGCAAGGAAAAGTGGAGGCTGAAAACGTAGCGTACGTGGCGCCTCGTGGGCCTGGTGGGTTAGTGCGTGCTGTGTATGTTAAGAAAGGAGATTTTGTGCGAAAAGGGCAATTATTATTAAAATTAGATGACGCTGTTGCTCGCCAACAAATACAACAAGTAAGAACACAGTTAGATTTTGCTAAAAATGTATATCAGCGCCAAAAAAATGTGTGGGACCAAGGTATTGGAACGGAAGTTCAATTAATTTCTGCGGAGAATAATGTAAAATCTGCACAACGGCAATTATCGTTATTGCAAGAGCAACTATCTATGTCAAACGTATATGCATCTTTTTCAGGAATAGCTGATGATGTGACGATTAAGGTAGGAGAAACGTTTATGGGCGGCGGCATGGGGCCTGGAATTAAAATTGTAAATACAAGTACCCTAAAAGTTCATGCTGATGTACCTGAAAACTATGCAAGCAAAGTAAAGCCAGGAAGTGACGTGCAGATAGTGTTTCCATCATTAAACAATAAAACTATTTTAGGTAGGGTAAGTGTTGCTGGAAAATTAATTGATCCAACCACTCGATCTTTTTATGTGGAAATCAAAATTGCTGCTAGCGCAGACTTGCGCCCCAATCAAATTGCATTAGTAAAAATAGAAGATTATAGTAAAGCTGGCGCAATAGCGGCACCTATAAATATTGTGCAAAATGACGAAAAGGGAAAGTATGTACTAGTTGCTTCTAAAGAAAATGGCAAATGGGTGGCCCGAAAAAAAATAATAGAAGTAGGAGAATTGTATGGAGATAAAATAGAAATTAAAAATGGCCTACAAATAGGTGATCAATTAATTACAGATGGATATCAAAGTTTATACGACGGACAATTAATTACTATACAATGATATGTTATTTTGATGAACAGGATAAAGTAGTTTTTAAAAAGCATCTTGATAGCGTAAACAAAAGTAGACGATTGCTTCTACTTCTTTTTTCAGGGATAGGAGTCTTTAATATTTTGCTTTTATTAATAGTTAGGAAAGATATAGTGTATGGGCTAAATCTGGCAGCCCTATGCTTTTCAGTAGGCGCGTTACTATATATTTTTATAGGCCATCAAGCTAAAATAGATATGAAAGAGCAACAAAAAGAAATTTTAGTTGAAGAAATTCAAAATAAAAGAGAATTATATAATGAAGGGCATACAGAGTATTCAATAAAAATAAATAAAAAATGGATAAATATAGATTCTGAAGAGTATACTAAATATCAAGCTAAAGAGTTGATTCAAATACATCGAGCGCTAAAAAGTAAAACGGTGTTGAGAATAAAAAAAATAGAACATTCATAGTGCTAGAAAAAAATAATAAATCTATGTTCAAAGAATTTAAACCGACAAGCTGGGCTGTAAATAATAAAACATCTATCTACCTAACGATTATTTTTATTAGCATAGCAGGCTTGTTTCAGTTTATTACGTTGCCTAAGGAACAATTTCCTGATATTGTTATTCCTACCATTTATGTACAAACTGTTTATATAGGCAACTCTCCCAAAGACATTGAAAATCTAGTTACACGGCCTATTGAAAAACAGATTAAAGGTATTTCAGGAGTAAAAATAAAAAAATTTACCTCTACCTCATTACAAGATTTTTCTGCCATTATGGTTGAGTTTGAAACAAATGTGAGAACAGATGTGGCTTTGCAAAAAGTTAAGGATGCTGTAGATAAAGCTAAAAAAGATTTACCCACTAATTTAACAGTAGAGCCCAATGTACAAGAAGTAAGTTTTTCTGAGCAACCTATCATGTTTGTAAACCTTAGCGGAGACTATGATTTATCCAGATTAAAAAAATATGCAGATGATTTAAAAGATAAATTAGAAGAATTAAGTCAAATAAATCGAGTGGACATTGTAGGTGCGCCGGAAAGAGAGTTTCAAATTAATGTTGACAATTATAAAATGCAAAGCGCTGGCATAACATTCGATGATATAGCAAATGCGGTGGCCCGAGAAAATAATGATATATCCGGAGGATTGCTCAATGTTGGTAACATGAAAAGAACGCTTAGTATAAAAGGACAATTTAAAACGGCTGCAGACATCAATGGACTTATTATAAAAAATATAACAGGAGGAGCCATCTATTTAAAAGATATAGCAGAGGTTAAAGATGCAACAAAAGAAAAAGAAAGCTATGCCCGCCTGGACGGTAAAAATGTAATCACACTAAATATTATCAAACGATCAGGAGAAAATTTAATTGAAACCTCAGATGATGTAAAACGAGTGGTTGATGAAATGAAGGCTGATCAACTTCTTCAAGATTTAAAAGTTGTTATAACGGGAGATCAAAGTAATAAAACAAGAACATCATTTAATGATCTAGTGAATTCTATTGTTATTGGTTTTGTATTGGTATTGATAATTCTCATGTTTTTTATGGGTGTTACGAATGCTTTTTTTGTAGCATTATCAGTGCCGTTAAGCATGTTTGTTGCCTTTTTATTTATTCCAGCGGCCGATCTTATAGTAGGCTCTCATGTAACACTAAATTTTATTGTGCTTTTTGCATTATTATTTGGACTGGGAATTATTGTAGATGATGCTATTGTAGTTATTGAAAACACACACCGTATTTTTAGCGAAAGTAAAGGAAAAATATCTGCAGCAAAAGCTGCAAAAATGGCTGCAGGAGAGGTTTTTATTCCTGTATTAGCAGGAACTATTACCACATTAGCCCCGTTTTTTCCCCTATTATTTTGGCCAGGTCTCATTGGAAAATTCATGGTGTATTTACCTACCATGTTCATTTTTACGCTAACAGCGTCTCTTATAGTTGCGTTTATTATGAATCCTGTTTTCGCTGTAGATTTTATGAATCATCAAGAAGGAGAACATAAACAATCTAAAACTAAAATTTTTAAAAAGTCACTATTGTGGGTCGCTGTTGCAGTGGGAATTTTGTTCGATTTTGTCGGAATTCCTTTTTTAGGCAACCTTATTTTGTTAATGGTAATTATTTCCATTTTAAATAGATTTTTTATAAAGGACATGATTCATGCTTTTCAAAATAAGGTACTACCCGCTATTATGAATCAGTATGAAAAATTATTACGTTGGGCATTAAAAGGTTGGAAGCCGGTTTATTTATTGTTGGGGACGTTATTATTACTTGTATTTTCTTTTGTATTTTTTGTGAGACAAAAAGTACCAGTAGTATTTTTTCCCAAAGGAGATCCAAACTTTATTTATGTGTATGTAAAATTACCTGTAGGCACAGATGTAAAATATACAGATTCTATCACTCATGTATTAGAAAATCGGGTATATAAGGTATTGGGGATGGATGGAGGAGAACAAAACCCTGTTGTAGAAAGCGTAATATCAAATATTGCTGTGGGCGCTAACGACCCTCAGAGTGGAGATAGAAGCACCCGATCGGAACTTGGCCGTATACAAATTTCGTTCGTGGAATTTGAAAAAAGACATGGAAAATCAACAGCACCCTATTTAGATGCTATTCGATCTTCTATGAAAGGAATACCGGGGGCTGAAATATCGGTAGATCAAGAAAAAGGAGGACCTCCAACAGAACCACCCATTAATATTGAAATAGCAAGCGATGATTTAGACCAATTAACTACAACCGCCGTCGCATTAAAGAATTATTTAGACTCTCTTCAAATAGAAGGTGTGGAAGAATTAAAAATGGATGTGGATTTAAAAAATCCAGAAATATCATTAATTATAGATAGACAAAGGGCTTTAACAGAGGGCGTTTCAACGGCTCAAGTAGGCATGCAAATTAGAACAGCATTATTTGGAAGAGAGGTGTCAAAAATAAAAGAAGGAAAAGAAGAATATAAAATACAATTGCGTAACCAAGAACTACAACGTCAAAGTTTAACAGATTTATTAAACATGAAAATCGTGTTTCGTGATTTTAATACCGGCCAAATTAAACAAGTACCTATCAGTTCTGTTGTAAAAGTGGAATACACAAGCACATATGGGAGCATCAAACGTAAAAATCAAAAACGTATTATCACTTTATTTTCTAATGTTTTGAGTGATTATACGCCTACCGCAGTAAACCAGGAATTACAAAAAGCTATAAAGAATTTTACAAAAAAACCTGCTGGAGTAAGCATAAATCAAACAGGCGAGGGAGAACAGCAAGCAGAAACGGGAGCATTTTTAGGAAAAGCGCTAATGATTGCACTAATGATTATCCTATTCACTTTAGTGCTACAATTCAACTCTATTAGTAAATCAGTTATTATTTTAATGGAAATCATTTTTAGCATAATTGGCGTATTGCTTGGTTTTGCTATAACAGGTATGGAGGTTTCCGTAATAATGACCGGCATGGGTATTGTTGGGTTAGCCGGAATTGTAGTAAAAAACGGCATTTTGGTAATTGAATTTGCAGATGAATTGCGTAAACGAGGTGTAAAAACAAGAGAGGCAATAGTACAAGCCGGTAAAACAAGAATTATTCCTGTTTTATTAACTGCTGTTGCGGCTATCTTAGGATTAATTCCCCTAGCTATTGGATTTAACATCGATTTTGTTACATTATTTTCAGACTTGGATCCGCATATCTTTTTTGGAGGAGACAGTGCTGTATTTTGGAAACCATTAGCATGGACAATTATTTTTGGTTTAGCCTTTGCTTTTTTCATGACGCTAGTTATTGTTCCAAGTATGTATTTAATAGCAGAACGCCTTCGTAGACCTATGCGTAAAATGTTTGGTGGTACTTGGATATCAATGTTAGCCATCCCACCAATAACAATTATTTTTTTAATATTAGTGCTAATAACTTGGATGAAACACCTTATAAAAGTTGCTCGTCGACGTAAACGATTAAAAAAATTAGGTGTGGAAGATGATGTTTTTGTTGGCAGTTGGCTTTAACTTTGCGATATCTTTTTTGATAACCAACGGATAGAAGTCCATTTTTTAAACCTCAGGTTTATATCATATTAGCATGAAGAAAATTGCCGGCGTAAGCATTTTTGTTATTTTTTTTTATGTAATAGCCACCACACAAACAAATAGTAGAGTAAATATTGTTACAACAGCGGTACCTTTTTTACGTATTTCACCAGACGCTCGTGCTGGTGGTATGGGTGATGTAACTATAGTCACATCGCCAGATGCCAGCGCTATTTATTATAATTTGGCTAAAGTCCCTTTTGCTACATCTCCCACATCTATATCATTAACATACACACCTTGGTTAAAAGAGTACGTTAATGATGTATATATGATAAATTTAGCAGCATATCATAAACTAGATGAAATACAAAGCGTAGCTGCTGCAATAAGATATTTTAATTTAGGCTCGATGTCTTTTACTGATTTTCAGGGAAATGAACTAGGTAAAGGTAGACCAAGAGAATTTTCTATTGATGTAGGCTATTCTCGTAAATTATTAAATAAACTATCATTGGGGCTAACATTTCGATACATTAATTCCAACCTGGCTAGTGGATATGCTATCAACGGTATAACATATAAAACAGGACATGCTATAGCAACAGATATCTCCGCATATTATTCTACGATAGACAACGAAAATGTCAATGGATGGCGTTTTGGTGCTGCACTATCTAACTTAGGCTCTAAAATAGGATATACAAATAATGCCAATTCAAAAGAATTTATCCCTGCAAATCTTGCCTTGGGGGCCTCTTATACCCATGTTTTTCAGAAAATGCATAGTCTTTGTATTGGCGTAGATATTAACGAGTTATTGGTTCCACCATCACCTACACTAACAACTAATCCAATAGAAAACAACCAGCAACTAGAAAAATATCGATCACAAAGTGTAATAAGTAGTTGGTTTTCTTCATTACAAAATAATGTACAGCAAACACAAATAGGCATTGGTACAGAGTATTGGTATAATGAGCAGTTTGCATTTAGGGTTGGGTACAATTATGCAAATAAAGCATTAGCATATAAAAGATATGCTACCATAGGTGCTGGAATAAACTATAACAACGCACAATTAAATATATCTTATTTGATACCATCCGGTTCAACCCTAATTAGAAATCCACTATCGAATACACTACGCTTTAGTTTGTTATTTGCTTTCAAAAAGAACAACTAATATATTTTGTAATCTATTGTTGAATTTTTTACTTTTGGTGCATTAAATCCACACACATAAAAATGACATTTCCCACAAACAGACTATACACAAAAGATCATGAATGGATAACGATAGAAGGCAATGTTGCAACAGTTGGTATTACAGAGTTTGCTCAAAAGGAATTAGGAGATATTGTATATGTTGAAGTAGAAACGGTAGGAAAAACCTTAGATATTGGTGCTGTTTTCGGAACAGTAGAAGCGGTTAAAACAGTATCCGACCTATTTTTACCAATAACAGGAACCATTACAGAGCTAAATGCCTTACTAAGTAAGCAACCAGAATTGGTAAATACAGATCCTTATGGTGCGGGCTGGATGATTAAGATGACGATTACCCAACCAGAACAGTTAGCCGAATTACTGAGTGCCGAGAGGTATAAAGAATTGGTTTCTAATTAAACCAAATCTTTTATTGTTGTTCAAAGCTTGATATAGCCCCCTTCCGGCGAGTGAATCTTAAAAAAGTCAGAATTTTTGTACAAAAATTTGGCATTATGGAAATTTGTTATACATTCGTTCCTCGATAACCTATTTAAAACCATTTTCTATGAAACAAACACCAATCTCAACGAGGTTTTTATACCTATCCTATGTTTTTTTGTGTGCTCTATTTTTTTTATTTTGTTCTTTCACAGCGAGTAGTCAAGTTGGTAAAAAAACGCTTAATGTTCAAACAAATTATCTCGGCTACTTCGACACAATGGATATAACCGTATGCGCCGGAGATACGCTAGTGCTTAAACCTGTTCCCCCAATTGGTGCAAATTCAACCGTACCGTATGAATATGTTTGGAAAATGTTGCCCAATACAACTGGTAGCGAAATCATCTTAGATTCTAGTAATAAAAAAATAGATAGTATGGAGCTTGTGTTCACCAACACCACAAGACCTTCTCCGTTTTATCTAAAAATTGACATTGGAGGCATAATTGAAAATAGGTTTTATCATTATTATTGGGGAATTGTTCGGGTGCATACTGTAGCCCGCCCATTGCCACCAACAGTAAATACCATTCCAACACTTCATTACGGAGAAAGCACCAATTTAAGGGCTAGCAGTGCAGTGGTAAATTGTGATTATGTTTGGTATAGTAACACGTTTAGTAAACTTATTGAAGGAGTTTTAAGAAGAAATATTTCAAAGAAATGAGAAAAAGAGACCTCACCATTCAATTTTAGTGGTATATATTTTGTGAAACACTAAACACATTACCTTATAGAGGTGAAGTCTCAGTATAAACTGTTGGAAGTCACCAGAATTAAAGATGAAATAGTACCTCCCCAAGTTTCCGATTATTTACCACACCACTGTAAAAAGTAATATACTATTTGTTGTAGAATTGCTTAGAAATAGAT
>CAZXBE010000036.1:0-13884 GCA_964638565.1 uncultured Chitinophagaceae bacterium
ATCTACCCTTGACCAAATATCTACAATTTGATTATACCGTTCATTGTTTGTTATCAATCCCATATTGTAATTGTTCCATACATCGTCTACTTCTGTTTTGGCTTGATTAAGCAAATCGAATTTTACTTTTGGAATAATTAAATCATGGATGTTAAATGATAAACCACCTCGGTAAGCCATACGGAATCCAAGTTGTTTAATGTCATCTAAGAATTTTGCTGTTGTAGTTATATTCGTCCATTTAATAATATCACCAATAATTTCTCGAAGCGATTTTTTTGTTAGTAAAGCATTAATAAAACCAACTTCTTTAGGAACTGTTTGATTGAATAATGTTCTACCTACGGTTGTTTCAATCAACTTCGTTTCTAATGTACCATTAGCATTACGCACTAACGCTTTTACTTTGATGAAAGCATGTAGGTCAACGTGCTTTTCGTTATATGCTATAATAACTTCTTCTGGACTGTAAAAAATGTTGCCTTCTCCTTTTATTTTTTCTTTATCAATGGATTTTTTTCCTTTTGTAATATAGTATAAACCTAACACCATGTCCTGTGAGGGAAGGGTAATAGGTGTTCCATTCTGTGGATTAAGAATATTGTGAGAAGATAACATTAACAATTGTGCTTCTAAAACAGCTGCATTGCTCAATGGTACATGCACCGCCATTTGGTCGCCATCAAAGTCGGCGTTGAACGCACTGGTTACTAATGGGTGTAATTGAATGGCTTTGCCTTCAATTAATTTTGGCTGAAATGCTTGAATAGATAATCGATGTAATGTTGGGGCACGATTTAATAATACTGGGTGACCTTTTAAAATATTTTCTAAAATATCCCAAATAACAGCTTCTTTTTTATCTACTAATTTACGTGCACTTTTTACTGTTTTTACAATACCTCTTTCAATTAGTTTACGAATAATAAATGGTTTGAATAATTCTGCTGCCATTTCTTTAGGTAAACCACATTCATGTATTTTTAATTCTGGGCCTACTACAATTACGGAACGACCAGAATAGTCAACACGCTTACCTAATAAGTTTTGACGGAAGCGACCTTGTTTGCCTTTTAATACATCGCTTAGAGATTTTAATGCACGACCACCATCTGCTTTTACAGCGTTACTTTTACGACTATTATCAAACAAAGAATCAACTGCTTCTTGTAACATACGTTTTTCATTTCGTAAAATTACTTCTGGTGCTTTAATTTCTAATAATCGTTTTAAACGGTTATTACGAATAATTACACGACGATATAAATCGTTTAAATCGGCTGATGCAAAACGTCCACCATCTAGAGGTACTAAAGGTCTTAGTTCTGGCGGAACAACTGGAATGTATTGCATGGTCATCCATTCAGGACGATTGGTGATACGTGTACTAGCATCACGTAAAGCTTCAACTACACTTAAGCGTTTTAAAGCATCGGCTTTACGTTGTTGAGAGGTTTCTGTGGCTGCTGCATTGCGTAAATCAAACGAAAGTTGGTCTAAATCTAATTGAGCTAATAAATCATGCACGGCTTCAGCCCCCATTTTAGCGACAAATTTTTCTGGATCTTCATCAGGTAAATGTTGATTGTCCTTAGGAAGTGTTGCTAGTATATCCAAATACTCTTCTTCTGTTAATAGGTCTCCGTAATTTTGGCCTTTATCTGCACGAACGCCTGGTTGAATAACTACGTATCTTTCATAATATACAATGGTTTCTAATTTTTTAGAACTCATTCCTAATAAGTAACCAATTTTGTTTGGTAAACTTTTGAAATACCAAATATGCACAATAGGTACTACTAACTTAATATGTCCCATACGTTCACGGCGCACTTTCTTTTCAGTTACTTCTACACCACATCTGTCACATACAATGCCTTTATAGCGAATGCGTTTGTATTTTCCGCAAGCACATTCATAATCCTTTACTGGACCAAAAATTCTTTCGCAGAACAAACCATCTCTTTCTGGTTTGTATGTACGATAGTTAATGGTTTCTGGCTTTAACACCTCACCATAGCTGCGTTCTAAAATACTATCTGGAGAAGCCAGACTAATAGTAATTTTAGAGAAGTTTGATCTGGGACGATTTTCTTTTTTGAAGGCCATAGTTTGTTAATTGATAATGTGTAGTTGACAATTGATAATTAATGTTTACTTCCTTTTAATGAACTTGATACTCTACTTTTAATGTAATAGATGCTGTTTTTTGTTTGCTGGTTGTATTAAAAGCTCCGCCATAGCTATAATTCTCATTGTCATTTTTACCGGTTATTTGAAATACGCCCATTGTTGCTTTTCTTATGCTTCCTAAACTGCTACCAGCATTTTTTGCTATTGTTTCTGCCCGTATTTTGCCATCCTTACTAGCGTCGGCTAAGAGATTAATTTTTAATTCGTTCAATTTAGTATAATAGTAGCTTGGTTGTGCAGAGCTGAATTCAATACCTTGCTGTAGTAGTTCTGTTATTTCTCTAGATAATTGTTCTATCTTATCTATTTCTTTTGATTCTACTTTAATTTTTTCTACTAAAGTATATCCGTTGAATTCACTACCAACTGCTCTTCCGTTGGTATCATACTTTTCACTAAAGTTTTTTTGTATACCGGTAGAAGAAAATACCATAGCATTTTCTGGAACTCCTTTCTGTTGCAAATATTGGGTTACCCTCAATTCATCATCTTTTAAATTAGCATAGGCTGTTTTTAAATCGAAACTTGTACGAGAAAAACTTCCTGTCCAAACAATAAGATCACTGGTAAAATCTTGTTCTGCCAATCCTGTAACAACAATAGTCTCAGATGATTTAAATCTATATTTATAAGCGGCACCCAATATAAATACAGAAGCTATAACGGTTACACTAATAAGCAAATAATTAAAACTAAATTTTGAATTCATGACGTTTAGTAGTAAATAATAAAATAATAGAATTTACTCAAATTTCAAATCTAATCCTAAGCCTCTTAATTCATGTACTATTACATTAAATGCTTCTGGTATGCCAGGTCTTGGCACGTTGTCGCCTTTAACAATAGCTTCGTATGTTTTGGCTCTACCAATAATATCGTCTGATTTAATGGTTAATAATTCTTGTAAAATATTAGCTGCACCATAGGCTTCTAGTGCCCACACTTCCATTTCACCAAAACGTTGTCCACCAAACTGTGCTTTACCGCCCAACGGTTGTTGTGTAATTAAGCTGTATGGTCCAATAGAACGAGCATGCATTTTATCATCTACCATATGGTGTAATTTAACCATGTAAATTATTCCTACAGTTGCTTTTTGATGGAAGCGCTCACCCGTTTCACCGTCATACAGGTAAGTATGGCCATAACTAGGAAGGTTTGCTTTTTCTATATATTCAGCTATTTGATCTGTACTAGCACCATCAAAAATTGGAGTCGCAAATTTTATCCCCAATTGCTCGCCTGCCCAACCTAAAACGGTTTCATAAATCTGCCCTAGGTTCATACGACTTGGTACGCCCAATGGATTTAGCACAATATCAACGGGAGTTCCATCCGATAAGAACGGCATATCTTCTGCACGGACAATTTTGGCTACAATACCTTTGTTCCCATGTCTTCCAGCCATTTTATCCCCTACTTTTAATTTGCGTTTTACAGCTAAATAAACTTTGGCTAATTTTAAAACACCTGCTGGTAGTTCGTCTCCAATCGAGATATTAAATTTTTCTCTTTTGTACCTTCCTAATTCTTCGTTGTATTTGATATTGTAGTTATGTAATAAGGTGTTTATCAAATCATTTGTGCTATCATTATCTGTCCATCCTAATGGATTTACGTTTTGATAGTCGATTGATGAAAGGTTTTTAGCTGTAAACTTCCCACCTTTATTGATAAGAATTTCTCCAAAATTATTGGAAATGCCTACAGAGATTTTATCTTTAAGAACAGTTTGCAATGTATCTAGGAGCGTGTTTAGTAGCTCTTGTTCATTTTTTTCATGTATTTTTTCTACTTTTTCTAAAGCGGCTTTTTCTTTAACTTTTGTATTTCTATCCTTTTTGGCTCGTTGAAACAATTTTTTATCAATAACAACGCCTTCTGTTCCACTTGGAGCTTTTAAAGAAGCATCTTTTGCATCTCCCGCTTTGTCTCCGAATATAGCACGTAATAGTTTTTCTTCGGGAGTAGGATCGCTTTCGCCTTTAGGGGTTATTTTTCCGATTAAAATATCTCCTTCTTTTACCAATGCACCAGTGCGAATAATGCCATTTTCATCTAAATCTTTGGTGGCTTCTTCGCTTATATTAGGTATGTCTGAGGTTAATTCTTCTTCTCCTAACTTAGTATCACGTACTTCTAGTTCAAATTCTTCTATGTGAATGGAGGTGAATAAATCTTCTTTTACCACTTTTTCACTAATTACGATAGCATCTTCAAAGTTATATCCCTTCCAGGGCATGAAAGCTACTTTCAAATTTCGTCCAAGGGCCATCTCTCCGCCTTTAGTTGCATATCCTTCTGTAAGGAAGTCTCCTTCTTTTACTTTCTGTCCTTTTTTAACAGCAGGTCTTAAATTTATGCAGGTAGATTGATTTGTTTTAATGAATTTAGTAAGTTTATATACTTTCAAGTCTTCTTCAAAGCTCACTAATTTTTGTGTTTCGTTACGTTGATAGCGAACATGTATTTCATTGGCATCAACAAATTCTACTACACCATCTCCTTCTGCATGTACTTGAATACGAGCATCTCTTGCTGCTTTTGCTTCAAGGCCTGTACCCACAATAGGAACTTCAGGACAAATAAGTGGAACGGCTTGACGTTGCATGTTTGATCCCATAAGTGCACGGTTGGCATCATCATGTTCTAAAAATGGAATTAGAGAAGCACTCAATCCTACAATTTGATTGGGTGCAACATCCATATATTCCACCTCTGTTTTATCTAATACTGGAAAGTCTCCTGTTTCACGACTACTAATTTTATCTTCAATAAAATTTCCTTTATCATCCATTGGGGCACTTGCCTGAGCAATTTTTGCTAAATCTTCTTCCTCTGCACTTAGGTAAGTAAGTGCTTTCATGTTTACTTTCCCATCCTCTACTTTTCTGTATGGAGTTTCAATGAAACCCATTTCATTTATTTTAGCATGCACACAAAGAGTGGAAATTAATCCAATATTTGGTCCTTCTGGTGTTTCAATAGTACATAAACGACCATAGTGGCTATAATGCACGTCTCGTACTTCGAAGCCAGCTCTTTCACGACTTAATCCACCGGGTCCTAATGCTGAAATACGACGTTTGTGTGTAATTTCTGATAGAGGGTTTGTTTGATCTAAAAATTGAGATAATTGTGATGTTCCAAAAAAAGAATTGATAACAGAACTTAATGTACGAGCGTTGATCAAATCAACAGGTGTAAATACTTCGTTATCTCTTACATTCATACGTTCTCTAATAGTACGGGCCATACGAGCTAATCCTACACCAAATTGAGCGTACAATTGTTCTCCTACCGTACGTACACGACGATTACTTAAGTGATCAATATCGTCAATCTCGGCTTTGCCGTTAGTCAGTTGTACTAAATATTTTATGATGGATATGATATCTTCTCTTGTTAAGACTTTATGGTCTATTGGAAAATCAAGGCCAAGCTTTCTATTGACTTTGTATCTTCCTACTTCTCCTAAGTCATATCGTTTTTCACTAAAAAATAATTTGTCAATAATTCCTCTAGCCGTTTCGTTGTCTGGGGCATCTGCACCACGAAGCTGACGGTAAATGTGTTGTACTGCTTCTAATTCAGAGTTAGAAGTGTCTTTATTTAAAGTATTATAGATGATGGAAAAATCACCACCTACTTCTTCTTTTTGTATAAATACACTTTTAGCACCTAATTCCACAATCATTTCCACTGCATCTGTATCTAGGACTGTATCACGCTCTAATATTACTTCATTGCGCTCAAGAGAAACTACTTCTCCGCTATCTTCATCTACAAAATCTTCAACCCAAGTACGTAATACACGGGCAGCAAGTCTTTTTCCAATATATTTTTGTAGTATTTTTTTATCTGCTTTTACTTCATCGGCCATGCCAAAAAGTTCAAGAATATCTTTATCTGTTTCATAGCCAATAGAACGTAACAAAGTAGTTACAGGAAATTTTTTCTTACGATCAATGTATGCAAACATTACGTTGTTGATGTCCGTAGCGAATTCCATCCAAGCTCCTTTAAATGGAATAACTCGGGCAGAATATATTTTGGTTCCATTAGGATGAACGGACTGGCCAAAGAATACACCTGGTGAGCGGTGTAATTGTGAAACCACTACTCGCTCAGCTCCATTAATTACAAATGTCCCACGAGGTGTCATATAGGGGATGTTGCCTAAAAATACATCCTGTACTATGGTTTGAAAGTCTATATGTTCTTCATCATTACAGCTTAAACGTAGTTTGGCTTTTAAAGGAACAGCATACGTTAATCCGCGTTCCATACATTCTTCGATAGTATATCGTGGGGGGTCGATAAAATAATCTAAAAATTCTAAAACAAATATGTTTCGAGTATCACTAATAGGAAAATTTTCTTTAAAAACTTTAAATAATCCCTCGTTGTTACGTTTATCTGGTGTAGTTTCTAATTGGAAAAAATCTTGAAAAGATTGTAATTGTATATCTAGTAAATCTGGAGTATCAGCTAAATGTTTGATTTTGCCGAAATGTACTCTGTTTTGCACTTTTGTTGAAGACATAGGGATAAAAAACGTTTTTAAGTTTAATAATCTTAACGAAACAATACCACATATGTAGCTCACCCCTCAGAAGTGCTTTTGCACAATAAGGATTACCGTATATGATGGATTTGCGTTGTCAAGATAAAAATAGGCCTATACCAAAGGAGTGCGAAGGTAATTTAAAAAAGACACATATACAAATCAATTTTTGTACCAAAAGTTAAAAACCTGCCTAAAAAGCAATATTATATTTGCAAGTGCTATTTTAGCATAGGCTAGGTTACCAAATTTTCGCTCTGTCAGCTGGCTGCCTGAATAATTTATTTTTTTCTGTAATGTTAAATGCTTTATAAAAGGGTTCAAAGTTGCTTAGCGCCCCATTAACTCTATATATTGAAGGGGAATGAGGGTCAGTGTTTATGAGCAATCTTGAGAGTTCTGGCCGCTCGATAGAACGCCAGATTTGTGCAAGGCTTAAGAAAAAACGTTGGTCTGGGGTGAATCCGTCTATTTTTTCTTGGCTTTGCCCTTGTTGGGTCATTTTGAAAGCATCGTAAGCAATTGCCAAACCGCCAATATCTGCAAGATTTTCGCCAAGTGTTAATTCTCCATTTACTTTTAAACTGTCTAGCACTTTGTATTGATTATACTGATGAATGACTGTTTTTGATTTGGTCGTAAACTTTTCTGCGTCTGCTGCTTGCCACCAGTTTTTTAAGTTTCCATCTTTGTCGTATTGTCGACCTTGATCGTCAAATCCATGAGTCATTTCATGACCGATAACCATGCCTATGGCACCGTAATTTATAGCGTCATCTGCATCCAAATCAAAAAAGGGAAATTGAAGAATGGCTGCGGGGAAAACAATTTCGTTAAAATTAGGGTTATAATAAGCATTTACAGTAGATGGGGTCATGAACCATTCTGTTTTATCAGTTGATTTGCTAAGTTTTTCAATCATCTTTTTGTATTTGTGGAGTGCTAAACGTTCTCTATTGACAAAAAAATGAGTTGGGTCAATTGTTACACCATCAATGTTTTTCCATTTGGTTGGGTATCCAATTTTTTTCAAAAAGGTATTTAACTTTTCTTGGGCATGTTGCTTTGTGGTAGCACTCATCCAATCTAGTTTTTCGATTCTTAGTTGAAATGCATGTTGTAAATTATTGACCAACTCATCCATTCTTTTTTTTGCTGTAGGTGGAAAATATTTGTGTACATATAATTGGCTTAATAAATCTCCCAACTTGCTATCTGTTGAGTTAATCATTGTTTTCCATCTTTCTTGTTGTACTGTCTGTCCAGAAAATATTTTATCAAATTCAAATTGAGTATTACGAAATACTTTGCTTAAAACTCCGGCATTGCCAGCTATATAATCGAACTTGAGTTTGTTTTTCCAAACGGAGATAGGTTGTGTAATGAGTAATGTGTCTAAATATGCAATATATTTTGGTTGGGCTATATTGAGACTATCTACTTTAACGTTCATTATGCTAAACAATTTACTCCAATCAATATGAGGAGATTGTTTTTGTAGATCATTTAATGATATTTTGTTATAATTTTTAATAGGGTCTCTCAATTCTACTTGACTTAAATGAGATTTAGCGATGGCTGTTTCAATATTTAAAACATCGGTAGCATTTTTTTGAGCTGTGTTTAAATCTATTCCTACCAATGTGAACAGTTGTGTAGCAAATGCCACCATTTTTTTTCGTTGCTCATTTGTTTTGGCGTCGGCTCTAAAATAATAATCTTTTTCTGGTAATGTTAATGCTGTTTGCGAAAGGGTAGCAATATTTTTCGTGCTATTTTTTTCGTCAGTTCCAACACTAAATCCCAGTAAGTCTATACCAGACTTGTAATAATTTTCTGCTATAAAAAGTAATAATTCTTTATAATTCCTTAAAGCATCAATTTTTTGTAGTACTGGTTTTAAAGGATCATATCCCATTTTTTCTAGTGTGATAGTATCCATGCCACTTTTATAGTAATCGCCTACTTTTTGTTGTATGCTTCCTTTGGGGTGTTTTTTTAAAGAGGTTTCTTCTACAATAGCTCTTAATTTTTTTAAATTTTCTTCATACAAGGTGGTAAAACTTCCCCAACTGTATTGATCATCTGGTATTTTAGCATTTTTTATCCAGTTGCCATTAGCGTACATAAAAAAATCATCTGCTGGGTTAATGGAGCTATCCATGTTAGTCTTATCGAAGTAAGATTTTTTTTGTGCATGCACTGTAGTGCCAATAGACAGTATTGTTGTTCCTATTAATGTGGAGTAAAATAGTTTCCGCATGGTTATCTATTATTGTATTGGTATTAAATAAATTTATTTTAAGGGGGCAAATGTATGCATTTTTAGTTCGTCTGTACTGCAACTTGTAAATCGGGGTGGGCGTTTAAAAAGTTTGCCATGGCATCATTCATTTCAAAACATTTGTCTAGCGTATATAAGCGTATTTGAATATTTTCTTTAGGTTCATGTATAATAAAGCGTAGGGTAGAATGGCCTGGGTGTTCTTTTATATTGTTTTCAGTAAATTCTAAAAGTTCAGTATTTACGGAAATAGCATCTAGCGTAATATCTACTTGTTTGGTTAATGCTTGCTTAACTGTTTCTAGTAGTTGAATGGATTGAATTTTAAATTCGTATTCACCTTTATTGTATCGTTGTTTAAAGGATCCTTGTATTAGTAAGTTTTTTCCTGTGGCCAAATAATTTTGAAAACGTACATAGTCTTCGCTCCATACGATCATTTCTGTTTTCCCGCTGAAATCTTCTATGGTAAAGGAACCGAAATTTTTCCCTGTTTTAGTAATTCGGTGTTGCATGGTTACCACTAACCCAGCTATTCTATAAACTAATCCTGTATTGGGTTGTAGTTGTATAGTTTGTTTTATTTCATTAAAATTGTGTAATGAAGTTATTCCGTAGTGGGTTAATTCAAATTTAAAATGATCAAGTGGGTGGCCACTCATAAACATTCCGGTAATTTCTTTTTCATGGGCTAATAACGCTGTTAATGTCCATGGTTCACAATGAAGAATTTTAGGTAAAGGAATGTTTATATCATTAAGCCCATCACCAAATAAATTATGGCTTTGTTGTTTGGTGCTTGCTTGGTATTGTTGTCCCCAACGTATAATCTTATCTAAATTAGTGGTTGTATCTGTTTGTGGGGTATCAAAGTATTGTGCTCTATGCATGGCAGGAAAGCAATCAAAAGCTCCAGAATAAGCTAAGCTCTCCATTGTTTTTTTATTTACGGAACGTTGATTGATGCGTTTAATAAAATCAAATACATCTTTATATGATCCATTTTCTTTTCTTTCTGTTATAATACTTTCTATAGCAGCATCTCCTACCCCTTTTAATCCACCTAAGCCAAAACGGATTTCTCCTTTAGCATTTACGGCAAACCCTTTGTGCGATTCATTTATATCAGGTCCTAATACTTTAATGCCCATACGTTTACACTCTTCCATAAAAAAGGTAATTTTTTCGGTACTGCCAGCGTGATTTAATACAGCAGCCATATATTCGCTAGGGTAGTGTGCTTTTAAATAGGCTGTTTGGTAGGCTACAAGTGCGTAACAGGTAGAGTGTGATTTATTAAATGCATATTGTGCAAAGGCTTCCCAATCAGCCCATATTTTTTCTAGTTTTTCTATAGCATGGCTTTTTGATGTGGCTCCTTTAATAAACTGTGCTTTCATTTTATCAAGCACTGCTTTTTGTTTTTTTCCCATTGCTTTACGCAATATGTCGGCGTCTCCTTTACTAAAGCCTGCCAATTTTTGACTAAGCAACATAACTTGCTCTTGATAAACGGTTATGCCATATGTTTCTTCTAAATATTCTTTCATGTCAGAAAGGTCATAGACAACTTCTTCTCTTGCATGTTTACGAGCGATATATTGAGGTATATAAGCCATTGGTCCTGGTCTGTACAAGGCATTCATAGCAATAAGATCGGCAAATTTATCAGGCTTTAATTCTCGTAAATATTTTTGCATGCCTGCACTTTCAAATTGAAAGGTGCCATTTGTTTCACCGCGTTGGTATAATTGAAACGTTTTTGCATCATCAAGTGGAATGGCATCTATATCAATAGTTGTATTATGATTTTGTTTAATAATTTCTAGTGCTGTTTTTAGAATAGATAATGTTTTTAATCCTAAAAAATCCATTTTAATAACTCCTGCCTCCTCAATAATACTACCTTCTATTTGTGTTACCCATAAATCTGAATCTTTAACTGTTGCTATGGGGATAAGTTCTGTCAGGTCTTTTGGTGCAATGATGATTCCTGCTGCGTGTATACCAGTATTTCGCACAGATCCTTCTAAACGTTCTGCTTCTTTTAGAACCTGCGCTTTAATATCTGTACCGTTGTATATTTCTCTTATTTTTTTTACTCGTTCTATATCGTCGAGCATAACACCTTCTTTGTCTTCCAATGACTGTTCTCCTTGTTTGGATGTTATTGGAGCATGTAGTACACGATGTAGTGTGATGCCAGGTCTTTCAGGTACTAGTTTTGCTAATGCATTGGAGTCTGCTAACGGTAAATCTAATACACGAGCAACATCTTTAATACTCATTCGTGCTGCCATTGTACCATAGGTAATAATTTGAGCTACTTGATTTTTACCATATTTCTGTACAACATAATCGATTACTTTTTGTCGACCTTCATCGTCAAAATCTGTATCAATATCGGGCATTGATTTTCTATCTGGATTTAAAAAACGCTCAAATAGTAAATTATATTTGATAGGATCAATATTGGTGATTCCTATGGAATAGGCTACCACACTGCCTGCAGCAGAGCCTCTACCAGGTCCTACAAATACGCCAATTTCTCTTCCAGCTTTAATAAAATCAGATACAATTAAAAAATATCCGGCAAAGCCCATGGATTTTATGGTGAACAATTCAAAATCTAACCGTTCTTGTATTTCTGCTGAAATTTCGTTGTAGCGTTTTTTAGCGCCTTCATAGCTTAGGTATTTTAAATATTCCCACTGATTAAGTACATCATCTTTATGTATTTGAAAAGAAGAAGGAATGGGAAAATTGGGAAGAAGGATGTCTTGCTTTAGGTTTAATAATTCAATTTTATTAACTATTTCGTTGGTATTATCTATTGCCTCTATTAAATTGCTGAATGTAGATTTCATTTCAGCAGTTGTCTTAAAGTAAAATTGATCGTTAGGAAAAGCAAAGCGTTTGTTTTTAGTTATTACATCGTCATCTGTAAATTCTCGTAAGGCAGGAGTGCTTTGCTTTTCGCCAGTGTTGATGCATAATAAAATATCGTGTGCTGTAAAATCGGATTGATCGGTATAATGCGAATCATTACTAGCAATAATTTTTACATGATATTTTTTAGCTAATTTAATAAGGACCTCATTTACTTTATCTTGTTCGGGTAATCCATGACGTTGTATCTCTACATAGTAATCTTCTCCAAAAAGATCGAGCCACCATTTAAATTCTTTTTCTCCTTCTTCTTCTCCTTTTTGTAAAATGGTTTGAGGTACAGATGCGCCTAAGCAACAAGTGGTCGCAATTAATCCTTCATGGTATTGTATAATTAATTCTTTATCAATACGGGGGTATTTGCTATACAATCCTTCAATATAACCTAACGATGTAAGTTTAGTAAGATTATTGTAGCCTACTTTATTTTTAGCTAATAGGATTTGATGTTTACGAGGGTCTTTTTGTTCTTTAGAAAATTTCTTATTATGTCTATTTTCTGTAATATAAAATTCGCATCCTACGATAGGTTTTACTTTTAATGATCCATTATCGTTTTTATGTTTATATGCTTCTGCTACAAAAGCGAATACGCCAAACATATTACCATGATCTGTTATGGCAATGGCGGGCATTTCATCCGTCATTGCTTTTTTATATAAACTTTTTATAGAGGCTGCACCATCTAGCAAAGAGAATTGAGTATGGACATGTAGGTGTGAAAATTTGCACATGACGTTATTGATAAGAATTTTCTTGTTTTCAGATGCGAAGATCGCATTATATCTTTTTTACTCAATAAGCATTAATAAATTTTATTCTATTACCTTTGCGCCATTGTTTTGTAATCATATTTTTTAACCGAAAAACATGAACTTCTCCTATATGACAAATTTTAATGATGGTTTTAAATGGATGATTGTGTTTGCATTGGTATGTTGTGTTACTTGTGTAAGTGGGCAAACTGCAATGGGAAGTGCTTTCCTTGCGGCCAATATGAATTCAAAAGACCCTGCTCTCTACCCAGCGGCGTTTACTACAACGCCTACGGATTTATACAATAATTTTTCTGCTACGGAACAATTGGAGACAATACAATTTAAGTATGGAATACGATTGAATGTACCAGTAGAGAACCTAGCTAATTTGGCGTTGCTTTATACTATTGATGAATGGTGGGGCACTAGGTATCGTATGGGAGGAACTACAAAAAATGGGATTGACTGTTCTGCATTTACACAAATGCTTATGAATACTGTATATAGTATGGCAATTCCTCGTACGGCTCACGATCAATATAACGAAGCAATGAAATTAAATTTGGATGATTGTAGAGAAGGCGACTTAGTATTTTTTAGTCGCAGTGGGCACTCCGTTGGGCATGTGGGAATGTATTTGGGCAATAATAGATTTGTGCATGCTTCTAGCTCTAAGGGGGTGATGATTAGTAATTTAGACGATTCCTATTGGGTAAAACGTTTTGTAGGTGCAGGGCGTATACAAAAATATATGTTCGTACAACAATAGTTTTTATTTGTGGAGCGTCTAAGCAATAAATAATTAAATTTAAGAAAGTATAACGCGTTAAAAAAACTCTTAAGATGATACATTTAGGAGTTTTTTACTCTTCAATATAATTCAAATCCTTCCCAAATGTTTCTTGTGTACATATTGCTGATACAATAGCGATAATCATAATTACAATGCCTGTTACCCAAGCGCTTTCAGTATAATCAAAAGCTGTTTGTAATAAAACAAATAAAACTTTTAATCGGCCTTTTTTATCTCCTAATACACCCCAAATAATTCCACCAACTAATAAACCTAACATCTGTATGTTACATTAAACCGAAAAATTAGTATTACATAGATGTTGAATAAAAGGGTTTGG
>CAZXBE010000037.1:0-13022 GCA_964638565.1 uncultured Chitinophagaceae bacterium
AGTTTAACGCAGTAACACTTTCTGCACAGTTATTTACATTGCCTTTTGTGTTGTATCATTTTCATCAGTTTCCCAATTATTTTTTATTCAGCAATTGGATAGCAGTACCCTTATCAAGTGTGATATTAATTGCAGAAATTATATTGATATGTTTTGTCTGGATAATTCCATTTGCTGTATTTACAGGTAAAATAACGGGATGGCTTATTGTACAACTCAATCATTATATTCAATGGCTAGATTCACTTCCTGGATCTATTATTGATCATATTTATTTTCCTATTTCGTATGCTTTATTGTTGAGTATAATTATTTCTATAACCATGTATGCTTGGCTGCATCAGCATAAAAAATATTTAATGATTGCTGCGTTGTTTGGAGCTGTTTTGGCAAGCTTAAGAATGATCGATTATTATACCTGCCTTGATCGAACACAGTTAATCGTTTATGCAGTTCCAAAACAATCTGCTGTAGATATTCAAATTGGCCGTGAATATAGTTTTTGGGGAGATAGTGCTTTGTTGTGTCAACCGACTATATTAAATTTTAATTGCAAGCCTGCTCGTACTTATTATCAATGCTTTAATATGGTAGATTATATGCCTAAACAATCTTTTTATGCTACTCAAGTTGGTAGCAAACAAATTATTTTTTGCGGAAGGGGATTAGAACATTGGCCTATAAAACATTCTAGTCAATCACAGATAATCGTAATAGCTAATAATAGTAACCTTCCTTTACAAGAAATTTTCCAACAAAATCCAAATACATACATTGTTTGGGATGGCTCCAACACTTTAAAAAAGGTAGAACGATGGAAAACCGAATGTAAGCAGCTACGCTTACCTGCTCATTACGTTACTACCGATGGGGCTTTTGTTGCAGAGCTATAGGGTTACTTATGTAAATTATACCCTATCTTCATCATAACGGGCTTATGAAGAAAAATTTAATGTAAATATTTCGTGTCTTTATAATTTGTTTCGTGCAATAGTATTATTTTCATACCATAATTAAGCCTTATTTTATTTGAAAAAGCGTCCCCTATCATATTATCTTTCCTTGTTCCCTATAACGTTGCCTTTTGTACTATGTGTAGCAGCCTATTTGTTATTATGGTGGAAAATAAAACCCATACATCTTGCTAAAGATGACGCTACAGCACAACTGCTATTTCTATTACTTAAATTATTTGTTATTATCACGGCAACCTGTGTTACCGTATCTTTTTTTACTTGGTTCTTGGCAATTTTTTTTAATAGTTGGGCTAAAAAAAGTCAAAAAATTCAGTGGGAGTTAAAGCGATTAGCACATGCATCAACCCCAATGTTACAATTAAGACTTTCACCTTGGTTTGCTCCTCTATTGGGTTCTACAGAGGTTGTATGGAGATTAAGCAACGATAAGTTAACATCCTCAGCATCTACACATCGTATTTGGGCTGGCTTTAGACCTATGCGTTATATAGCCAATGTTGTGTGGCCTTTACAGGATTACCAAACATATACAGTAGTTCAAGCTCAATTTTACATTAGTGATGTGTTTCGATTTTTTCGTTGGCGCATAACACTACCTATACAACAATCTCTACATAATTTGCCTATTGCGGCTCCAGCTCAGCAAGACTTTACTCCATCTGAAACTACCGAAGAACCTGTATTGACTCAAAAAAGACTTCCTCGTTTGGGTGAATTATTTCAATATAAAAATTTTGAAGACAATGATGATGTAAGACGCATTGTATGGAAAGTATATGCTAAAAATAGAGAATTGATGGTGCGTACGGCAGATATACAATATTTACCTGCTATTCAAATTTATCTCTATGCCTCCTTTTATCAGCCAGAAAAAACAGCCACTAAATTCATTGAAAAACAAACACTAAACAGATACAAAGAACGGTTATGGTCGTTGATACAAGCCATGGAAAAAGAAGAAATAGAAGTCATATGGCGTACAGATCAACCTACACAAGCAACAGCAAGTGATGAAACGCATGCTATTCAATGGCAAATAACACAGTGCGATTGGCAAGATAAAACCAGTATTGATCAGTTGGTTGCAAGCAAACATAAAGGCATGGCTTGTGTAAACGTATACACACCACTTTCCACTATTCAAAAAATATTAATGGAGAAAAAAGTATCTACCGTAATATTTATACCTATTGCAGATAACTATACACCGTTTACGTTCAAAACAATATTTAAATGGTTATGGGTATCCGACGGACCAGGAAACTCCTTATGGAAGAGCTGGAAAAATTGGCAACAACAAAATAAATGGTATAAGCTTGAGCAGCAATATTTGCAACAGCTGCAAGAAGTTAAAAATGTAATTATATTGAAAGAAGAAAAAGTAGATAAAGAATAACAATTATGAAGCAAGCAATTGCCGCACTATTCATGTTTTGTACGAATATGGTTGCTGCACAAAAAGGCGATAAAATGAATTTATTGAATGATTCATCTTGTGTAATTATACCATATCAATCTTTTCACACTTGGATATTTAAAGATGTTACACCAACCACATTACAGCCCAATGAAATAAAGACTATTGAAAAATTCTTATATAGTGCAGTTAATAAATATAATCAACAGAGAGTTAAGGAGTATGAGAATTATAAAAAAAAGGATCCTAGTTATACTGGCAATAAAAAAGATGTAGTAATTAATTTAAAAGAATATAGAATTCAGTTAATGCCTGTGTTAAATAAAAAAGGAGAAGCAGAAGTTTGGGTAAATTGTTTTTGTCGCTCATATGATATAGATTGGAAAAAAATTTTGGTGGGCGTTAGAGATGGCGGTAAGTGCTACTTTAATTTGAAAATTAACCTTTCCAAGAAAAAATATTATGATTTTATGGTAAATGGTGTAGCTTAAATTTAATAAACTCTTTAATAAAATAATTGACACTTTTATAAGCAAATGCCCATAGCCAAACGATACACATTAGGCCAATCCATTTTACAATGGTTATTGATACTGTTACCTACAACAGCATTCGTAAGTTATATATTATGGAATGCTAAAGATTATTTTTCCTTTCCGCAAATGCCTTGGATACTGTGGGCAGCATATTTTGGAGGAGGCGCTACCTTATCCGTTTTTGTTTATCGTTATCGCATTCGGTTTATCACCCTTTCGGCTATTATTATTTTAAGTTGCAACTTTATTTATTACTATATTAAAAATAATAGCGTTGGTGAGTTTGATGGTTTTTTATTATCGCTTCAATTTTTATCTTTTGCTATTTTCTTTTGCACAGGATGGATTGCTGGGTATGGGTTGACACGTAGTCGATGGTTTGCCATTGCATGGTCTGTATTATTAGGTGGATTATGGATAGGCCTACAAGCTAGCATACGTGACTCGTTTAACACGGCTATTATTTGGGAAATATTTTTACCCATTGCAGTGTATGCTTGTTACCTTATTTACATGCAATTGTTATTAGGAGTAGCCAATAGTAAAGCTGAAAAAATTCGTACATCCTTATTGCCCAGAATTTTATTTTTCCTATGTATACTGCTTGCAGTAAGTGCTGCTGTTTTATGGTTATTCAAAAAAGATATTGATGAAGTAGCCAAAATATGGAAAGACAGAGAAATAAAATCAGATCAAAAAGGGTTTACAGGTAGTTTACTAAAAGAAGGTAAAGATGGAAGCATTGGAAAACAAGGTGGAATGGGGCTTACGGGGAACCAAGGCGGAAAGAAAAAAGAATTGGTTTTTGTAGCACACTTAGATAATTATTTTCCAGATGGAACAACACCCAATCCATTGTATTATACTTGGGCATATTATACAAAATTTGATACCGCTACAGAAACATTTGAAATCGATAAAAATATACCAAGTAATGATTTGTTTAGCCCTGACCCCTCTCGCATCCCATTATACTTTGCAAAAACGGATAGTAGCGCTATTAAGAATAGTAAATCTAGTTTATTACGCAAAGTAATTACTACAGAAGTATATAGCGTAAAATTAAGTCCCGAAGAATATTTAGCTCCATCCACTGCTTTCTTTTGCCAACCTATATCTGTAGATACTGCATTTCGAAAATTATACAAATCAGCCTATAGAGCAAAAATGTGGGTAAGTATGTTGAATAGCGCTTATTTCATTTACAATCCTGCGGGTAAAGATGCATATCAACTAGAACAATTTCAACAACAACGGTTTGATACATTACGGCAAGTATCTGGTTGGGATATGAATGTTGATACAGCATTTTATAATTATTATACCTACATGCCTAAGGGCTCGAGCTACGATAGTATCAGTATGCTGGCTAAAAAAATTACCAAAGATGCCAATGCGCCTATTGATAAAATAATTGCCATACGAGATTATTTTAAAGGTACAGATGAATTAGGTCAACCTTTATTTAAATACACAGATAACCCTGGTGTACCAGATATACCCAGTGCTAAAAAATTAATTTATTTTTTATTTGAAAATAGAAAAGGATACTGTGCTCATTTTGCTGGTGCTACATTGTTTTTGTTACGGTCTTTGGGTATTCCGTCACGTATTGCAACGGGGTTTTTAACTGTAAATAGAGCTAATAAAAACCTGGGATGGTATTGGTTTTATCAAGATCAAGCCCATGCTTGGGTACAAGTATATTTTCCTGGGTATGGTTGGATAGATTTTGACACTACGGTTCCTGATCCTAACATGCAAGAAGCACCGCAACCCGATGGTACACCACCATTACAAATGCAAAATCCACAATGGGTAGCAAAAGGTGTTGTAAAAAATGTGGATGTAGATAATAAGCGAGTAATGATGGATGTTGGGGAGTTGCTCTTTAAAGATCAACAACGACCCCTTACACAACCCATATCATCTGAATTGGATGTAAGCTTGACCAATATTAAAAAAGACACTTCAACTATACAATTGAGTGATGTAAAAGTTGGAGACTCTTTAGTAGCGGTATCGTATGCTGAAGCATTTAAAAATATTACTTCTACACCAAATGAATCTATAGAAAATTTATTGAGTCGTTTTCCAAAACCTGCTCCAGTAGACGAAGTACGTATTATACCTAAAACAACTAAAAAGGAAAATAAAACAGAAAAATCTACAACTATAACAGAAAAATCCTCTTACATATTATGGATTGTGTTAGGTTCTATTGGATTAATATTAATAGGCTTATTATTACTACCATGGTTAACACTTCGTAGTTACTTATCAAAAGCTGGGAAAAAATCTCCTATTTTATTACAAGCACACTGCAATTTTAGAGCGGTATTATTTTATTTATATCAAATAGATAAACGTTGTGCTGAAAACACTTTGTCTGCTTGGGCACATAAACATATTGATCCCACATTTAAAACAGAATTTGAAAACTTTATTCAATATTATTATCAATTAAAATATTCATCACATCCGCTTAATAGTGAACAAATAATATTTGTCAACCATTTTGCATCCAATTTTATTCAACAAATACATAAAACAATGCCTGCTAAAAAGCGTTGGTGGCATTTTATGCAACCTATTCGAACTATTTCTTATTTATACACTAAAGGAAAAATTTTATGGAAAATGTAAACACAACTCAAATCACACACATTGAAAAACTTATTCAAAATTTAGAACAAGTAATACAAGGTAAACGCAATGAAATTAAATTAGTGCTTACCACACTATTAGCTAAAGGGCATATTTTGTTGGAAGACAATCCTGGAACAGGCAAAACCGTATTAGCTAAAACACTAGCCAAAAGCATATCTAGTGCCGATGGTAATGATGCACATAATGCATTGTTTAAACGCATACAATTTACACCAGACTTATTGCCGATGGATTTAATCGGTTCTCACATTTTTGATGAAGCCAAAAAAGATTTTACTTTCAAAAAAGGTCCATTGTTTTGTAATGTATTATTAGCAGATGAAATCAATCGCGCTTCACCTAAAGTACAATCGGCATTATTAGAATGTATGGCTGAGCAACAAATTACGATTGGCGATCTAACCTATCCGTTAGAACGCTTATTTTTTACCATTGCTACACAAAACCCCATTGAAATGGAAGGAACCTATCCACTTCCTGCCGCTCAGCTAGACCGTTTTTTTATGAAAATACATATGGGCTATGCCGATGAAGCAACCGAATTAGATATCTATCGCCGTTATCAAAATATTAAAGAAAGTTTAGATCATACCCTTCAGGTATTAAGCATGCAAGATGTGTTACAAGCACAAAAAGAAGTAGAAGGAGTATATATACATGATGAATTATTAGTTGCTATTAAAAACATAGTTATACAAACACGTACGCATCCAGAAATTTTATTAGGTGCCTCCACTCGTAGTGGTATTGCCTTTATACAATGTGTAAAAGCCTATGCTTATGTTAACGGTCGTAATTACGTAGTGGAAGATGATATTGCCGCATTAACCAAGCCTATTTTACATCATCGCTTAATGTATAAACATCTTGAAGCAAGCAAACAAGTATTAGATCAAATTATTAAAAAAGAAATGGAACGATTGAGTAAGTTATCGTTGCAAACGAAAGCAGTTTAAATAACAATTTAAAATAAAAGAGCCATTAAATATTAAATGCGCAACACTCTATACATACTATTTTTCATTGGTTTGTGTACACCCAATCAATTGTTAGCTCAAGGCCAATACAGTGCTGCTCGGTATGAAATTGACGCCAAACGAGCGGTAACAACTATAACCAGCGATGATGCGTTGCCTCGTAGCAGAGAATTTATTCGCTTAGATAGTACGTACTATGTAGGCTACATGTATGAAGGCATTTATAAATATGATCATGCTGCAGATGCTATAGGCTTTCAACAAGCTATACCTGCATTAGAAAAAGCAGTACAATTATTTGAAAAAGAAAATGCACCGATTCTTAGAAACATATACAGCTCCATAACATATTATAATCAAAACCTTAGACTATATGATGATTACTTACAAATGATGCGTGCATTAAAAGAATGCTATGATAACTTGGAAATGGCAGATAAAGTAATGGCTCTGCTTGGCAAAATACAATCCTGGAATTTTATAGCTGATTATATAAACACCTATGCCATGCAAGCCTGGACTATTCACAGAAAACGATTTTATACGCATGAAGAGTATTCCTTCTTGGGTAATAGTGTAAGTGAAAATGAACAACTTGCTTTAAACTTATGTTACAAAGGCCTTCAAAAAATTGAACAAAATAGAACACAAATAGATGCACTACTTGGTTCTTATCAAAATGAAGGATTTAAATTATCCATATATCATTACATGGCTATATTTCATTCGTATGTTAAAAATTACGACTCTAGTGAATACTATTTTCAATTATTACGTTCTGGTGGAATGATGTCACACAATAATTATGGTAGTTTACAATTAGAAATAGGTAAATTTTCTCAAGCAAAATATTATTATGGATTAGCAAAGGGTCGTTCTGTTGGCCCTAAAAGCTTAGAAGAACCGTATTACTACTTGCCTATTTTGAGCGTGTATGAATCCAATACTAAAGAAGCAATCAAAACAGCCAAAGAGGCTATACAAAAAGCAGGCTCCACACCAGGATACGGTTGGTATAATTTAGCTCTAGCCCGAAGTTATTTGTATGATGGGCAATTGGATAGCTCAGAAGTAGCCTTAAACAAAGCCGCACAGTTTAAAGAAATTCATATTGGTACCACACTGACGCAAGAGCAGTACATGTTCACAGTACAATTATTACAATTAAATCTACTCGATCGGAAAATAGCACAAATTAAATTCACAGACAATCGCTGGTGGATGCACCCTGTGCAAATAACAAAAATTGCTCAATTAAGTTTACAAAAACTAATGCAGACCTATATGGTGGCTACTCAAGTTGCCTTGAACCCCGAGCGAGAACGCATTATATATGATTTATTTTGTGGAGAAAGCACCATCAATTACGATGAAGCATGGACAGCTATTAAAGATTTTAGCCCCCAATATTTTGTAGATTGGTTTACAAAAAGGGTGCAGATAGATAGTCGAAAAGAGGTACACCGCTATTTTGAATTGCTCATTGCCTTATTACAATGGGAGCGGGGTAAAGAGGAAATAGCCGGGGCTTTATTAGAAAAAATATTACACTCTACTACGCTAGATACAGAACACGAAAAACTATTTTTAGCACGCTTGTATGAGGGCTTGTGTAAGTATTATGAAGATAAAGGAAGCACAAATGATTACAATTACTACATTAATTTATTATACCAATTTTATCCCTCTTTACTTACCTACTCTTCACTTAAAGTGCCTATGCAGTTAAAAGTGTCTGGTATAAATGATGAAAATACACAACAAGTGATGGATGATTTACGCAAAGGAAATATTAAAATAACAAACGACCCACAAGCTATTAAAGCCAATATACAATTTGGTCGAAAAGCACAATGGTATCAGGTAGATATACAAACCTCTACTTCATCAGGAACTTCAGTAGTAGAACAAACTTTTTACTTCAAAAAACAAGAAGGTGTGGGGGCCGAGCTACTATTACGTCTTTTTGGTAAAGGCGGTGCTACTGCTTGGGAGGCCGAACCTGCTTCAACAAATCTTTCTTCTAGCAATAAGTAATACCATTAGCTTATATAGATTAGACTGATATTCACAGGAGGTGTGGGTATTTTTTTTTGATCTAAATTAGACTATTTTATACATAGAAATGGTATTATCAGTATTTTGGAGGTGTTGATTTAATGGCAATAGAAGGATTAAGGCACGCTACCATTTTAAGTATTATGAGTGAAATAGGTTCTGATGGTTTTACAAAGTTTGCCACAGCTAAACAATTTACGAGTTGGCTCAGATTAGCACCCAACAATAAAATAAGTGGAGGCAAAATATTAAGTAATAAAGTTCCAAAGGGTAGTAACAGATTAAATTGCATTACGAAATGCAGCCAATGCCATTGGGAATTTAAAGGATACTCATTTATCCGATTTCTTCAAAAGAGTTTTATATCGAAGAGGCCGAATTGCAGCTATAAGTGCTACTGCAAGAAAACTTGGAGTTATTCTATGGACTATGATTGTAAAAAAAGTACCCTATCAACCGCCTACTCAATATCTCTTTTTAGATGAAAAAAGAAAACTAAAAATTGTAAAACAAATTAGAAAAACTATTGCTAAGTTTGATATATCGACTAAGGATTTGCAAATTGTAACAACTTGATTTTCATAACACGATTTGCACGTTAGTCAGAATCTTAAACGACATCCTGCAAACATTCAACCATCCATGACTTTTCCGACATGACCCAACGCACAGCCCATCCACCTCAGCAAACGAATGTCTATCATCTGTAATCATTAGTCCAATACTTCAACAATATATCTCTACTCAACACCAAAGCCAACCCGTCAAACATAGAACAAAAATTTATGAACTTCATTTTTGAATATCAACAAATCAAGTTCATATTTTCCATTGAATAATTAATGAGAAGTCATAAATTTGCATCAACGTTGCAAAAAATTGAACTTAATTAGAAAATACAAAACATTTATAACCGCCATATTATTGGCTGTATATGCTTTTATTGCCACTCCCGTTCAGTTATGGCATCAACATAATTATGCAACGATTACTGTATCACAAAAATTATCTACGGAAAAACAATCAACATCTTTTTCTAAATTTTCCCAACAGGTAGATGACGCAAATTGCCAAATATGTTCTTATCACTACTCCATTTTTATTGATGCCGAAGTTGTGAGACTTGAAACCCCATTCATCGCTTCTCAATCTATTGAGCAGTATTATGTTTTTTCAATCCCATCATCACCCTTCTTACGTTTCTCCAATAAAGGACCGCCTGCTTTATCTTAATTATTCTTCCCTTAACTGACAAAATTCGTCGGTTACTGAATGTTAACAGCAATAGGTATTGCTGACTTTTCTTGCATCAACATATTTTATTTTGAAATTTATTTTAGTAATAATTATTGCTATGGCAATAGTCAACAATACTATTACACAGCCTTGCAATTACATTCTTTCCGGACATGTAGAAGATGTAGATACCAAAGAAAAATTGGTTGCAGCTAGTGCAAGCATTAAGGAAACTGGCAAACAAATTATTACCAACGAGAAAGGCGATTTTGTATTTACAACATTATGTGCCGGGGAATATACCTTAATTATAACGCATGTTAGTTGCGACACAGTGGTAAAGAAAATTATACTCACAAAGAATTTCCATATAGATATTTTAATGCCCCATACCCGTAAAGTGTTGGGTGATGTGATTGTTGATGCACAAAAAGGCATTGCCAATACAGGGTATAAAAAAGAATTAAGCGGCAGGGCATTGGAAGAAACTAAAGGGCTTTCGCTGGCAGAAGCATTGAGCAAAATAAATGGCGTTACCATGTTGCAAACAGGTTCAACTATTTCCAAACCTGTAATACATGGTTTGCATAGCAACCGCATACTTACAATTAACAATGGTGTAAGGCAAGAGGGGCAGCAATGGGGCAATGAGCATGCACCAGAAATAGACCCTTTTATTGCTGACAAATTAATTGTAATAAAAGGAGTAGATGAACTACGATATGGCTCTGATGCTATTGGCGGCGTTATTTTAGTTGAGCCAAAACCACTAAGAAATAAACCTGGCTTTGCTGCCGAAATAAACAGTGCATATTTCACCAACAACAGGCAATATGTTTTCTCAGGAGTATATGAGGAACAATTAAAAAAACAACCAGCCTTCCGCTACAGGGTACAGGGTACTTATAAACGAGGAGCAAATATCGCCACGCCCAATTATCGCCTCAACAATACTGGTAGCGAAGAAAACAACTTTTCTATTAGTGCTGGTTGGAAAAAAGAGAAATGTAATACAGAACTTTTTTACAGCCACTTTGCAACCAAAGTGGGCATATTCAATGGGTCGCATATTGGTAATTTAACCGACCTGTTAAATGCCATAGCAGCACCCAAACCCAATGATGTTTTTTTGGGACAAAACACTTACCAAATACAACGACCTTATCAGGATGTGACACATGATTTATTAAAATCAAAAACGGTTTTTTATAACGGCGAACACAAGTTTACCGTTTTACTGGCAGGTCAGTTTAACCATCGCAAAGAGTTTGACATAGTTAGAAGCAGCACAAATAAAAATCCACAATTAGATTTATCGATCTATACCATTACAGAAGACCTTAGTTGGGAACATCCTAAGAAAAATAATTTTATTGGCATTGGCGGATTGTCGCTAATGCAACAAGACAATAGTTATAACGGTAGATATTTTATACCCAATTATTTTGCATATTCTTTTGGTGGCTATTATATTGAAAAATGGAACAAACATCAATGGGAATTACAGGCAGGTTTACGATATGACAATAAAAACATTAATACCACAAGGCTAAAATTTAATAGCGATACTATTAATTACGATTTTAATTTTTCAACTTTCGCATCGTCCTTTAATGCTATTTACAAACTAACTGATAATTGGCGGCTTAATACCAACATCAGCCTGACCAGTCGTGCTCCTTATGTAAATGAATTATTAAGCGATGGCATCCATCATGGTACAGCCACTTACGAAAAAGGAGATATTACTTTAAAGCCTGAACATTCCATTAATATTTCGGCAGGCATTAACTACCAGCATCCTTCTAAAATTTTCAGTATAGATGTATTGCTATATTCAAACAATATCAACAATTTTATTTATCAACAGCCTATGCCTAATAATCCTGTATTAACCATCGCAGGAGCATTTCCTTTAATGGAATACAAACAAACCAATGCAGTATTAAGTGGGTTTGATATTTCAGCATTAATTAAACCATTGCCTGCATTAGATTGGGTTTCTAAATTTTCTTTTTTATATGCAAGAAATAAAAAACTGAACGATTGGTTGATACTAATGCCAGCCAACAGGCTAAGTAATGAAGTAATATACCATTTAAAAGACGGCGAAAAAATTATCAACACATATTTAAGTGCAGAAATGCAAAATGTAATGCAACAAAAAAATGTACCCAGTGATATAAATGGCAAGCAAGATTACAAAGCACCACCATCTGCATATACATTAATAAATATGAATGCTTCCGCAACTTTACAAGTTTATAAAACACCAGTAACAATAAGTGTAGGAGTAAGAAATTTATTAAACATTGTTTACAGAGATTACCTAAATAGTATGCGATATTTTACTGATGAGATGGGAAGAAATATCAGTGCACGACTAAAGATTCAATTATGAGCAACCAAAAAAACAACATTATTAATTTTTAAACACAAAAACAATGAAAAAACAATTTATGAAAATCGCATTGGGAATATTTTTTTTCAGTGCATTCATTACATCTTGCAAAAAAAATAAAATAGAAGAACCAAATGAAGATGAAGTTATCACAACCATGAAGTTGACATTTGTTCCTGTAGGCGGTGACAATACGTTAACTTATCAGTTTAAAGACCCTGATGGAGCAGGTGGCACAGCACCAACACAAGATGAAATTGTGTTAAAACCATCCAAAACGTACAATGTAACTGTGCAACTATTAAATGAAACAAAAACACCTGCCGAAAATGTAACAACAGAGGTGGCAAAAGAAGCCGATGCTCACCGTTTTTATTACGAACCTGCAGTAGGTAGTAATATAGTAGTAAGCGGATTGGACAACGATGGTAATGATGTACCACTTGGTATTACCAGCACATGGACTACGGGTACAGTAGCAACCGGAAAAGTAGTAGTTACCCTTCGTCATTATGGCGGTACACCTCCGGGTAAAGCAGTTGGAGATTTGGTTAACAGTTCAAAATCAAGCACTGACATTGCTGTAGAATTTAAGATAAAAGTTCAGTAGCCATACTTAAGAAGGCAATACAAAATATATTTTGGTATCGCCAAACAAACTAATGACAAAAAACAGGGATGAAAAATGTGCTTATTTTATTGTCTCATACTGGGTATAAAACCCTCGCCTTCAGGCGAAGACTTTAGTAA
>CAZXBE010000038.1:0-12839 GCA_964638565.1 uncultured Chitinophagaceae bacterium
TTGTCCAGACTAAGTTAGAGCATTATTTAAATGTCCTTAACTTATCTTGACCCTACATTAAATAGTCAACATGAAATTTAATTCGCCTATTACGATACAAACAATAGCAGAGATAATTGATGCAGAAATTATAGGAGATTCTGCTTCAAAGGCAGCAGGAATCAATGAAATTCACAAGGTTGAAAAAGGAGATCTTTGTTTTGTTGATCACCCAAAGTATTATACTAAATGTTTACATAGTGATGCTACACATATCATTATCAATACAAAGGACGTAACACTTCCTGAAGGGAAAACATTATTAATAGTAAAGGATCCATTTGAAGCATATTTAAAAATCGTTAATCATTTTAGACCTTTATACATTACAAAAAAAAATATTAGTGATACAGCTTTAGTTAGTGAAGGAACAATTATTATGCCTAATGTATTTATTGGTGAGCAAGTTAAAATTGGCAAGCATTGCATTATCCATTCTAATGTTTCTATTTTAGATTATACAGAAATTGGCGACTATGTAATTATACAATCAGGTACAGTTGTTGGTAGCGATGCGTTTTATTATAATACTAAAAAAAATAGAGACGTATGGTATAAAAAAATGGCTAGTTGTGGAAATGTTATAATTGAAAATGACGTTGAAATAGGAGCTAATTGCACTATTGATAGGGGTGTTACAGCTACAACTCGTATTGGACGAGGAACCAAAATAGATAATCTAGTTCATATTGGTCATGATGTGATGATAGGTAAAAATTGCTTGTTTGCTGCGCAAGTAGGTATTGCTGGGGCAACTACTATAGAAGATGGCGTTACCCTATGGGGTCAAGTAGGCGTAAGCAAAACATTAACCATAGGTTCGAATGCAATGATACTAGCGCAAAGCGGCGTTGGAACAACTTTAGAAGGAAATAAAATTTATTTTGGCTCTCCTGTAGAAGAAGCCTCTATAAAAAAAAGAGAGTTGATATGGATAAAACGTATTCCAGAACTGTGGAAAAAGGTAATGAAACAACAATAGCACGCCTTTTTATTTTGTATGAGTAATGGCGTTAAAATAATTGGATATAATTGCAACTAAACCATCTGAAATATCTATTACTATTCTGTATGCTATTTTCATAAATTGGTTTATTCGTCGTCATTATTTAGCGATAATTGTTTAATCTCTTTATTAGCTTTGTTTGAAATAGTATCTCGTTTTGTACAGGTTAGGAAAGCTGCTAGTGCAAGAATAAGAAGAAAATGATAAAATAATTTTTTCATAGGTTTTAAATTAAAAATAGGTGTTAAAAAAACTGTTAGCGTGGTGAATGTATTACATTTTTGTGTATTACAAAAATTAATGTCTTAATCTATTCAAAAAATTACCGTTTACAGAATGTGTATTTCTATATAACATCACAATAATAGCTAGCCCAACAGTTACTTCTGCCGCAGCTACTACCATTATAAAAAATACAAATAACTGCCCATCGATACCTGCCGTACTGGCTTGGTTTGCGGCGTATGCTATACCATGGTGCATTTTAGCAAAAGCTATTAATAACAGGTTTACTGCATTGAGCATTATTTCAATGCACATAAAAACAACAATGGCGTTACGGCGAGTAAGTACACCTATAATACCTACACAGAATAAAGCAATAGAAAGAAACATGTAATATTCGATAGCCATAAACTTAATTAATAATGAATAATTGATATTTTTCTATTTCATTTTACTTTTTCTGCTCATGTTCTCTTTCCCAACACCACTGCCCCAATAATGGCACTTAAAAATAAAATGCTGCTTATTTCAAAAGGTAATACGTACTCCTTAAAAAGTACTTTACCTAAATTACCAATCAATCCTATATCACCTTGTACCAATTGTGCCGTTTTTGTTTTTAATTCTGTATCTCTAAGTACTGCTGTTAAAACAAGCAGCAAACTTCCTCCAGCTATTGTTCCTGCTAGCTTTAACCATTTATTTTTTCTTGGTTCTATGTCCTTATTTAAATTCATTAACATAATCACAAATAAAAATAAAACCATAATAGCTCCAGCATATACAATAATATTAACTATAGCTAAAAACTGTGCATTCAATAATATGTAATGGCCCGATATAGCAAAAAAAGTAACTACAAGGTATAAAACGCTATAAATGGGGTTTTTAGAAACAATAACCATGATGGCTCCACCTAAGGTTAAACCAGAAAGTATCCAAAACAAAATTTGTGTAATAGGCATAATCTAAGAATAATCAAAAGTAATAAGTCAAAAGCAAAAAATTAAATATTATCTTGTATATCGAATATTTTGAATACCTTATATTAAATTTTAATGCATTACTTTTCACGCTATTCAATTGACGAATTAGCTCATTAATTATAAATATGAATCAAAAAAAAGTTATTTTAATTATTATGGATGGATGGGGTCTCGGGAAAGTTCCAAAAGCTGACGCTATTCAACATGCTAAAATACCGTTCATTTCCTCCCTATATAAAAAATATCCTAATACCACTTTAGTAGCTTGTGGCAATGCAGTAGGCTTACCTGAAGGACAAATGGGCAATTCCGAAGTAGGCCATCTAAATTTAGGTGCAGGAAGAATTGTGTATCAAGAATTAGAACGTATTAATGTAGCTATTCGGAATAGCAAATTAGCAAAAAATGAAGCATTATTACAAACGATACAATATGCAAAAAAGAATAACAAGCCGTTGCATTTAATGGGCTTATTGAGTGATGGAGGCGTGCATTCCCATATCAACCATTTAAAAGCACTAGTGGCAATAGCCGCGCAACAAGGTTTACCAGAAGTTTATATTCATGCTTTTACAGATGGGCGAGATACCGATCCTAAAAGTGGAATACATTTTATAGAAGATATACAACAGCATTTACAAAAATATGTTGGACAAATAGCAACGATTACCGGGCGATATTATGCTATGGATAGAGATAAACGATGGGAACGCATTAAAATTGCTTATGATGCTTTAGTAAATGGTGTTGGACAAACTTCAAATAACATAATAGCATCAGTAAAAGAAAGCTACAACGCAAATATTACAGATGAATTTATTAAACCTATCATTAATAACAAAATAGGATCGAAAGGATTAATTAAAGATGATGATGCAGTTATCTGTTTTAACTTTCGAACGGATCGTTGTAGAGAAATTACACAAGCACTTACTCAGCAAAACTTTCCAGAAAAGCATATGCTTAAAAAGAAATTGTACTACACCACTTTAACCGAGTATGATCATACATTTAAGGACGTGCATATTGTATTTGAAAATAGCAATGTACAAAATACGTTAGGAGAAGTATTTTCCCAGCAAAAGCTACGACAACTTAGAGCTGCCGAAACAGAAAAATATCCGCATGTAACCTTTTTTTTTAGTGGGGGAAGAGAAACGCTCTTTGAAGGTGAAGAACGCATACTCATTCCATCACCCAAAGTAGCCACCTACGACTTACAACCCGAAATGAGTGCTTACCCACTTACAGACGCTACCATAGAAGCTATACAAAAAAACCATCATGATTTTATTTGCTTAAACTATGCTAATGCCGATATGGTAGGTCATACAGGCATTTGGGATGCCATTATTAAAGCAGTAGAAACGGTAGACACTTGTGTAGAAAAAATAGTTACCACTGCATTAAAAAACGGTTATACCATTTTTTTAACTGCCGACCATGGCAATGCAGATTACGCTATAAATGAAAATGGATCTCCAAATACAGCACATAGTTTAAATCTAGTACCCTTGTTTATTATAAATGATGATTTCAAACAAAATATACAAGCAGGTAAATTGGGAGATATTGCACCAACTATATTGCATTACATGAACTTGCCCATACCTAAAGAAATGACGGGGAATATTCTCATCACAGATAAACAATTAGGCTGAAATTTTTTCGTACTACTTTCAGTAATAATTTTAGATTTTTTATAAAATAATATAGCACTCGTAATTTCTAATTTCCTCTCAATGTATATTTGCACGCATGTACTATTTGCTATATGGCTTCTTATACTTAGTCTCGCTACTTCCATTTTGCATAATATATCTTCTATCAGATGGGGCTTTTTTTGTAGTCTATAGAATAATTAAATATAGGCGAGCTATTGTAACGCAGAATCTAGACATCGCTTTCCCAGAAAAAACAACAGAAGAAAAGAAAAGAATTGCTAAAAAATTCTATCATAACTTATGTGATACTTTTTTTGAGTCTATTAAATTATTAAGCATGTCTTCAAAGCAGCTTAGCAAAAGGTTTTCGGCTGATTATAGTTTATTACACCATATCTATAACCAAGGTAAAAGCTGCCAAATACACTTAGGGCATAATTTTAATTGGGAATGGGGTAATGCGCATATTAGCTTGAGTACAAAGTTTAATTTTCTTGGTGTTTATATGCCCATAGAAAATAAAAGCATAGATAGATTTTTTAAAAAACTTCGTAGTAAATTCGGAACTCATTTATTAGCTGCTAACAATATGCGTAATGCCATGTTGCCTTATAGAGATAAGCAGTACACATTAGCCTTGATAGCTGATCAAAACCCAAGTAATTTAAGCAAAGCCTATTGGGTAGATTTTTTTGGGAAACAAACCCCTTTTTTAATAGTTCCAGAAAAAAATGCTCGGCGCATTAACTTGCCTGTGGTATTCGCTACTATCAAAAAAATAAAAAGAGGATACTATCAATGTATATTTAAAATGCTTGCAGAAAATCCAATAGACACAAAAGAAACAGAAATAACCACTTTATTTGTTAGAAATACTGAAAAGTATATTAAAAATCAACCTGAAAACTGGCTTTGGAGCCACCGAAGATGGAAACATGTGAAATAATTTTTTATTAAAAAACTAATTCGATGTGGCTGTTTCCTTTACCAAACTAATTTCTTTTTGCTCTTTTATAGCGCCCCAACCTCCTAATATATTACGTATATTATGTATGCCTTGCCGTTTGAGTAATGATGCTGCAATAACGCTACGATAGCCGCCGCCGCAGTAAATATATACATTCATATCATCTTCAATGGCTGATAATTTTAAAGGATCCATCATTGTTTGTAATGGCATGTTAAAAGCTCCCTTAATATGTCCATCTGCATACTCCACTTCCTTACGAACATCTAACAAAACAATGTTATCATCATAATTTACATCCATAGCCACTTCCGCTGCTTCAACATCAATAATCATATCTATATTTTCTTCTGCGGCTAACCAAGCATCAAACCCGCCGTTTAAGTATCCCAAAAAATTAGAAAAACCTACTCGAGTTAAACGAGTAATGCTCTCTTGAACTTTAGCACTTTCTGCAACTAATAGCAAATGAGCATCAAAAGGCAACAAACTACCAGCCCATTCCGCAAAACGACCTTCCAGTCCAATATTAATAGAAGAAGGTATAAACCCTTGTGTAAATTGTATCGCAGTTCTTGTATCCAACACAAGGGTATTTTCCTTATCCATATACTTTTTAAAATCTTTTATAGATAATGGCTGAAGTGCTTTCTTAAATACTGTATCAATACTCTCATATCCTTCTTGATTGATACGAGCATTGATCGGGAAATATGCTGGGGGGTCGGTTAAACCCGTAGTTACTGCATGAATAAACTCTTCCTTCGTTTTTGCTTTCAACGCATAATTAAATTGCTTCTGTTCACCCAGTGTACTATATGTTTCTTTACCTAAATTTTTACCACAACTACTACCAGGCCCATGAGCAGGATATACAATAATATGATCAGGTAATGAAATAATTTTTTTATATAATGATTCATACAACATACCCGCTAATGTGGTTTGATCTAAATTACCACTACTTAAATCTGGGCGACCTACATCTCCTACAAATAAAGTATCTCCTGTAAATAAAGCATGAGGTTGATTTTGTTCATCATATAATAAAAAACAGCAAGACTCTAGGGTATGGCCAGGTGTATGTATCACCTTTATACTTATATCTCCCAATATAAATATTTGTTGATCTTTTGCTTGAACGATAGGAAAACTTGTTTGCGTATTTGGCCCATAAATAATGGATGCCTCCGTAGCTTTTTGTAGTTCTAAATGACCGCTTACAAAATCGGCATGAAAATGTGTTTCAAAAATATATTTGATGGTAGCATTTCGCTCTTTAGCTAATAAAAGATAAGCATCAATATCTCGTAAAGGATCAATAACAACAGCATCTCCATTACTTTCAATGTAATAGGCTGCTTCACTAAGGCAATTGGTATATAATTGTTGAATAAACATACGAATATCTTTTTGCAAAGATACAAGCTTCATACATACATTTTATTAAAAAGGGCATAGGAATTCCTACCTGAATTATACTTACTATTTAGAGGTATAAACATTTTTTAAGTAATCCGGCTCGGCATAAGCCATATTAGCAAAATCTCTTTTTTGATATTTTTTGTATGCCAATTGTACTTGAGCATCTACCATAGGTATTACATGATCACAATGGATCATGTTAACATTTGTACAAATAGCTTCCCATTTTGCACTTCCGCTACCAAAAAAAACAACGGTATGATGTTGAAAAAACGATTCAAAACTATTTTCATTCAATATTAAAACGGAAGGATCCATTAATATTTGCAATTGTTGATTATACACTGCCGTAAAAACTTCATTCCGACGAGCATCTATCATAGGACAAAATAAAGTTGATGAGCTGATGGGTTGATGGGTTGATGAGTTGATTGCAGCCATTGTCATTACTTCAAGTGTATTTAATGTAATGAGTGGTATATTTAATGCGTAACACAGTCCTTTAGCAGAGGCTAACCCAACTCTTAATCCAGTATAACTTCCAGGACCTGCAATAACAGAAACAGCATTCAACGGTTGAATATTAAACATTGAAGGTTTAATGATTGTTTGAATAGCAGGTTGCAAAAAGGAAGCATGATTTTTTTGATCTTGATTTTGTAATACTTCCACTACTTTATCATTTTCAGATAAAGCAACAGTTGCTTCTTCTTGCGCTGTATCTATATGTAGGATATAGTTGATAATTAATAGTTGATAATTAATAATGTATGCTTACTTCTTTATTTGCTATTTTGGGTTTGTTATTTCTTCTTCTAATATTTTTGCTACAATATATCTATTATCTTTAATAGATAAGGTTTTCAATAACGCATAGACATTTAACAATCCAATTTTTTCAGCCCATTCAAAAGGGCCGTAAGGATAATTAGTGCCTAATCTCATGGCTATGTCTATATCATTTTTTGTACTTACGTTTTTCTCTAAAACGTAGTATGCTTCATTAATAATCATGGAAATTACTTTTGATGTAACCATTCCGGGCACATCGGGCACTAGCGTATAATTCCAGTTTAAAAGTTTAGTAACATCTGTAATATAATTTCTAAATTGCTCAGGTGCTGCTACCTCTATACTCTTTGGATTGAATAATGTATTCCATCCATTAAAACGAATACAAGAAAAAGGAATATCAGATAATGTTTTAATAACAGACGAAACCCAAATAGGTTTATGTTGAATAGTTTGCAATAAAGAATCGTGGCTGGCCAAATCTTGATCATATAATCCATCTACATACACATCTGCTTCCATTGTACACAATGCTTTAATATCTTCCATCCAAATAATATGTATAGAAGAAGGGATAGTTATTTCTTCCATAGATTTACGCATCCAACCTGTTGCTAAAATAGCAATATGCATATATATATTTTTTAGCAAAAATAGTTTTGTCCATTTACATTGTAGCATATACTTTTGATCTATGGAAAAAATAATGATAAAAACCGACAAAGCGCCAGTCCCTATTGGACCTTACAGTCAAGCAGTTTGGGCTGGAAATTTATTATTCATTTCAGGACAAATTGCATTAAATCCTACATCAAATCAGTTAATGATAAAAAACATCGAAGAAGAAACCACACAAGTAATGGAAAATATAAATGCTATACTAATAGCAACTAACCTTACATTCAATAACATAGTTAAAACAACTATTTTTTTAAGTGATATGTCCCTTTTTACAGTAGCTAATGACATATATGGAAAATACTTTACTGGCACATTCCCTGCACGTGAAACATTTGCAGTAAAAGGATTGCCCAAAAATGTTAATATTGAAATTAGCGTAATTGCGCATAGATAGACAAACCCTTCTTCTTATTATGAGTTATACACCCAGCCATAAAATCCGTATTGTAACCGCCGCCAGCTTATTTGATGGACACGACGCCGCTATCAATATTATGCGTCGTATTATGCAATCAAAAGGAGCAGAAATTATTCATTTAGGCCACAATAGATCCGTACACGAAATTGTAGAATGTGCTATAGAAGAAGATGTACAAGGCATTGCGATAACTTCTTACCAAGGCGGGCATGTAGAGTTTTTTAAATATATGAAAGATTTATTGAAAGAAAATGGTTGTGATCACATAAAAATATTTGGCGGTGGCGGCGGAACTATTTTACCTACTGAAATAGAAGAACTACACAAATATGGAATTACCAAAATATACAGCCCCGATGATGGTCGGCACATGGGTTTAGAAGGTATGATTGAAGATGTAATTCGACAATGCGACATCCAACTCCCTATCTCCCCCAAAGGGGGAGGAGAGAAAAAAACTCTTGGAGAATGGAAAGATATTCGATTAATAGCCAGACAAATAACCAATGTAGAAAATGAAATAGAAAAATTCAATATTCAACATTCAACATCTAAAATACCTGTACTCGGTATAACAGGCACAGGCGGCGCCGGTAAAAGCTCTGTTACCGATGAAATTGTTCGTCGTTACTTACATGCGTTTAAAGATAAAACCATTGCTGTTATTTCTATCGATCCTTCTAAAAAGAAAACAGGCGGCGCATTATTAGGCGATAGAATTCGCATGAACGCTATTGCTCATCCTAGAGCTTACATGCGAAGTATGGCTACTAGAGATGATAATACAGCTATCAGTCATTATGCCAAGGAAGCCATTGAAATATGCAAAGCAGCTGCATTTGATTGCATTATTTTAGAAACTGCTGGCGTTGGTCAAAGTGATGTAAGCATTATAAATTATTGTGATGTAAGCATGTATGTAATGACTCCAGAATATGGAGCCGCTTCCCAACTCGAAAAAATTAATATGTTAGATTATGCCGATATTGTTTGCATTAATAAATTTGATAAAGCAGGTGCTTTAGATGCTTTACATGATGTACGTAAACAATACAAACGCAATCATGCATTATGGAATGCAAAAGATGAAGAGCTTCCTATTATTGGAACCATCGCCTCCACATTTAACGATACAGGCTGTAACGTTTTATTTGAAAAAATTATTCATACCATAGAAGAAAAATGCAATCTCACTTTTGGTCAACACAAATTAACAACCAAAACAGAAACTAAGAAAGAAGCTATCATTCCACCGTCTCGAGTACGCTATTTAAGTGAAATTTCTGAAACCATTCGAGCATATAACCATTGGGCTGTTGAACAAAGCGATATAGCTACAAAACTTTATCAATTGGATGGAGTAATAAATATGCTTGAAAAAAATAATCTATAATATTCCATTGCTCTTAAAAAGTAGGCTATTCAAAAAAGCTAATTTTTTTAGCAAATCTCATAAAACTATTTACAGATAAGCATTATAGAAGATTTTTCTATTTTTAAAATATAGGTCTATAGGCCTATATTTGCTCATTATAGGTCTATAGGCCTATATTCTTAATCGTTTATATGGCATCTAAAAAAAAGCATGCAGCTGTTTTAACTGGCGATCTTATCGGCTCTAGAAATTTATCTCCTACTGATAGAAAAAAAATGCAACAAGTTCAACGTAAAATCTTTGATCAACTTGCCAAGCAATTTTCTGATTTTAAAGCCGAAGAATTTAGAGGAGATGGATTTCAAGCGGTTGTTTATAATAATAGAAATCATGCACTGCGTATTGCACTGCTCATACAAACTGCATTGCTTAAAAAATATTTTGGCATACGTATTGGCATTGGCATTGGCGATATTACGTATCAAGCAACCAATATAACAACATCTGATGGACCAGCGTTTCAACTATCTGGTCCCATACTAGATGAATTAAAAAAACGCAATCAATATATTGGGATAGCATCTGAAAACGCTTCAGCAAATTATGAGTGGAGTGTACATTCTATCACATTAAATTTTTTAATTGAAAAATGGAGCCCATTGCAAAGTGAGGCTATTCATGAGCACCTAACCAGCACTACGCAATTGGAAGTTGCTGAAAAGCTAAACATTAGCCAACCCTCTGTACATCAACGCTTACAAACAGCAGGTTGGCCCGTGGTAGATGCCATTGTTAAACGATTTGAATCTTATATATTTAACAGTTAAAACCAATATGCATGCTTTTGCTAATCAAATGGATTGTAGCCCATCTTATTGGAGATTTTGTACTCCAAACTAAGGCTATGGTCTTAGAAAAAAGAAAATTAAAATTAACCTCAGCCTATCTATACATTCATTGTTTGCTACACGGAATACTTATATATGTTATTTCCATGCAATGGACTAATTGGCTAGCACCGGCACTTATACTCACTTCACACTTAATTATTGATATATGGAAACTGTATCAAAAAAATAATTTAACTACTTTTTTAATCGATCAATCTTTACATATAGCTTGTTTAGTCTGTATTTGGTCGTTGCATGATAATACCACAGACATACTATCCAACCTTCAACACATTCAACAATCTTCTTCTTTTTGGGTATTGGTTACAGGGTATACTATTATAATATGGCCATTATCTATGATGTTAGGCTTAGCAACTCAACGATGGAGAATACAAATACAAGACCAAATAACTGCGTCAGAGAATAGCTTGGCGGAGGCTGGTAGGTGGATTAGCATTTTTGAACGTGTAATGGTATTTACTTTTATACTAACCAATCATTTTGAAGGCATTGGGTTATTAATTACAGCTAAATCTATTTTACGATTTAATGATATAAAAGGACCTGAACAACGCAAAGAAGCAGAGTATGTACTTATTGGCACATTAATGAGTTTTTGTATCTCTATTGTAATTGGTCTTCTATTTAGGTATCTAATATCACATACAAATACTATTCATTTGTAAATGACTAAGCTAAGTGTAAATATTAACAAGATTGCTCTATTACGTAATTCAAGGGGAGGTAGTAATCCGGATGTGATAGAAACCGCTAAATGCATAGAACGCTTTGGTGCTGATGGAATTACGGTGCATCCCAGACCAGATGAAAGACATATTCGATACGAAGATGTAAGAACGCTAAAAAAAATAATTACAACAGAACTCAATATAGAAGGCAATCCTACAGAAGAAAAATTTATTCAATTGGTATTAGAAGTTAAGCCCACACAAGTAACCTTAGTTCCAGATGCAGTAAATCAATTAACCTCCAATCATGGATGGGACACCATTACACATCAATCTTATCTAGAAAAAATAGTACAAATTTTTAAAAATGCGGGCATACGAGTTTCTATCTTTGTAGATCCAATAGAAGCTATAATTATAGCAGCAAAAGATACGGGAACAGATCGAGTAGAATTGTATACAGAGGCGTATGCTCATCAATATATGACCAATAAAGAAAAAGCGATTCAACCATATATAATAGCCGCCAATAAAGCGAGAGAATTAAATTTAGCATTGAATGCAGGGCATGATCTTAACTTAAAAAACCTTCAATATTTTCATCAACAAATTCCTTTTTTACAAGAAGTATCTATTGGGCATGCTTTAATATGCGACGCTTTATGGATGGGATTAGAAAATAGTCTTCAATTATATAAAAGGCAATTACAATAATGCATAAAAATTCAAAAATTATTTTTGTAAACGGGAAAATTGGTGGAGGCTCCCCACCCAAAGGAGCGCCGTATTGGAATGGGTTGAAAGGGATATTTGTGCAAAAAGCAATACACTATTTTAATACAGATAATATTTATTTTACTGATCAAGATTATAGTTATTTATCTTCTGCATATAAAAGGCGAAAAGATGGGTATCAATATGGCATTCATTATTTAAAAAAAATAACGGACACCATACCGGCAAGTAATGTTCATTTCAAAATAATAACTCATAGCATGGGTGCTGCCTATAGTGAAGGTATAATAGATGCCTTAAAGGCAAACCACTATGCTGTAGATGAAATACTACATTTAAACCCTTTTCAAGCTGCAGATATTCAATCTAATAAAAATGGAGTAAATGGCATTGAAACCCATGTTATTGATTTTCAAAACACCAATGATTTATTAATCAATAACCCCTTTCGTTCTAGCCCAGGCGATATCAAAAATGCAGATAAAAAAATAAGAATAAAATCTCCATTAGGTTGGCTATATGTACATCGAAGCCCTATCACACAAGCTGAGGAATTTTGGAGTTTACTCCAAACAATGCTAAAGCATCAAGTGCAGTAATGACTCAATTTAACTACAAAACAAAATTCCTATAATGACATTAGACAGCTTTAAATATAATCTTATACTAAACCGCTAACAAGATGTATATGTTATCGAATTAAAATTACATAAGGACTTGATGGCTGCTTTTTCATTATGTAAATCACTTAATGCTTTTGCAAGCTGGTCTTCCACTTCATCCAAAGAATGGAAGGTATAATTATTGAATTTTTTTTGTTCTCTTATATAATCCCATATATGTTCAACGGGGTTAAGTTGTGGCGAATAGGGAGGTAGTGTTAAGATAACTATATTACATTAAACCGAAAAATTAGTATTACATAGATGTTGAATAAAAGGGTT
>CAZXBE010000039.1:0-12723 GCA_964638565.1 uncultured Chitinophagaceae bacterium
TAGTATTAAAAATCTTAAAAAATTATCCTCTTAACTTATCTTGACCCTAAAATTAAATTTAAAATATGTATCAAACTTTATTAACTTCTCTTAATAATGGTGTTCTAACTATAACCATCAATCGCGCTGATAAATTAAATGCATTAAATAAAATAGTAATGCAAGAATTATCTGATGCGATACATGAAGTGTATAAAAATCCCGAAATAAAATCTGCTATTATAACAGGGGCTGGTAACAAAGCTTTTGTTGCTGGTGCTGATATTAGTGAATTTATTGGACTCACACCAACAGAAGGAAAAGCATTGGCTCAAAAAGGACAAGATATTTTTAATAAAATAGAAAATGCGCCTAAACCTATTATTGCTGCAGTAAACGGCTTTGCATTGGGTGGCGGTTGTGAGCTAGCTATGGCTTGTCATTTTCGTATTGCTTCAGATAATGCAAAATTTGGACAGCCAGAAGTTAATTTGGGATTGATTCCTGGCTATGGTGGTACACAACGGCTTACGCAATTAATAGGCAAGGGTAGAGCCTTAGAGTTATTAATGACTGGAAATATAATTGATGCTAACACCGCCTTACAGTATGGGTTAGTAAATCATGTAACGAATGCAGAAAATTTATTATCTAAAATAATAGAGATATTACAGCTCATTCAAACCAAAGCGCCTATAGCTATTGCAGGTTGTATTCAAGCAGCTAATGCAGTATTCAATGAAAAACATAATGGATATGAAGTAGAAGTACATGCCTTTGAACATTGTTTTTCTACGGCCGATATGCAAGAAGGCGCAAAAGCTTTTATAGAAAAAAGGAAACCTAATTTTATTGGTAAATAATTTTTTGTTTGAATGTACTACGTTGCTACAATAGAACACTCTTTTCTTTTAATATTCTCTTTTTTTTCTGAGCAATTTTTATTGGGTTACCAAAAATGTAAAATAGTTTTTTTCTCAGCCCTTTAGCATTTTTGACGTCTTTAATCATGTCCGCATATTCATGAAAATTAATATAAAATGGATTGGCTTTATGTTTAATATTAGTTGTTATGCCATAAACTACTTGCTCTTCTTCTTTTTGAAAAGTTCCAAATATGCGATCCCAAAAAATAAATGTAGCACCATAATTTTTGTTCATGTACTTTTCTTGCGAACCGTGATGTACACGATGGTTGGACGGGGTAGCAAAAATGTATTCAAAAAAGCGAGGTAGTTTTCGGATATACTCTGTATGTACCCAAAATTGAAAAAGAATAGCAATTTGATTGGTTACAAAAAATATAACAGGGTGAAAGCCCACTAAAAAAACAGGAAAAAGAAAGATAATCTTTAAATATTGTACCCAACTTAATCGAAATGAAACAGTGAGATTATAATATTCTCCTGTATGATGCACCACATGCGTAGCCCACCAAAAACGCTGATTATGAGAAATATTATGTGTCCAATAGCTACAAAAATCAAATAAAACATAACATGGAATAAACGTCCACCAGTTGAGTGCTAGCCTCCACGGAATTAAATTGTACATCCAAACAGCACCATAAAATAGAGCTAATTTAATAAGTGCACTTATTAATACATTACCAATACCTACCAAAATGGATCCAACGGTTTCTTTTTTATGGTAATATTTTTTATTCTGATGATAAGAAATAATAAACTCAATCAATACGAAGAAAAACATGGCAGGCGCCGCCCATATAATAATATCAGGAGCACTATTTTTAAAGTGTAGAATTTGATCTAATGCTATTTTTTCAGCACCAACAATATTGAGTAATTGCATAAAAGCAGTAGAGATAGCCTTAACGGAATAAAAGGCTTTATAAGTTTTATAAAAAAGTTATACCTCGTTCTATCTCCCTAATTCTTTTAATCTACGAATGTGAGAAATCAACGCATTAAAAAAAGTTGGTTTCAAGTTGTAGGTAAATCCAAATTCCCGAGCCGTTTTTTCTACAATAGGAGATATTTTACGATAATGAATATGGCAAATATTAGGAAAAAGATGATGTTCTATTTGAAAATTAAGCCCACCAATATACCAATTTAAAAAACGATTGTTTCGTGCAAAATTAGCTGTAGTTTGTAATTCATGTATCACCCAGTCATTTTCAATAGTACCATCTTTACTAGGTAACACTTGATCAACTCCCTCCACAATATGCGCCATCTGAAAAATAATACTTAAAATACAGCCCACTACCCAATGCATAACAAAAAAACCTAATAATACCTGCCACCAACTGAAATCAGTTAATAAAAGGGGTAGCCCAATAAATACGAATAGATAGAGCACTTTTATAACGATCAGTTTGGTGCATTCTAATGTTGGATTAGCTTGATGCTTTTTTGTAATGCCTGCTTTATTATATCGGATTAATTGAAATAATTCCGACAATAACTTATAAATAGACATAAAGCCATAAAAGAAAAAGGCATGAATATGTTGATATTTATGAATTTTACGCAAAGGAGCATGCTCTGATAAGCGAATAACCACCTTTGTTGAAATATCCTCATCAAATCCTTCTACATTGCTATATGCATGATGAAAAATATTGTGTTGTATTTTCCAATTAAAAACATTGTTTCCTAATAGATACATCGTGCTACCCAATAAATTGTTCAGCCATTTTTTATGAGAATAAGATCCGTGTACGGCATCATGCATTACGGCCATGCCAATACCAGCCATACCAATGCCCATTAAAACAGCTAGCAGGAGCATAGACCAAAAAGGCAATGAAACGGTTAACAATACTACAAACGGAGCAATGTACATAGCCAACATAGCTATCGTTTTTATGGCCATACTAAAGTTGCCTTTAGTAGAAATACCTTTTTCTTTAAAATAATTGTACACATTTGCACGTAGTGTGGCTACAAATTGCTTATGCTGTTTATTATCACATACAAATTTTACTGCTTTCATTACTATTATTTAAATTAGATAATAACAATCCTACACTATACAAATCAAACAAATAATACCACATAACAAGGATGTGGAAACTCTATTGTTGATGTATTTTATTGCAGGAAAGATGGGTTAAATAAGTTGGTGACTTGTGGCAGTGAAGATACGACAATAAAATGTAATGTGACCAATGTTTCTTTTAAAGATTTTTTCCACACTCACTGTATTTTAGGCAATATTCCTGTGTAGTTAAAAGGCGTTATTTTTTTTAACTCTTTTTTTAGAGCAATAGAAATAGTTAATTGATCTATAAATTGATGTAATTGCTCTTTTGAAATATGAGAGTGTTTTCTAGATAAGGTCTTTAACGCTTCATAGGGTTTAGGATAATTTTCTCTACGCAATACTGTTTGAATAGCCTCTGTAATAACACCCCAGTTAGTACTTAAATCATCCTTTATTTTTTGCTCATGGATAATCAATTTATTTAACCCTGTTTGTATAGCTTGTATGGCTAAAATAGTATGTCCTGCGGGTACTCCTATATTACGCAATACAGTGGAATCTGTTAAATCTCTTTGTAAGCGAGAAATTGGTAGTTTGGAAGATAAATGTTCCAATAAAGCATTAGCAACACCTAAATTACCTTCCGCATTTTCAAAATCAATCGGATTTATTTTATGTGGCATGGTAGAAGAACTTATTTCTTTATCTTTTATTTTTTGTTTGAAATAATCCATCGAAATATATGTCCAAATATCTCTACATAGATCTATCAAAATAGTATTAATACGTTTAATGTTATCTAAATGTGCAGCTAAGGTATCATAGTGTTCAATTTGTGTGGTAAATTGTTGGCGTTGCAATCCTAAAATATTATTTACAAATTTATTACCTAATGCTACCCAATCTTTTTTTGGGAAGGCAATACGATGAGCATTAAAATTGCCAACAGCCCCTCCAAATTTTGTGCTAAAAGGAATTTGATAACAAAGCTGTAATTGATTTTGAATGCGTTCTACAAATACCATTAACTCTTTTCCCAATAGAGTAGGAGTAGCAGGTTGCCCATGTGTTCGAGCCAGTATAGGAATATGGATCCATTGTTTGGCTAATGATGTAATATGGTTATTAAGAGCTTCAATAAAAAAATAGTATTCGTCGTGTATAAATTTTTTCCACAATAAAGTAATAGCTGTATTATTGATATCCTGAGAAGTGAGTCCGAAATGTATCCATTCTGTAAGATGCTCTGAACCTAATTCTTGGAGTTTTTGTTTTAAAAAATATTCAACGGCTTTAACATCGTGATTGGTTGTTTTTTCAAATGTTTTAATAACGAATGCATCTTTTTCATTAAATGATTTTTCAAGTTTTTTTAAAGATTTTTTTACCTTATCAGGTAGTGTAAAAAAATGCTCCTTGGCTAGAAACAAAAAATATTCAATTTCTACCGTCAACCTATATTTCATGTATGCATATTCAGAAAAATATTGATCCAATGTATCTACTCTTGAGCGATAACGCCCATCAAGAGGAGAGATGGCTGTGAGTGTATTTAATTGCATAATTTCGTTATTGTTCAGTTGATAACTATTGGCTACAAAAGTAGCACTATATCATGCAAAAGATAAAAGTAGGTATTGTAAATTATTTGAATGCTAAGCCATTAGTCTATGGTATAAAGCATAGCCCGATCATCGATACTATAAAACTAGTAGAAGACTATCCTGCATGCATTGCTCAACAATTATTAAACAATGAAATTGATGTAGGATTGATTCCAGTAGCTGTTATCCCAAAATTAAAACAGCACTATATTATAAGCGATTATGGAATTGGGTGCGATGGCGAAGTAGCCTCTGTTTGCTTGTTTAGTGAAGTGCCTATGGAACAAATTAAAAAAGTATTGCTCGATTATCAAAGCCTCACTTCGGTTAGGTTGATTCAAATTTTATTGAAAGAGTATTGGAAAATAGATGTGGTGTTTGAACAAGCCTCTAAAAATTTTAGAGATGAGATTAAAGATACCACTTCTGCTGTCGTTATTGGGGATCGAGCGTTTGAGCAAAGGCATATTTCTACATATTCTTATGATTTAGGATTGGCTTGGAAACAGCATACAGGCTTGCCTTTTGTATTTGCTGCATGGGTGGCAAATAAAAAAATAACTAATTCATTTATACAAGAATTTTCGATGGCAAACCAATTCGGGTTAGATCATATATCAACCATTATTCCATCGTTACAATGTGCGTATTATGACCTGTCTATTTATTTTACAAAAAATATAAAATTTAAATTAAATAACAACTTAAAGCTTGGATTAGAGCTCTTTTTAAAGAAAAATTTAAGTATTTTGTAGGAAATAAATTTTCATGAAATATTGCAGCACATTTTGTTTATTTAATATGAATAAAAAATCTATTTACACAATCATTGTGCTATGTTTTTTTGCAACTTTTATTTTTTTGTATATAAATAAGAAATTAAATCAAAATAAATTTCCAAAAGAGCATTCCTTAATTACTTCTCCAGATATAGATTCCTCTGAAAATAGCTATCAAAAAACGAATCGATTAGTGTATTATGCAGATAGTTTGAAACGGTATGCAGTAAAAAATAATTACGCTACCTCCATTTGTTTTTTAATAGACATGGATATTCCCAGTGGTAAAAAAAGATTTTTTGTATATGATATAAATGCAGAGCGCATAATACTTTCAGGGTTGGTAGCACACGGCAGTTGTAATGATTCTTTTCTAGCAGATGCTCGGTTTTCAAATATTCTAGGTTGTGGCTGTAGTTCTATAGGTAAATATAAAATAGGGAAGCCGTATACGGGCAAATTTGGTAAAGCATATAAATTATACGGTTTAGATGAGAGCAATAGCAATGCATACAAAAGAGTTATTGTGTTGCACGGATATAATTATGTGCCTGATGAGGAAACCTACCCAATACCTATTTGTAACAGTTTAGGATGCCCAATGGTGTCACATAATTTTTTAAAAATACTCTCTAAAAAAATTGATGCATCATCAAACCCCATATTGTTATGGGTATTTAAATAAACTATGCAAAAAATATATTACGGATTGATTATTATTTTCTTTTATACTTCGTGTAAAGCTCAACCAACTCAAAACGATGTTGTTTTTTTGCATGCGGATACTTTACGTGGAAGCATAACACCAGAAAGAGCTTGGTGGAATGTTATAAAATATGATTTGCATATTACTCCTAACATTCAACAACATACTATTAAAGGATTTAATAGTATTACTTTTCTAGTAACTGGTTCGAACACAACTATGCAAATAGATTTACAACAACCGTTAATAGTAGATAGTATAATATATGAACATCAACAATTAAAATATAAAAGAGAAGGAAATGTTTGTTGGGTATATACACCTATGTGGCCAATTAGAGATGCTCAGATTAAGCAAATTACTATTTATTATCATGGTAAACCTGAAGAAGCTATAAGACCGCCTTGGGACAATGGAATGGTTTGGAAAAACGATAAAAATAATAATCCCTGGTTTAGTGTAGTTTGCCAAGGGTTAGGTGCTAGTACTTGGTGGCCATGTAAAGACCACCAGAGTGATGAACCCGATAGCATGGCTATACATATAACTGTTCCAAATCATTTAGTAGATGTTTCTAATGGAAGATTACAGGTTGTACAAAATAATCATAACGGAACCAAAACCTGGAGTTGGGTTGTACACAATCCAATCAACAATTACAATGCTACGATGAATGTAGGTAAATATACCCACTGGCATGATTTCTATAATGGAGAAAAAGGGAAACTCGATTTAGATTTTTATGTATTAGACTATAATGTAGATAAGGCTAAGAATCAGTTTGCACAGGCCAAAAAAATGTTAGCCTGTTTTGAATATTGGTTTGGACCTTACCCATTTTATGAAGACGGATATAAATTAGTGGAAACTAGTTATTTAGGCATGGAGCATCAAAGCGCTATTTCCTATGGAAATCAATTTGTGAATGGATATCTTGGTCACGATCTATCAAATACTGGATATGGATATGGTTGGGATTATATTATTATTCATGAAAGTGCACACGAATGGTTTGGAAATAATATTACTACCAAAGATATTGCCGATATGTGGGTGCATGAAAGTTTTGCAACTTATTCTGAAGTTTTATATGTAGAATATCTATATGGTAAAAAAGCTGCAGATGCTTATTTGCAGGGCCTTAGAGATGATATTGATAATGATAAACCTATTATTGCTCATTATAATGTAAATGAAAAAGGCTCTGATGACATGTATAAAAAAGGTGCCAATGTAATGCACATGATTCGAACCATCGTACATAACGATTCATTATTTAGATCTGTATTAAAAAGCTTAAATAAAGCATTTTATCATCAAACGGTTACTACGAAACAAATAGAAAATTATATCAACCATAAAACGGGTTATAATTTTACCCCTTTATTTGATCAATATTTACGTACTACACAAATTCCAATACTAGAATACGAATATGTATATACTCCCTCTGGTAAAAAAATAAGATATCACTGGGTAAACTGTATTAAAAACTTTAACATGAAAATAGGGGGATATTGGGATGGGGTGCATTATACTTTTTATAATGTTACAACCAATTGGAAAGAGATAGATATTGAAAATATGAAGATCAATGTAGCAAATGCGTATGATCAAAATTTTTACATCTACTGTCAACAAAAAAACACATAGCTTTACAATCATTCATATTGCATGGGAAATATTAGACGCCAATCCATTACCTCTATTATTATTACCTATATTGGCTTTTTTGTGGGGCTTGCTAATACGTACTTTTTTGTAAAAAATGGCACATTTACACCGGCTCAATATGGCCTAACTCGTATTTTTTTTGATGTTGCTCAAATGTTCTCTTGCATTGCGGGGTTGGCTATACCTTCATTAATATATAAATTTCACCCTTATTATAAAGATAATTTGCCGCCAAAGCAAAATGATCTTTTTACACTAACCCTTGTTATTACTTGTATCGGTTTTGTTTTGTTATGTGTGGCTGGTTATATATTTGAGCCTTTAGTTATTCGAAAATTTGGTCGTTCCCCCTTATTCACTCAATATTATTATTGGCTTTTCCCTTTTGCATTTGGTCTTTTATTTTTTATGTTGTTTGAGGCCTTCTCATGGTCTCAGAGCAAAACGGTTTTCCCTATTTTTTTACGAGAAACGGTATTGAGAATATTAACCACTGGGCTTATTGTGTACTACTTATTTCAAAGTGATTTTGATATTTTTATTAAACTCTTTTCATCTTTGTACGTGGTATTGGCACTTACTCAACTTCTCTATATTATACGAACAAAGGAAATTTACTTTACATGGAAGCGAAGTAGGGTGACAAAAAAGTTTAAGAAAAAATTGTTTGCTTTTTCTTCATACATCTATGCGGGTAATGTTATTGCTATTATTGCTCAAAGTGTTGATGGTATTATGATTTCCAGTTTAATGGGGCTTGCCTCTACCGGAGTTTTAACATTGGCTTTTTACGTTTCTAATTTAATACAAGTACCACAACGTAGTGTACAAGCAGCTACTATTCCGATATTATCAAAAGCCTGGAAAGATAAAAATTATAAAGAAATTAACCGGTTATACCATCGCAGCTCCATCAATTTATTACTGCTTTCATTACTAATTTTTGGTTGTATATGGTTGAATATTCATCAGGCATTTGAGGTGTTTAATATTCAAAAAGAGTATGCTCAAAGCCTTTATGCTGTTTTAATATTAGGAATATCTCGAATTATTGATGCAGGAACGGGCGTAAATGGTCAAATTATTGGTACATCCGTCTTTTGGAGATTTGAATTTACAAGCGGCGTATTGCTTCTTGGCATTAATATTCCTTTAAATTATTTTTTGATAAAGCAATATGGCATAAATGGATCTGCTATTTCAACGTTAATTTCCTTTACAATATACAATACTATAAGGTATATTTTTTTGTGGAAAAAATGTAAGATGCAGCCATTTACTATCAAAACACTTTATGCTATACTATTAGCTATTGTAGCCTATGGAGTTTGTTTTGCTATGCTACATACTATTTCAGGAATGTTAGGTATAGTGATACGCAGTTTGGTATTTATTATATTAATGCTAGTTGGAGCGCTTGGCTTACAGATTACTCCAGATGCACATCAGTTATTACATGTATTCAAAAAGCGTTGGAAAAAATAGCATTCGATCTCCTTCATAATGGTTATTTTAAAGAAAATTGTATTGAATAGAAAGATTATGTAGGAGTGGTGCTACACATCTTAATCAATTCTATTCACGCACCTTTGTAATTTTGAGCATATTGGTGGGCAGATGCCCTGAAACAGGGGTACTACCTGTACTGACTACTACATCACCAATGTTCAAAAAACCTCGATCTTTTAAAATAGTAATTTGATCAAAAATAATATCATCCAAGCTGTTTTCTTCAGTGTAATAAAAAGCTCGAATACCCCAACTAAGGCTTAATTGGTTTACGAGAGATTTTTCTTTGGTAAAAACATACAATGGAGCTTTTGGTCTATAACTACTAAGCATGAAACCTGTATATCCACTTTGCGTCATACCAATAAGTGCATTGGCTTGTACATCATGCGATATTTTACAAGCATTATAGCACACGGCATCACTTAAAAAAGAAGGAGAGTGCACTTGAGGTATAAGATCTTCTTCCCTATTATATTTATACTCCTTTTTTTCAACTTCTATTATTATTTTTCGCATTGTTTGTACAACTAATGCAGGATGCTTCCCTGTAGCTGTTTCTGCACTTAACATTACTGCATCGGCTCCTTCCAATACCGCGTTGGCAACATCTGTTGTTTCACTTCTATTTGGTTTTGTATGCTCTATCATATTTTCCATCATTTGTGTGGCAACAATTACAGGTTTTGCTCTATGAATACATTTACGAATAATGTCTTTTTGAATAAGGGGCACTTGCTCAATAGGAAGCTCTACTCCCAAATCGCCACGGGCTATCATAATACCATCTGATTCAACAATAATGTCTCTAATATGTGTTAATGCTTCAGGCTTTTCAATTTTAGCAATTATTTTTGTTTTGCTGTTTCTCGCTTTAAGTTTTTCTTTTATATCCATAATATCATTAACGCTTCTAACAAATGAAAGTGCTACCCATTCTAATTCTTGATCTATGATAAAGGACAAGTCTGTCAAATCTTTTTCAGTAAGTGCGGGTAACGATATTTTAGTATCTGGTAAATTAATGCCTTTTTTGGAGGATAGTATTCCTCCTGATATTACTTCTACTTTTACATTGCTATTTGGCTCGATAGATTTTACTTTTACTTCTAATTTACCATCATCAATTAAAATAAGATTACCTATTTTAACATCGTTGTGTAAGTTTGGATATGAAACATAAATTTGATCCTTATTGCCTATCAATTTTTTATTGGTAAATGTTAGAATATCGCCAGGCACTATTTCCATACTTCCGTTTTCAATATCACCTACTCTAAGCTTGGGCCCTTGCAAATCGCCTAGTATAGCAATATTGTAGGGTTGCGTTTTATTTATTTGACGAATATGGTCTATTATTTTTTGCTTATCCTCATGTGCTCCATGAGAAAAGTTCAATCGAAAAACATTTACTCCAGCCTTAACCAATGCTAATAGTTGGTTGTAACTATCGCAAGCCGGCCCAACGGTAGCTACAATTTTTGTTCGATGAAAGGAGTGATTGATGGCAGATTCTTTATCTATTTTTGGATACATTTTTTTGATTATTTTGAACGTTGAACTTTAAATAAAAAAATTAATCTTTTTATTCAGAGCTTGAAATGCAACATTTTTTTGATTAACTGGCTAATATTTTGGCCATTTTTAACCAATTTTCGTTAATACATTGTTTGCTTTTTACTGCTTTTTGGAATGGGGTATGGTGTACTTCATTATTTACAATACCTATCATGACGTTATGTTGATTTTTAAGCAATGCTTCTATAGTAGCAAATCCCATGCGACTAGCCATAACTCTATCTAAGCAAGTAGGAGATCCACCACGTTGTATATGACCTAATACACAAATTCGTGTATCGGCAGTGGGAATTCTTTTCTTAATAATTTTATCTACCTCACTAGCGCCGCCAAAATCGTCTCCTTCGGCTACTACTACTAAGTTTACTAGTTTTTTACGTTTTTCTTTTTCTTGAAGAGAAGCAATTATTTCGTCAATATCTGTTTTGCGTTCTGGAATTAAAATATTTTCTGCACCCGTTGCAATGCCACTATGCAATGCAATATAACCAGCATCTCGGCCCATTACCTCTACAATAAACAAACGATCATGTGCATCAGCAGTATCTCTTATTTTGTCCATGGCTTGTACGGCAGTATTTACTGCTGTATCAAAACCAATGGTATAGTCGCTTCCTGCAAGATCTTTGTCAATAGTGCCTGGCAATCCTATACAAGGGATATCAAATTCTTTTGAAAACTGTAATGCCCCTCTAAAGGAACCATCACCACCAATAATCACCAAGCCGTTTATAGCATGTTTTTTTAAATTTTCGTAGGCTTTTTTTCTACCTTCATATTCCATAAAAGCCTTACTGCGAGCTGTTTTTAATATTGTTCCTCCGTGCTGTATAATATTAGCTACGGATCGAGATTCCATGGGTATTATTTCATTTTCAATCAATCCATTATAACCTCTCATAATGCCGAATACGTTTAATCCGTTGTAAATACCCGTTCTAACTACAGAACGGATAGCTGCATTCATTCCTGGGGCATCTCCTCCAGATGTTATAACACCAATAGCAGAAATTTTTTTTGTCATAAATTATTATAAGTAAATTGCCTGAGGTAATAAAATTCTTGCTCAAAAGTAATCATTTGAGCATAGTTTGTTTGACTATTGTAAATAACTTTTTTAAATTTTATTATAGGTATAGGCGTTTAGGTCGCAAGTTATTTTCTTTGTTAAATGATAGAAAGAAATAACTTTGTTGGAGTGAATTCTATCAAATTTTATCAACAGTTTACCACTGAAGATGCTTGTCTATCTTATTTGAGTGGAATCAAATGGGCGTCAGGTTATATTTGTAAACGTTGTGGTTACTCTAATTATTGCAAAGGGAAAAAAGAATTTAACAGGCGTTGTACCAAGTGTAGATATGACGAAAGTCCTACGGCAGGAACAATGTTTGACAAGGTTAAATTTTCACTTTTGATAGCTTTTCATATTGCTTTTAAAATAGCTACAAAGAAAAAGGGGATGTCCAGTTTGGAATTAAGCCAGGAGTATGAACTACGTCAGAAAACTTGTTGGGAGTTTAAATGGAAAATCCAACAAGCGATGGCAAGTAGCCTACAATATCCATTAACAGGCACTGTACAGGTTGATGAATTTATTGTTGGCGGACCAGAGGAGCAAAAAAGAGGTAGAAGTAAAGGAGCTAAAAAATTAATTGTATTAGCCATTGAAGTATTAGAAAATAGAGTAGGAAGAGCATATGCAGAAATCATTGAAAATGCATCATCAAAAGAACTTGGTTCATTTTTAGAAAAATATGTATCTCCCAAGGCTAATATAATAACGGATGAATGGAAAGAGTATGTGCCATTAAAAAAGAAATTTATCAATTTGAAGCAGATAAAATCTGATGATGGAAAGAATTTTAGTGATTTGCATATTCATGTTAGGTAGTATCTAAAACTTTGTGTAAATAGGATAGTAACTGTATTAGTGTAAAAA
>CAZXBE010000040.1:0-12703 GCA_964638565.1 uncultured Chitinophagaceae bacterium
AAGGAGATGAAAACAAGATAGGACCAGGAATAATACTTAAAGTAATGGCTGGTGATAAAATAAACATTAAGGTGAATAGTTGGTATGATGCTGGAGGAAGTTCGCCTGCTGGTAATAATAGTGTAGTGAATGATGTGATCAGTATCTTAACAAATCAAATACCTGCTGCTTCAGGTGGTAAAGTGGGCAGTGGAACGGTAAGTAATGCAACACTGCAAAATCCTATTGCAGCCTTTAGTGATATTGTTGGCAGTAGTGCTAATACGATTACTACTAAACCTAAAGCCCACCTGTGTTGGGTGTTGTTAAAAGAAAGTCAATTGACAAGTGTTGCGGAAGGTAGTGGTTGTAAGCAAGTTGGCGAGGATAAAACCACAACTGCACTAACCGGCTCAGTGGACGTTCCGGTAAACGGTTATTTATATATTTACACTTCTAATGAAACGCAAAATATACCTGTGTATTTTGATAATTTACAAGTAAGTGATGTGAGAGGGCCGCTATTGGAGGAGGATCATTATTATCCGGCAGGATTGATGATGGCTGGGATTAGCTCTCAAGCTGCTAAAGGAAATAATTATACATCTAATAAAAAGAAGTTTAATAATTATGAAAAAACAGCAGATTTTGATCTTAATATATATGAATCATTTTTTAGAATACATGACCCACAATTAGGTGGAAGGTTCTGGCAAATAGATCCAAAGCCAAATGAAATGCAAAGTCCTTATGTGGCTATGGATAATAATCCTATAAAGTATAATGATTTATTAGGAGACACGATAAAGCCTTATACTGCGATAGACATTAATAATGATTTAAGTTATAAAATGAAAGATGGAATATCTGGATTTAAAACAAGTACTATGTTAACTGCAATGACTAATACTAAGGAAGGTCGAAACTTTTTGGGTCAATTTGCTAATAAAGGAGATATAGTTGGAGGATATGAGTTTAAAGCAGAGGGGAAAAATAGTAAATATAATTTAAATATAATTGATGTTACAATGTCCGAATTAGAAGGGAATTTTCCAAGTAGTGCAGTTGGAGGGCTTACATTTGGGACCAGTAACTCAAAACCAGAATTTACAATGCAAGTAATGTCTTTCACTCAAAGCTTAGGAAATGTAATTGAAACTGCTGCACATGAATTTTTTATACATGGGTATAGAATTGGAAATATGTTAAAAGCTTATGAAACTAATGGATTAAAAGGCTATAAGAAAGATATGACAAATCAAGATGAAGAGCATAAAGCTTTGCGAGATAAAAACATTAATAATGAAGGTTTCAAGCAATATGAAAATTTTAAAAATGAACTAATTAAAGCATATCCTTTATTTAAAAGTTCCATTAATGATATTTTTGAAAACAATCATAAACTTTATTTGGAAAACTACAAAAACTTAAAATAATTATAGATGAAAATCATATTTACAATTTTGGGAAGTCTTCTTTTAATTATTTCTTGCTCAAAAAACGATAAGAAACAATTCTTTATAGTAGAAAATAAAAGAGAAAAAAAAATAGATACTCTCTATTATATAAATAAAGTAGAAAGAAAAAAAGATAGCTTAATAATCACAAATACCTTTTCTGCTATTACTGAGACGTTTTATTTAAACCTAAAAACAAATAGTGGAATTTATAAAGGGAATCCTATGAATGCTTCAAAAATTAGGGTCTTGCCATCTATATTATTACATACTTCTGATAGCACTTATTCGATAATGCCTATATTTTTATATGATCCTAAATCTGTCGATAAAAATTTAATTTATTATTGGAATGATTATTTGGGGCTGTTTTATTTTAAATCATTATCCTGGGGTAATTCTGGTTATGCATTGGGTGAAAATTCAGATAAAAATAATAAGATCATAAAAGCTAAAAATATACTTGATACTTTGAATTTTACAATACACAATATAATAGATAGCTTATAACATTAAGAAACATTATATTATTAAATAAAATATCTGGCTATTTATTAACAACTTGGGATGAAAATGAGGAATAAGAAAGCTATTATAATACTATGTCAATTGTAAAATCATTTATTTATTTAGTCTTTACTACAATATTAATTAGTTGTAAAGCTCAAACCAATGAAGAAAAGATTAGAGTGACCAGTAGCAAAATCATAGAAGCAATAAGAGCAGAAGATATTAATACTTTTAAGAAATTAATTGGAGTAAGTAGTTTAAAAGTTATAGGTAAAGATGATGAATCAGTAGAATATGATGTTAAAAAAATTCAAAATTTATATAATCAGTATTTAAAAGATAAAAAGCCTAAAATTATTATTACTAATGATTATAATAATCTGGGAGAGCGTAAAGTGGAAATACCTTTTTATCAAGGTAATGATAGTATAAATAATATATCTGAAGTAAAGTTAGAATTATATTTTGGACCTCCCCATCTTATTTCTCTGGATAAGTTATCAAATTACAAATTGATAGTAATCTATATCAAGCCACCATCAATGGTGATACCACCTTCTAAAAATTAATTATGTAAAACTTAAATTTGTAGGATCAAGTCAGATAAATGTTAAATCAATATAAAATAATTGTAAGGGAGATAAAATGGGTTATAAAAATATATTGCTGCTTATCTATATTTACTTTTTTAACTTTTATTTCCTGTAAAAGCCAGACTAACGAAGAGAAAATACAACAAACTACTTATCAATTAATTGATATATTAAAAGGCAATACAGAGGAAGATTTTTTAAATTTAATTGGAACAGATAGGAGACAAGATACAGAGTTAGTGCGCTTTGATTACATAAAAATTAAATCATATATTAACAAATATTTAAAAGAAGATAAGCCAGAAATATTGATAACTAACAAGTATACTGATCTTGGCCAAAGGTTAGTACAAGTACCCCTTTATAAAGGATATGATACCATAGCTAATATTAAAGAATTATATCTCAATTTGTATTTTGGCCCACCCGATATTATACCACTAAACAAAATATCTGGATATGCCTTAATTGTTATTGATAGTACAGGAATGAAATCTAAAAAACACTTTCCTACAACATGGGATGAGGAATAGAAACTCAATATACTATCATACAAATAATGAAGTTAATTATCTGTTTGAATTTTAGTGCTATTCTAAGTAGTCGTAAATCTCAAACCTATGAAGAAAAAATTTATAATACTGCAAATGAAATTATAAATGCAATATTGGATACGAATACTTCTAAGTTTATTTCTCTAATTGGAGTTGATGATTTAGGTGTTATCGGTAAAAACAAGGAGATGATAGACTTTGATATAAAAAAGTATCAAAGCCTATTTTTAAAATACTTAGGAAAAAGTAGGCCAAATATTCAGACAACTGAATTATGCAATAGTCTTGGGCAAAAGCTTGTAAGAATTCCCATTTATAAAAATAACGATACCATACCAAAACAGCAATTGGATTTACATATATTGTTTGGACCATCTTATATAGCTAAGCTTAATAAAATTACCGGTTATGAATTGATCACTAATAGTGATGATTCTTTAGATTTTCGTCCTTATTCTTATTGGCATAAGTCAAAATAATATAAATTATAAGCATTGTGGAAAATAAAATAGTATTTATTAAGCTTATAAACTATAATGGCTTAAGAAAATAAAAGAGCAATTAACATTGCTCTTTTTCATAGGATAGCAACGGCTTTAATAAAGCAGTTAGCAAAAATATATATATTCTTAAATATCATTTTAAAAAATGAATAAAAGCGATTACAACTGATGCAAAATTTTATCATAATAACTCCCTGTAGCACAATAATAGTATTGCCTTTACGGCCCGAATAGGAACACGACTGTTGTTTAATCACCCACCATTTCGCTAAGCCTATGTTAGCGGTTCGTTGTTATTGTCTGTCCACTGTATAATTCAGTTCAGTTACCCCAGAAGTAAATTGTCGAGTAGTTAATAGGTTTAATTTTATTTTCTCTTTGATGTCTACAAACAACGGAATGCCTCGTCCAAGAATAATTGGATTAACAAATAGCCAGTATCCGTCAAGTAAGTTCAATTGCATAAGTGAATGTGTTGCTGTCGGGCTACCAAAGAGAGTGATGTCTGAACCTGACTGTTGTTTTATTTCATTTATGCTATTTATAAGGTTGTCGCTAATAATTTCTGTGTTAGTTAAACCCATTTCTTTCATTGTTTTTGATAAAACAACTTTGTGAACTTTGTTATACCACTTTGAATGTTCGATGTCATGTTTGGATGCTCCAGGTTTATCTCCTGCATTAGGCCAGTAATTTTGCATCATCTCATAAGTTATTCGTCCATATAATGCAGTATCAGTTTTACTTATTCGTTTGCCAACATGATCAAAAATTTCTTCATCAACTTTAATCCAATTCATTTCTCCATTCAGTCCTGCTACAAAGCCGTCAAGCGATATGTGCATAAATGAAATTATTTTTCTCATAGTATTTATTTTTTAAGTTTCTCATTTAATTAATTTAATAAGTGCATTCCAAACCTCATTTATTTTCTTTTTAGTTTCATCATCTTTTAATATGCCCTTATCATTAAATTTATCTGCAACATTAGATAAATAAAATTCTGGCTGTTGCAAGGGTATCATATCCAAATACATTAAAACTTGTCTTAAATGGTTTTGGGCTCCAAATGCGCCTAAAGCATAAGGTGTACAACCTATAATGGCTACGGGCTTTTGCTTCCATTTATTTACTCCTTGAGGCCTTGAACCCCAATCAATAGCATTTTTTAAAACGGGCGAATAAGATCGATTATACTCAGGAGTAGCAAAAATAACTCCATCTGCTTTTTGGATAACAGCATGTAAGTTTTTAACGGATTGAGGTAAATTGTTTTCTACATCTTGATTAATAAATGGTAAATCACTAATATTTACAAATTCAAGATCAACATTTTCTGGAGCAAACATCTTAAATGCTTTAACCAATTTTGTGGTATAAGATTCTTTTCTTAAGCTTCCTGAAAAAGCGATGACTTTATATTTCATATATAGTTAATCTTTAAGTATTTGTAATAAAATAAAGTACAATATTTTTATATTGATGATCTGAAGAATTAAAAAAATCAACTAAAAAATAATACTAAATAAAATTACACAAATGCTCTGATTAAATAAGAATAAAGTGATCATTCAGTTAAAGCAAACCTTTTAGCTATACATATAATTAAATCATCGTAATTTGATTTACATTTTGTTTTATTTCGCTTTGTTATTTAAAAAACCTTCTTGCCCTTACCTGTAGTTATCAAACTGAATAAACTTTGCTGAATAAGTTGGCTCCATGCATTTGAACAAGCTTCATAACATTCAAATTTGGGGACTAAACCCTGATGGGTAAAACGAAGTTGCGTTTTGTTATTTATTTCAGAGATTTCAAAAATGATTTTTGTCTCTGTCCATTCGGTCGTATCTTTTACAAAATTCAGTTTGCTTTGTGTAACTAACCATACTACTTTTTCGTTAGGAATAACTTCCACTAATTTTTGTTTTGAAAAATGAAACTCCTCCATACGATAAGTAAACTCATCACCAAGTTTCGTTGTACTGCCTTTAATTTCTCCTTGCCACCAACTACTAACATTATTGATAGCGTTAAATACTTCGGATGGAGTTTGGTTTACCAAAATGGTAGTTGTAAAATCTGTTGTTGTCATTTTTTTATGATTTTGTTTTGTTATTTAAAATAGTTTCTAATTTTTTGAGTTTGCTTGTCCAGAATTTGTCAAAGTAATTAATGAAATCCTGCAATTCATTAAAGCCATCTTGCTTTAAAGTACAATAACGTTCCCTGCCAATATCTTTAATAGAAATAAAGCCTGCGTTATACATTATTTTTATATGTTTTGAAACTGCAGGTCTACTCATATCAAAGTTTTCGGCCAGTCCATTTATTGTCATACTTTCTTTTGAAAGCATTTGCATCATTTGCCTTCGACTGGGGTCAGCAATTACTTGAAATACATCAAGGGTTTGTGCTGTCATTTTTTGATGTTATTTAAAAGTTCAACAAATTTGTTTCCTAATGTTAACCAACCATTATTGTGTGCAATAAAGTCTTCTAATACTGTAAAACCATTATGCACTAATTGTAATTCTGTACCATCTGCTTTAGGTATAAGCGTCCATACCACTGTTGAATCAAAGCTTCTGCTTTTGTCTTGTGTGCTGCCATTCCACGAATAGGATAGTTTGGTAAATGGTTTTACTTCTAAAACTTGGCACTGAACAATACCTTCATATTGGCTACCAGGTTTTGATGTGAAGGTAAACCGGAATTTATGTCCTACAATTGGCTGAAAATCTGTTTTCATGAGCCATTGTTCTATCAGTTCAGGCTTAGTTAAATATTCCCAAACTTCTTTTGGCGATTGGTTAAAATGCCAGATGTGTTTAATTTCTTTTTGCATAATATGTAATTTTAAAGTTACGCAAATATATAGGTAACTTTTGAGTTACACAAATTTTTTTATAAAAACTGTCGATAACTAATAAAAGAAGGGATAAATATCTATGAATTGTTAGTTATATAATCTAAAGTATTACAACTTATCTAAAATATTATTATAATAACTTCCGGTAGAAACAATAATAGTAGAGCTTTTACGTTGAGAGTATGAACCATAGCGAGCAGCATCCATTGCATCATCTTTAAACTTTACCGGCTCATCTATAAATGCGCCATCTTTTTCCTTCCATTTATAATGTTGTAATTCTTTAATAAGGCCAGTGCTACTTTTAGTAATGTAGAGTTGATGCCGTTTGATAAAATCAATTCCATTCTTTACATCTTTATCTGCCTGCTTTACATTGAACCCGGCACGTTTTAAATCCTCTATAGCGTCAGGCCTGGCACTATCAGCATAAATAATCTTTTTACTAATATTTAATTCTTTCATTTGATAGATAAGATCGGATACTGTTAATTCAGTTTGATAAATTAACTCGTGCCAGTACAAGCGGTTATCCCATTTTCCTACTTCTATCAATGCAGATTTATGATTATATCCGAAGTCGAGTCCATAGCAGGTTTTAGGAAATTCGGGTATAGCATCACATAGCTGGTAATTGGTATAAATTAATCCATGTACTCTACCGGTTAATCCTCTTGCATATACTTTCCATAGTTCTTTATCTGCTATATTTTCAATTTCATTATGTTGTTCTACAGATAAAAACCCATTGTTTCGATGATCGCTAATAATCATTTGCGCATCCTTTTGGCCTAATAACTTTTCATGTACCCAAAAGCTGGCTGTAGAGTTGTAATCAATAAATATCCTTTTACGAGTACGAATGGAGAGTTGCCAGTATACATTATAGGAAATACCATTGGCTTCATTTATAAATAAATAATCTCGTTTACCGCTTTTAGCATCTTGCTCATCATCAAAGCTGGTAAACTCTATAATACTGCCATTTTTGAATTCAAAGATTCTATCTGTTTTATTGTAGTTATCTATAAATTGTTGTAAGGACTCACTTGCACTGAAAATGGTTTTAGCATCTCTTAATGCTCCTTTTTTAAGGTTCGGAATATCTTGTCCTACAACTGTAATAATAGTATTGGGTTTCTCAATGGCTAACATAAAAAGCACTTGAATAATGGCATACGTTTTTCCTGAAGAAGTGCCTCCTTGATTAATAGTAATTTTTGCTTTACTTATATAATTTTGTTCATATAGCTCATTGACCTTAAACATATCTTTTTGTATATCCTTACTAAACTGGCATCTATACTTTTTATTTTCCTAAATAAAGCTTCCAAAAAACATATAAGCTCTTTCTACTTCTTTATGTAATACATTCATATACCAATCCTGTTTAGCCTTTACACAAACAAAGCCCTGTTGTTCAAAACTTTGTATAACAATAAGAGAACTACAACGTTTAAACATATTATGTTTTACTCTACCCATGATATGACTGAAGCCCTCAAATAAGTATTTAAAGGTATTTGCTCCTCTCTTGGTATATAACTCATGTGATTTGGTAGGAAATAAAATGCCAATTAAGATTTGTATCTCTTCCACAGAAAAATTATGAGTGCTATCGGTTAAAAAAGACAGGCTGCTAAGTAGTGCTATTAATCTATCGCCTTCATTACAACCTCTTTTAGTCCATAGTTGAATTTCATAATTATTGCCCGGTGTTTGTTTATGTGCAGTTATCATAGGATGATTATTTTTTGATTAAAAGATAGCTATAGAATAACATCATCTTCAGAGTGTGCAAGTGGATGCCCGGTACGTACCACCTCAACGGTTAGTTTATAATTTTGTTTTGCTAATAAATTATTAGTAATTGATATAGGTGGTACTGCATTAAGACCTTCCAATTTAATAATTTCTTTTTCGATAATCATTAATGCTTGAATACCAGCAGGTGTACCTTTATATTCTGGTTTTAAATCCAATTTCATGTGTTCAAGTTGTACCAGTTTAATCATACGTTTTTCTTTAAGGTCTGACTCTGGAATTTCTGCCCATTGCGCTTTTGCTTTTTTTAGCAAGTGTTTGGCATTACGCTCATTACACCACCCGTTTTGAACTACCTTTTTTATGATAAAAGAGGAAGGTATACCTTGTATAATCCATCCCTGTACCGTAAATAGACGTTTCTGATACTCAATCTGACCTGTTTTATTTTTAGCCATAGGTTAATTTTTATACATAGTATACGGTTTAATGGTGTTGGCGCGAATAATTTTATAAAAAATCTTCTATATTAAGGTTCCCGTTTGAATGTGTAAATTGAAGAGGAATATGGTGTCTATTACAATAATTAATATAGCGTATAATTGCAGATTGCACATACTTAGGTTCTATTTCAGTGAACCTACCTTTACGTCCGGTTTGTTCACAAGCTATTAGACAAGTGCCACTTCCCAAAAACCAATCAATGACTATATCGCCTTTATGTGTAGTATCAAGAATAGCATCTGCTATCATAGCTACGGGTTTAGGCGTAGGGTGATTTTGAAGTTCTATTTTATCTGGATTGGAAAAACTTACTGCTGAAGGATACTGCCATACATTAGTACGCATGCGATTTCCAAGTCCTATATGAGATACATGTTTTTGTTTATTACCATTTTTAAATATAAAACACAGTTCATATTGTGAACGATAAAAATCTCCATTAGCCATCATATCCTTATACCATACACATACTTGTTTAGGTTCTCCTGATTTGTATATACTGCGAGCTGCTTCTGTGATATGCCATATATGTCTAAAATCCATAAATATATAATGAATAGCTCCTTGAACACTATGGTTTATAGACTGTTGTATAACAGCTGCTAAAAACGTTACAAACTCTTTATCAGTCATTTCTCCACCTGCTGAAGTAAAAGTTTCATGTTTAATTTTTCCTCTATGAACACATTTATTTATCAATACATTGTAAGGTGGATCGCAGTTTATTATACGAGCTTTTTCTCCTTGCATTAACTCATTTACTTTTTCTGTGTCCTCAAAACTGCTACAAACAATACGGTGGTTATTGAGTATAAATAAATCTCCGGCTTGTACAATAAGCTCTTTATCATCTATAGGAGATATTATTTCTTCTGCATCCTCTTGTTTAAACACATCAAATTGTTGTTCAAACCGAGGCATAGAGAAATCAGGTAAATCAATTTGTTCAGTAAGTTCATCAAAGTCCAACTCAAAGGCTTGCATAAAATCAAAAAGTCCTTGTCTGGCCACTCTGGCATAAATAGATGAGTATTGCAATACTAATTTAGAAGCTTCTTTTTTGTTTTTGCAATTAATAAAAGTAGCAGGTAATTTTTCTGGAACTTCTATACCTTCTGTTATCAATTCTTCTAAAATTACACTGCGGTGTTTACCGTCTAAACAATACAACTCTTTTGTTTTAGGGTCTTGCCATACGTAAAAAGGTTGGCTAAATTGATTAGCTAATAATGAGGTTTTTAGCTTCTGTTTGGAGGTGTCACTGAGGTCTTTAAAGTTGCCAGCTTGTAAAAACTGTAAAGAACGCCAAGCTATAGGCTCTGTCTTAATTACAGCGGATTGTAGTGTTTTCATAGTTTAAGGTTAGTTGTCCAAATGGTGTCTCGTAGTGTCGCAACATTTGGATAGTGAAATAATAAATTTACTCTTTCTTTTTTTGTTTTCTAAAGTTCCAAGGCTCTATAGGATTAGGCTGAGACCATAATCCTTTTTTAGCAGCTTTGGCATCATTTTCTAAATTATCCCATGCAGGATTGTTTTTCTCAAAATACACGTAATGCCATGCAAGTCCTGCCTTGAGCAGGGCTTCATTGACATTAATATGTTTATCAGTAAATACCATGCCAATGGTTCTACCGTACCGATCAATATCTTTTTGTTCTACTTCTACTTGTTTACCAAAAATTTGTTCACTCAGAAATTGTTTAGCTACCTGTCCAAAATCTTGTTTCTTTTCAGGGCAATCAATACCATATAATCTTACCTTAATTTGTTTATTATCAGCAGTAAGTAATTTAAACGTATCACCATCTATTACGCCTACTACTTTACCTTTAAGTTGTGCAAAAATTAATAGTGGTAAAATAGAAAGAAGTGTTACAAAAAAAATTTCATGTTGTATATATTTTCTGTTATGCAAGATAAAATAGAATTATTATTTGTCATACGCATAAGGCCATTCTAATTGAAAAGCTAATAAAGAAGAATATTTGGTTAAGGTTTTATAATAAAACACACAACCGGTCATTCGTCTGACCATATCTCCATTAGGCTGTTGTACAAAGCCATGTGCTTCTAATAATTTTACTATTGCACAGTAAGCGCAAGGACTTTTTGATAAAGTATTTTGCCTAAAAGGGTGTTTCTGTTTCATCATTATGTATATTGTTTTGTGTAATAGGATTAATAGGCGTTGCAGCAGAGATTTTATAAATTTCACCTCTACGTTCACTGAACTTCATTTTACGAGGTTCAAAATCAAGTTTTAAAATAAAGTTGGCATTCCCATTACGCCATTTACGAATAACCAAGTCTGCTTCAAATTCTGTACTACTACCCTCCTCATTTTTTTCTACACCCATCATCCAATCCCTATGTAAAAATATAACCACATCTGCGTCTTGTTCTAATGAACCACTTTCCCGTAAATCTGATAATTGTGGATGTCTGTTTTTCCCTGTTCGTTTTGTTACCTCTCGGTTTAATTGACAAAGCACAATGACAGGGATACCTATTTCTTTAGCCATAATCTTAGATTTGCGGCTGAGTTCTGCTACAGCGTTTTCTCTATTGCGATTGGCATAGTAAGGTGTTTCAATAAGCTGTAAATAATCAATAATTAAACATTTAATGCCGTATAAACGTTTCATTTTTTCTGCTTTCGCTCGAATCTCATTGATGTCCACGCCTGTTTTATCTGTGATATAAATAGGATAATTACTGGTACGATGACTAACAATTTCGTACATTCTTTGCCTGTCATGCTCATCTTTAAACAGTCCTCTATAAGTCGCATCAAAATCTAAGTCCGTATCGATAGCAGCTAAACGTCCTGCAATTTCATTATTGCTCATTTCTAAACTTACAATACCTACTGGTATTTTTTTAGCAGCCATATTTAAAGCGAGCTTACCAACAAAAGCAGATTTGCCAATAGAAGGTCTTGCACCCAGTACGATTAAGTCTCCTTTCTGAAAGCCACCATTTTGTTTATCCAGTCCATAAAATCCTGTTTCTACGCCTATACCGTCAGTGAGCTGCATTTGATCCTGATGCTTGTATAAGTTTACCATCAGTGTACTCATATCTACAATATCATCTATGCCGCTTTGTTGCTTGAGGGCAGATAATTTTTCCTGCAGGTGATTAATACGTTCAGTAGTGCTGCCTTCATGTTGCAAGCCACCCTGTGTAAGTGTTACTAATTCTCTTTCGATATACATGCTTTGTAGAATATGACAATGGTATTCTATATGTGCGGAGGAGCTTACTGCGTTGGTAAGACAAGTAATAAAGTAAGGAATACCTTCTCCTGCAAAATCATTAACACCTTTTGTACGCATGATATAATCTACTGCAGTAGCGATGTCGATAGGAATACTTTGTTCAAACATTTCGAGTAAATAACGATATAGCTGGGTATGATAGGGATTGTAAAAATGTTCTGGTTCTACTAATTTGTATGTTCTGCTAAAGGTGTGGCGTTCTAACAGGCAAGCACCTAATACTGCTTTTTCTAATTCCTTGCTATAATGCACATTTTCTGTTAGTGCAGGATAGAGTTGTATAAGCGGTTGTACACTTTTTTGATATGATTGTTTACGCTGTCTATTCATATTTTTACATTTTAGGTGTAGTGGTTAGATATGTAATTTTTCCAGTGGCTTTTCGATTGTTTCTATTTCAGCGTTGGCCAGTTTACGGCCTTTGCTTTTTTGCAAAGAGAGCCAACCGCCAAAGAGTTTTTTATATAGCTCCTCATTAAAATTGGGCATCGGATCATTGCATAGACTGGCGTTGAAAAGTGACATCCATCGTTTAAGTTGATTACTATCCTTATCCAGACCCTGACCGTAGTTGATGCTTTGTTTCCACTTCTGATCTTGCCAAGCTTTTGTGGCCATTTGAGTTACGACTTCAATTCCTAATGGCGGGATTTTGTTTTCCCCTATAACCCCTTTCTTATTTT
>CAZXBE010000041.1:0-12686 GCA_964638565.1 uncultured Chitinophagaceae bacterium
TGCTATATTCACCTACCAATAATCCATCTCTGCTAAGGGAACGATTAAAGCCGTTTACTTTTTCTTGCAATGATTGAACTTTAGAGAGGGCTTCATCAAATCCTTTACTACCAATAGTAATGTTTTTTAGTTCTGCTTTAGCTATCTTAAGTTCAGCGGCTAATTTGTTATAACTACCCGCTTCCGCTTCTATATCGCCAGTTTTCTTTTTTCTTTCATTAGCTTGCGATTTATTGTAGGCATCGATTACTTTAGCTTCAGCATCTGCCTGCTTTTTAGCTGTGGTAGCTTTAAGTAAAGCACGCTCTGCTTCTTCTAAAGCAGTTTTTTCTTGTTTAATTTTTTCTGGATCAACAATGAGGTTAGCATTTTTAAGTGCATTATTTTGTAGCGTTTGCACCAGCTTTTTTGCTTTATCAAACTCACTGTTAACAGACTGTATGTTTTTCAAAACCGCATCTGCACCGAGCAGTCTAATATCATAGACTTTTTTTATTGTACTATCCATAGGCGGCCTCCCCAAACCCCTCCAAAGGAGGGGATTTAGAACGTTTAGTTTTTTAATTATTTATAAAATATTGTTGCATTTAATCATTGCTAATTGTATTTGTAGGAATTCTTATTTCCTCCCTTTGGGAGGGTTAGGGAGGGCCTGGTATATCGGTGCTTAAACACACCAGCCTTGCATATTTCATATCAAAACTTGTATTACTGATTTTATCACTGACTACGCTACTGCTGGAAGGAAAAGTTGCATCCTCATCTATTTTACTAACCGGCCAATGTCTGCGAAGTGTACACTCCGTAGATTCTTCTTGCAAGGGTTTGTAATCTTTAATTTCAATTAGTTCATAACGCTGACCATTAATTACAATATACTCTCTATGCATGCCATTACTGATATCATAATTGTTCAATCTGAAATGGGTAGTATACCACTGGCCATTGCGCATAATAGCAAGCCGCTGATGAAAAAAACGTTTGAGTAATCCTTTGCCTTGTGTGTATCCGCTGAGCTCATTTCCAATTTTTTCATCGGAGTAAGAGAGTATAGGATCATTTGCACCACCGGGTTTGTAGTTTACCGCAAATAGATATGGATAATCTCCTCTTGCTGTACCATCCCAACGCCATCCACCTACACCAGTGACTACACCTTTGTACCATGCGAGCTTAGGTAAAAATGTATTTTCTGCTTCTCCACTGGAAGTGTTGCTGATATTTTCGGGAACAATACAAATCATTTGAGGAGCAGTACCGGTAATCGTTTTCAATTCATCTACTTCGTAGTGCATGGTAGCTGAGAAGAAACGATTTTCATGTTCTTTATTTCCTGCCTTAAAGCGGTCAGGAAAAATATATTTTCCAGTAGCCAGCTTATTTAGATTTCTATCCTGTACGAGTTTAAAAATACCATCGTTGCTATCTTCTTTAAATTTAAAGGTTAGTTCTCTTTCATAATCACTATATAAGGTTTGTGTAGATACTTTACTCATATCTTGTTTGGTTGACCAATCATAATAATCATCTACGAAATAGCCCGTTTGTTTTTTACTGAGGTCATTAGTTGTGCTATAGGCATGAGTAGGTTCAATCACTACTACTTTATTTACAGCATCAGTTTGAACAGATAAATTAAATGAGTCTACTACACCTCTAAACAAATCAAGGAATTTATGTTTTTGAAACCCTAAATAATTATCAAAGAAGATTTGACCACCCAATGGGATACGTATAAAATCCAGTTTGAATTGCACTACACTGCATACGTTGTTTGCTCTCCCCAGTTTACTTTCAAACATGTGCGTGAAAAGTTTTACACTTACATAATCTCCCGGGCCTACTTGTGTTAAAAAATTGGCTTCTTTAATACCTACATCATCTCTTCTCCCTACAACTGGTGCAGAAATACCTACTATTTGATTTACTTGCATAAGTATTGGTGAAGCGTCTGTTGTTCTCTTTCTGTACCAATGCACAAAAAGGCCTACATCACTATTAGCACTAACAGTAGCATTTACTGATACCATCAAATTAAAACTGGTTTCCAGTACTCCGAAAGGCTGATTGGTTTTATATGTCCAGCGCATTTCTTGATTACCAGCTATATATTGATAATCATCGTTGTTGTCAAAGGCCCCATTGTTATAATCATTGGTTACACTTAAATCCAAGTAACGATCTTGTTTGCCTTCTATCCAATAGTCCCTTGTGCTTTTAGCCAAAAATTTATGCACGTCATATTTTGTGCCTTCACTGCTCAGAAATGTTCCCCATGTCCAAGGCATCACCAGCCTTCTGAAATAAGGTGTGTTAAAAAAAGTAGATTGTATTTTATACCCAACTGATTTAAATCCCCAATAGAGTATCCAATATACCGATAGCGAAGGACGCATGTAAGCAGGCAGGTAATTACCATCATTATTTTTGTCTTTATCGGTAGGCCTACCATAACGAATAGGGGCAAATACATAAGGTAGGGCTTCACTGGTACCATCATAACTCCATGAAGCTTCAATAACTGCTTTACTAAAAATAAATTTGACTTGTTTTATAAAATCATAAAGGGTTGCTTCTTTTAAATCAATCATCCAATCTGCATTATCTCCATAGCAATTAATTTCATAAGAGAGCGGTTTATCATCATGCGTCGCTTTAATTAAAAAACTTTTACCGACTAATAACTCACAGCCTTCTGCTTCTATAATGCAAGGACGAGGATTTTTAAAAGCTTCATCTGGTGTAGTATCACTGATAGCAGGATTGTAAAAACTGTTGAAAATTTTATTGTTGTTAAGGGTTGCAGGTAAAGTAATGTTGAAAGATTCACTGGACTTCTTCTTTTGAAAATCTTCTTTATCTTCCAATTGATAACTAATAGCAATAGGCACTTCTTCTACACTATGTACATCAACTAAATTACTATCAATAAGCAGCTTAAAATATTTACTCATACGGCCTCCCCAAACCCCTCCAAAGGAGGGGATTTAAAATTTCATTTTAGTTTTTAATTCCACTTCGTTCATTGCTGAGTTTAAATGCTATTTGTATTTCATAGACATATCTTTCTTCTACTTTGCGAGTAATCAGTTTTGCATCACTAATGACTATAGGTATATGGTCATCTGTTTGTTCTTCTGATCCTTTCCATTGCAGCCAAGCAAGTGGTGAGCTAAGGAGTTCTTTTATCCAAACCATATCTTCTTCTTTGTAGCAAGCACTAATGCCTTTGTAGGTAGAATTTGCTTTAATATTATATCGGTAGTTTCCTCCAATAGGTTTTTCTAATGGATAGCGAAGCGGCTTTTCGTAAGCATCGGATTTGGTTTCAAATTCTTCTTCTATTTTAATTAGGCTAATACCATCTACGGTACCCAGTGTATTTACAAATGAAATCCTGATTTTTTTATTTTCATCATTACAGCAGCCTATTTTGTTAAGTGGTGTAGTTAGAAGTTGAGTACCATTATCATCATAGAGTTCTAAATAATAATCTTCTACTTCTTCCCATTTAACTGTAGGAAACAAGGGCTTTAAATTTTTAGGCCCATCAGGTAATCCATATATCGTTTTGTTGCTCACTTCTTATTATTTTAAATTTTAAATGTTGAATTTTATATTATTATTTTTCATTCTTGTATCTCTTATTGATATATTAATAAACTACTTCTGGATCAAAGCGAGAAGGATAGCGTATCTCTGTAGTGATATCTGTTCCACTGCTAATTAAGGTATATATCGGTGTGCCATAACCTTTGGCTCTTATCGCGTTTACTAATTTTTGTGCAATCGTAATGGGCGTATCGCCTGCAACGGCTACCACAACAGTATCGTTTCCCGGTGCAAAACTGGGCTTAAGTTTATAGGTATAACCCGTATATACATAAGGCCCTACTCTAAAAACTTGTCTTCTTCTACGAGAAAAAATTCCACCTGTTATGGTATCACTAATCAGTGTTAACGTTGGTGCACCTTGTACTAAAAAGCTATCAGAGAATTTTATTTTATTAGCCCCTCCGCAATTGATAATTTCTAAGTCTACTTTTACTGGTGTGGCAGATATATCTGCTACAGTAGGTGTGCCACTAAATGCAATGGTTGTAGGCCCGATAGTTATGCTCAACCATGGGGGCAGTGGAGGTGCGGTTATAGAAAACGGCAGGTCGATTAGTAAATTCAAAATATATAAGTACGGTTTACCTGCATAGGCTGTAGGTAACTTGGGCGTTCCAACGATACTTCCCTCGCATGGTTTTACAATTACCACTGTATCCTTAAAAGAAATATAATTGCTATCATTACAATTTACAATTGTTATATTAACATTCACAGGTGTTGGTGAAATATCTGCTCTTGCAGGCGTGCCGCTAAAACTAATTTTAGTAGTTGTAGCGGTAATAGTCATCCATGCAGGCTTAGTATTAATTACTAAAGAAAGTGGTGCATCTATTTTAGCAGTTATTTCATAGAGGTAAGGCTTAGTAGCAATAGCATCAGGCAATTTATATGTCCCTATGATGCGACCTGTGCATCTACAGAACTGATCGGTTTGATAAGTTGTTTTTCCTTTTGTTTTGTAATAAAGTTTTATACATTTTAATTCTGAATCACCTTTATATACAAAAGGATAATAATCACTATCGCTTAATCCTACATAATATAACTTAGGACGGTGTGATGCCGGATATGCATCCGTCATTGACCAAGGGCCATTTGTTTTATCTTTTATATATTTTAAATGCGTATTAAGGTTTTGGTTATGCTCATGTTGTAAAGCCATGTTTAAAATAAAAAAGGTATTGGTTTGTTTACCTGTACCTGCTACTGGTGGTTTGCTTCCTGTTCTTTGCACAGGTGCAGTGTCTTCACTTACAATAAAACCACTGCTGTTATACCCACTACTTCTAAATCTGCAATATGCAGCAGTCATACTTTTAAACGTTTCATAGATAAAAAGATAACCCCCATTAGGTGGAAGTTCTGCTCTTAAATATTCTTGTGCAGCATCTTGTATATCAAATTCATAAGTTGGTGTAATACCAGTTGCAAAATCTGGATTATTAGAGCTTTGTGTTTTAGTAAGGGTTTTATAAAACAGTCCATTAAAATAAATATCACAATACACTACCGGTGGAACAAAAGCTGTAGCACTAACAGGAAGCGTATGCAAGGCTGAACAATAGAGCATAATAGGTCTATAGGCCGCATTTAAGCTGCTTGCATCCGGTTGCTTATATATAGAAACGATCGGCACTGCCTTTTATTTTGAATTAGGATTTTATTATTTTTTTATTGCTTATTATTTATTTGTTATTCTTCTAAATAATTTCAGACTGTTGTTTAGTAAATAGTTTTTCAACAGCATGATCCATTTCTTCTGATACTATAGTATCTACCGTATTTGAAATGCTAATAGCTGTTCTTTCTATAAAAAGTTTACGCTCATTGTTTTTTGCATAGCTGTATGAATTACGAGTTGGCATACCTTCTTTTTTTTGCACCTTGGCTGTAGCAAAGGCAGCTTGTTTAGCTTCTTTTTCACTAAGACCTTTTAGCTTAAAATAGTTAATCAGGCCACTGATATACTTACTACTCTTTGCACCACTGTTTTCCTGATAAGGTATTTTAGCTGGTGTAGTGCCAGTATTTACTATAAATCCATAATCAGCCATACTGCCTTCTAAACTCGCACCGTTAGAAATATTTTTAATTTCTCCTTGTATAGAACGCTCCAGTCCACCAGTTAAATAATGGCCTTGGGATTTAAGTTCTTTAGTCAGTGATTTTTTAATTGCCTTATCTACTTTTTCTAATATGTTTTGTTCGGCCTTCATAGTTTTTGTAAAAGCTGATATTCATTTTCTAAGCGTATTAAATCTTGTTTTAATGCCCTGAAATTTTCTAAAATGTTTGCTAAACAAATACCGCAATACATACGTTCTTTATGCGGTTCTATAAACGTGTACCAGATTTCAGCAAGCAGCATCATTTGAGGATTGCTACTACTGGCTATTGCTTGTGCTATGGGATCAGTTTCTGTAAGCAGACGTTTTGCTCTTATAATATCTGGTATGCGTTTAGCGATGGTGTAACTGTTCATAGAATATATTTTTTTTAAAGCGGTAGTGGGAATGTTAGGTAATCTTGCACGCTGCAAGGCATGAAAATTTCTGCGTCAAATTGAAGTGATATCCCAGTAAGCCTGTCGTTATTTTTGAGTGATACTCTATTATATATATCTGTGCTGTGTTGTACTTCTCTGACTTTATCTAATAGATTATATTTTCGGATATAATTATTAAACATGCGTCTGAAATCACCAGCAACAGAGCGCATATCTTTCCAGTTGTTGCAAATAGGATAACTACTATTATTATTTAATGCATTGATACGGCTGCTATCTAAAGCCGAATTATTATCATAAAAGGTAGTAGTTAAAAAATAAAGATTGAGCTTGAAAGTACTCCATCCTGAAGTATCTGGATTTTCATAACTGCTTACCATTTCAGTAGGGGGAAGGATAACAGTCAGTGGATATTTCTGAAGTGTGGTAATACTGCCTAAGCTGTCAGCAATAATTTCTGCGAGATTATTTGTATTGAGGTCATTGCCGTAGCCTTCCGCTACAATACACCTACCTTCTATAGTAGTAGAGTATTTTAATATGTGTTGTATCAACTGATACAAGTCCAGTTCGTTCATCTTACTAAACTTTTATTCTTCTTATTGAATTAATTCCTATCTATAAACTTCCTTTTTCTATTTCCCTCCTTTGGAGTCCCGAGAATTCGGGATTAAGGGAGGCTGCTATTTCTTATATAACCTATCTTGATATGCTGCTATCGCAGTTTCGTAATCGCTCCGTTCATCTGCCCATACCAGTACATCATATAGTTTAGCTGCTTTAGTGTTTTCCAGTTTCGTTTTACCATTCCCAGTTTTGTCAAATATTCCTTTTTCAGTTACATACGTTAAAAAACTAATCCATCCCCATTTCTGAAAATGAGCGTTTAGTTCTGTAATCCCTCCTCGGCTTGCTTTGAATATAGTGAAGGTTTCTGATAGATGCTGCTCGAAGCGTTCAAAAAAAAAGCTACGCTAAGCGCTATATCCATTGGTAACTCACGCATCAGTTTGAAACGTTCACTATCTTCTGTAGCAAAGCTCTCATCAAAGGCTTCACTTTTTTTCCTAAGAAATATTGCACATAAATATTGTAGTGCTGTCCAATTATCTTTACTTAAATCGTATAGTGATTTTATAATTTGTTTAGCGGTTACAAATTCTCCAAAGGTGATTGCAGATTTATAATTAAGCTCTGGACTCGCTAATTCCCACACTTCATCCTTGAAATAATAAGTGCTTTGTAAAGTGATTTGTTCTTGCTGTTCAAATAGCCCCTGAAAGCAGGGTAAGAAGAGTTCGATAATTTGATAAATATTGACTTCTTCTTTTACAGTATGAATATCAATACCACTAAAAAAAGAAAATGAAATACAAAAAATATACATGTAATGGTCTGCTCTTTCTAAATCACGTTCAATTTTATCTTCTATAGCGTTAATAAGTGCTTCACGCTTAGCTATTTCTTCGCCGTACTGTTCTTGAAAGTTTATACGCTGACCGAGTGTGATTTCTGAAAGGCTGGTAGGAATAGTATAGGTATTATCTTTAAAAATAAATTGCATAATTTATTTTTTAACGCTTCCTTTTTTAATAGCGGGTTTTGTTTTAGGTAATGTAGAAATGGCTGAGTCATTTGGTTGCTTTGCTTCTTCTGCTTTTTCCTCTTGAACTAATAACTCTTCTTTCTTTTTTTGCTGATCTTCTTTTTTAGTGATGGCTTCTTTAATAGCATTGATAAAGCTATGATCTATTTGCTCGGGATGGTTCGTAGGATCAATCCCAGCCAGCTTAGCTACTGCTCTGATTTCCAGTGCATTACAAGCCTCTAAAATATCTTTATTTTCTCGCTGCCTAAAATGATGATAGAGTTCTGTTGCATTTCTGCGAAGTTTATCTACTTCTTCTTCTGGAGTTTCTACTACAGCAGGTAATGAGGTAATAATAGTTTGCTCTGTAGATTTACCCTCATAAAATTGAATTAGAGGAGTAGTATCAAAGCCGCCTGTAACTGCCTGAGGAGTAAGTTCTGCACGCTGGGTAACAAAAATAAGCCCATCAATTACGCTGGTGAGTAAATGGTCAGTAGGTAAATGTAAAGCAGAATTGGATTGGAGAAGTTCGTTTACTTCTTTTTGAGTGTTTTGTAATAAGGCAATAGCCTTTTTCACAGGTGTAGTGTTCATCATACATTCGTCTTTTAGTCATTAAATAAATCTGTTAATCTTATCCTACAAAAGAATTGATTAGCTATAAATCCTTTTGCTTACGCAAAGCTATTATATTTAATTATTTTTTACAAAAAATATAATAGACTTTCTAACAATTGTGGATTAAAAAATATTCTTATGTTTTTATTAAACATTAATTTTATATAACTGTGTTTTTAAGTATAATTTTTTATACTTATATAATTACTTATACAGTGATCTTTATCTAAACAATTTTTATTGCGATCCTTACTTTACATATTTAGAGTTACTTCAATATGAAAGAAGAAAATGATTCTAAAAAAAAGAAATAAGTAAGTTTAAATAATAGAGATGTTTAAGTAATAAATTAATTATTGCTCGATGTTTGTTTAAACAGTTCTAACCATTTAAGTGCTTTTTCTTTATCAGTAAAAACTTTGGTAGGGATTTTAGGGCGGCTTAGAGAAATATAAAAGTTAGCCACTAATTTGGAAACTCTATTATGGACCAGCAGTGCTGTAGCATTTAAGTATTTCATAGCATCACCAGTAGCCATGTATTCTTTTGCTTCTTCATTTATGCCTTTAGCATTACAAGTATCAATGAATACTGGTCTTGATATACCATTAGATACTATTAAGCGATCGTGTACCATTTTCTTAGCTACCTCAATATCAATACTTCTAAGATGAGGCTTATATACAACATATATAACTCCATCTTGCAACCATATTTCTGTGCAATCATTTTCTATGTAAGAAGTTCGCATAATATGAAAATTTCATATTAATAAAATAGTATATATTTCTTGTAGCTAAATATATTATTCGTTCATTGACAAAATTAAATATATGAAAACAAACACACTTAATCTCATCTATGAAATTTCAACAACAGCTAAAACAAGAGGCATTGCAAAGTTAATTACTGACGATCATAATTATGATGGTCGGCTTATCATTATTAACGGCAAACAGCTTATTAATTTTGGCTCTTATTCCTATTTAGGTTTAGAGGTTGATCCTCGGTTAAAAGAAGCTGCTAAAGATGCTATAGATGCCTATGGTATACAATACCCCTCTTCCAGAAGTTATGTTTCTTGCTCTTTATATTCAGCAGTAGAAAGCCGTTTAATGAAAATGTTTAGCGCACCTGTAGTGGTTGTTCCTACTACAACACTCGGACATCAGGCAACTATACCTGTTTTAGTAAGTGAAGGTGATACTATTATTATGGATCAGCAAGTACATAGTAGTGTGCAATATGCAGCATCACATATGAAACTCTATGGAGTTAATGTAACTATTGTAAGACATAATCATTTAGAGCAATTAGAAAAACAAATACAAGAACTATCTATCAACAATAAAAAAATATGGTATGCCTGTGATGGAGTGTATTCGATGTATGGAGATTGTGCTCCACTTAAAGAGTTAGTTATTCTACTCAATAAATATAAAAACTTTTACTTGTATGTAGATGATGCTCATGGAATGAGTTGGGCTGGTAAAAATGGAACAGGGTACGCACTCAGCCAAGTACCATTACATCCTAAAATGGTATTAGCTACCTCTTTAAATAAGGCATTTGCTGCAGGAGGAAGTGTATTTGTTTTTGGAGATGAAGCGTTATGTGATAAAGTAACGCATGTAGGAGGTCCTTTAATTTTTGCAGGGCAACATCAAAATGCTGCTTTGGGTGCTACTATTGCTTGCGCCGATATCCATCTTTCATCAGAAATTTATACTCTACAACAAGATATTGCTCAAAAAATAAAATATTGTCAACAACAATTAGAAAACTATGGATTACCTATAGTTTCAGATCCTTCCACACCAATATTTTTTGTGGCTTTAGGCTTAACAAGAGTAGGATATAACTTATTAAATAGACTTAAAAAAGCAGGCTTTTTAGCTAATCTTGCGATATTTCCGGCCGTTCCTGAAGCTTGCACCGGCGTAAGATTCACTATAACTTGCCATCATAGCTTGCAAGATATAGAACGTTTTTGTGGTGCTTTAGCATATCATTTTACAGAAGCTTTACAAGAAGAAGGAAGAACCTTAGAAGATGTGTATAGAGCATTTAAAAAAGTAGCACACTTTAAAGAAAATAAAGAAGAAAAGAGTATCAATAAGAAGTTATATGTCTCTCTTCTTCCTTTAGATACCAATGCTATCAAAAATCCAGAAGTTGTAAAACCTCTATTTCAATTGCAATATGAAAACACTATAAAATCTATCCCACAGCAGCTTTGGGATGATGCGATGAAGGGTAATGGTGTGTTTGACCATAAAGGAATGCAATTTTTAGAAACGACTTATCAAAACAATACTAATAAGGAACATAATTGGAAATTTCACTATTATATAATTAAAGATGAGCAAGGCGAATTACTACTATCTACTTTTTTCATTGAAGCATGGATAAAAGAGGATGTACTTGAGCCTGGTAATGTATCTGAACAAATAGAAGCTAAACGCATATATGATCCTTATCATTTAACATGTAAAGCTTTTATGATGGGTTCTCCTATAACAGAGGGACAACATCTATTTATAGATCGTTCAAATCCTGCATGGAAAGAAGCATTGATGTTTTTGTTAGATAATGTTTGGAAAAAACAGGAAGAAACTAAATCTAATGCTTTATATATGAGGGATTTTAATGCTGAAGATAAGGATATGAGAGATTTTTTTATGGATCAAGGATTTATAAAAATAAATATTCCTGATGCACATATTGTAGATAATACAACTTGGAAAAACAGAGATGAATTTTTAGCCATCTTAGATGCTAAGAAACGTTATAAAGTAAAAAATGAAATTTTGAACTATGAGGACAATTTTGAAATGAAGATTGCTAAAAATCCTTCTGATAAAAAAATAAAACATTGGTACGCTCTATATGAGAATGTAAAAGCCAATAACTATGCTATTAATGATTTTAAACTTCCTATATCCTTTTTTTATAATATGTCTAAAGCTGAATCAAATATTGAAGTAGTAGAATTGTATTTGAAATCAAATCAAGAAATATCAGAACTTCCTGTAGCTGTTGGATTCTGTTTTAAAACAGCGAAAAGTTATTCTCCTTTATTTATCGGTATGGATTACAGTTATTTAAAATCGCACAATTTATATAAACAAACTATTTATCAGCTTATTATGCGAGGTAATCAATTAGGATTATCCAAAACATATTTGGGTTTAACTGCATCTACTGTAAAACGTAGTCTTAGTGCTAAAAATATTCAGCAAGTATGCTATATACAATTAAAAGATAATTATAATGCTCTTCTAATAAATAATATGCACAATGATATTTTATCACATAAGAAAAATAGTAACAACATAAAAGAGAGAGTAGAATTAGCTCCTGTATTGGGATAGTATTACATAAATAAAATAGCCAACCACTAACATAAATGATAAAAGGGTTGGCTATTTTCTTAATTATTTCAATTACTATTTTACACTATTCATAGAAGGAATATTTAAAATAAATCTTGTGCCTATATTTAATTTACTTTCTACTTTAATATCTCCATTAATTTCATGTAAGTATTTTGAAATACTATATAAACCAAAACCATATCCTTCAGCATTTTGGTCAACTTGATATCCTCTATCAAATAATTTTTTCTTTTCTTCCTCTTTCATTCCAATACCAGTGTCTTGAACAATTAATTGTATACCATTAGAAATATCTGTTGCTGTTACATTTATATTAGTTCGCTCATTTGGCTTTCTATATTTTATTGCATTGACGATCAGATTTTGTATAATAGATTCTATAAATCTTCTATTATTAAAAAATGCTTCTATACTATCTACCTTTACAGAAATGTCAACTTGATCTCTACCTTCCAGAAAATGAAATTGATTAATCGTTTTGTTGATTACATCTTGTAGATAAATACCTTCAACCATAGAGCTTTTGCCTTTATCGGCACGCATGATTGTTCTTGCTTTCTGTAGAGTATTATTATTACATGCTCTAATACTTTCCATCAATTCACCAAATTCTTCATATTTGTCAAACATTAAATCCAGTATTGTATATATTGATGTTGAAGGAGAGATTAAATCATGCGCCATACTTTTTATTTTAAACTCATCAGCATTAGCGCTCTCCTGTTTTAAAACATATACTATACCTTCTATATCTCCTAATCGATTAACACCCACAGTAACATCTAAAAAAATAGATGCAAATGTGCTTTTGCCTTTAGTAATATCAAAGACTGCTGCATGTGCAGGATAATCTTGTAATTGGCCTTTTTCCTTTAGTTTTTCTTTAATAGTTGTTTTATAGTCTTTCAAAACACTACCAATAGATTTCTTCATTAGTATTTCTGGCATTATACCC
>CAZXBE010000042.1:0-12422 GCA_964638565.1 uncultured Chitinophagaceae bacterium
TTTTACCTTTTATAAAGAGAATATATAGCGTTTTATAAACGTATATATACTACAGTATATATATCAAAAAAATCTAATATATCATATATATAGCCCATATATATACTGTGTTCTATATATACGTATACGATCGATCCTAAACCATTATGAACATAAAAGTATTCACCATTGCCTTCAATAGCAATTTGGGAAGCTTTGACACTGGGGAAATAAAAAGCTTTTACCAATCCAATCACATTGTATATCAGCAAGCAGCTTTCTTTACAGATAAGGGAAAATTCTATTGGTCAATTTTAATAGGTTATGAAGCGTATAATACAGATAATGCTCCAAAAGAAAAAGATAAACAAACGCTTATTCCTACACTAACAGATGAGGAAAAAGAGCTTTACGATAAGTTAAAACAATGGCGCAAACATAAAGCTCAAGCCAAAGGATTTCCAGTGTACCTGCTGGCTACCAATAACCAATTATTACAAATGGTACAGCAAAAAGTGACAACTAAAAACAGTCTTCAGGCTATTAAAGGATTTGGTAAACAAAGAACAGCTAAATATGGAGAGGATATTATAAATATTGTTAAAGAACACGCTAATCAGATAGTAGTATGAACCCTAATGATAAATATCCATTGTTTATTCACTGGTACAAAACATTGGATTGGATAATGGATATAGCTGAAAAGATGCCTAAGCATACTCGGTTTACTATAAACACTCGTATAGTATCTATTAGTTTAGAAATTGTAGAATATATAGTAGAGGCTATATATACCAAAGATCGTGCAGAACCCTTACGCCATATTAATTTGTTGTTAGAAAAGCTGCGTATTTTCTTTCGGATATGTAAGGATAGAGCCTATATATCTGTAAAGCAGTACGAATATATATCACTACAGCTTAACGAAGCAGGTAAAATGTGTGGTGGATGGGCAAAGCAAAAAGGGTAAACGTGGCTATAAAGGCTCGAACCGTGTTATTCGTGGTGGTAGCTGGAACAACAATGCAGTGAACCTGCGTTCAGCCAACCGCAACAACGACAGCCCAGGCAATCGTAACAACAACATAGGTTTCCGCTTGGCCAATACGGAGTATAGCCAGAATAAATACTGTTTACGGATAGTATTTACCGTGCAATTCTTCTGTCTAATCGTTTATCCTGCATGTCTCCTTTTAGGAGATATCGAATATTCAATATGGCTTGTGCAAATAGTAATAGCAATATGAACCTTGTGCAGGCCTTTTTTAAAATCAGGCAATGAAAAGAGTTAACAATCTATTTAAACAGGTGTATACTTTTGAAAACTTGCTCTCAGCTTACAAAAAGGCAAGAAAAGGAACTAAGAAAAATGCAGATGTTAATCAATTTAGTTTTCAATTGGAAAAACGGCTACTTGAACTTTCCTTATCCATACAATCTGGTACCTACCAACCATCACGATACCGGTATTTTGAAATATATGATCCTAAAAAACGAACCATTGCAGTAGCTCCTTTTTGTGATCGAGTAGTACATCATGCTATTATCAATATGTTAGAACCTATCTATGAAAAACGTTTTTACGATCATTCTTATGCTACCCGAAAAAATAAAGGAGCACACAAGGCTACAGCACAACTTAGGAATTATTTAAAAAATAATACTTGGTATTTTAAGACAGATATTGAAAAATATTTTGATAGCATTAACCATGATATTTTATTATCTATTATAGCTCATAAGATAAAAGACAAACCATTACTTGAGCTTATTGAAAAAGTGATTAGGAATAACAGTGTGGCCAAGGGCCTTCCTATAGGTAACCTAACCAGTCAATTTTTTGCTAATGTATACCTAAATGAATTTGATCATTTTGTAAAACATGAGTTGAAAGTAAAATATTATATACGTTATATGGATGACTTTATCATTTTAGATAATTGCAAATTAAAACTTCAAAATATTCGAAGGGAGGTAAAAGGGTATCTTGAAAACAAACTATTATTATATCTTCAAGAAAACGTAACTTGTATTAATCGGGTTAGCAGTGGTATCAATTTTTTAGGATTAAGAATATTTCCCAATACATTGCGGATTAAGAATAAAAACTTAAAACGGGTTGTACGTAAGATGGAAGCCAGAATATGGCTATGGAAGAATGGCTATATGGCTGAAAATATTTTTATCGATAGCATGAATAGCTATTGGGCTTTTCTGTCGTATCATGGTATGTATAACTTAAGAAGGTCGATTATAGATAAGAGCTTGAAAAGGTGTCAAACATTTATTATTACAATTTAGTAAATCCGAATAGTTAACTAAAATCCTTTTTGGTTTTTAATTAAGCGAGGCCATCAAATGGCGAGTTTTATCTACTATTTTTTTTAGCAAAGACTCTACAGACATTTCCTGTACATTACATAAAAATACTTTTTTAACATCTGGAAAAGCATTTGCTTTTACTTCTAAAATATAGCATATCATGTAGCAAGCTGTTTTTCCTTTTTGTCTTATAACCGGCAAATGTATTCCTGTTCCTTTATTTGCATATAAATAATCAAATACTGCTGTCATCATTTCTTTGATTTGGTTATCATCAAAATATTGTTCCAGTTCATATAGTGTTATCTCTTTCATAATTAGTGATTTTTATTTTCTTACCATATTTAAATTTTTATAATCTGTCTAAAATATTACTATACCTACTGGTATTTGCAATAATGATATGGTTGTTTTGTCTATGGGAATAAGAACCGTAGCGAGCAGCGTCCATCGCATCATCTCTAAACTTTACAGGCTCATCTAAAAATCCACCATCTTTTTCTTTCCATTTATAGTGTTGAATTTCTTTGATAATATCGGAACTACTTTTAGTAATATAAAGTTGATTACGCTTCACAAAATCAATTCCATTCTTTACATCCTTATCCGCTTGCTTTACGTTGAACCTCGCTCGCCTTAAATCTTCTATAGCATCTGGTCTTGCACTATCAGCATAAATAATTTTTTTATCTATGCCCAATTGTTTCATTTGCTGAATTAAATCAGCAATAGTGAGTTCACTTTCATAAATAAGTTCATGCCAGTAAAGTCTATTCTCCCAACAACCTACTTCAATTAGAGCGGTTTTATGATTATAACCAAAATCTAATCCATAGCAAGTTTTTACAAATTCAGGTATTTCATCACAGAGCCCATATTTAGGATAAATAAGACCATGTACTCTTCCTGTTAGTCCACGAGCATAAACTTTCCAAAGTTCTTTATCTGGTATATTTTCAATCTCAGCGTGTTGCTCTTCTGACAAAAAAGTATTATTTCTATGATCGCTCAGTAATACTCCCACATCGTTTTGTCCAATTAATTTTTCATGTACCCAAAAAGCGGCTGTAGGATTATAATCAATAAATATTCTTTTACGTGTACGAATGGCCAATTGCCAATAAATATTATAGGTAATTCCGTTAGCTTCATTGATAAATAAATAATCTCGTTTACCGCTTTTAGCATCTTGTTCATCATCAAAGCTGGCAAACTCTATTATGCTGCCATTTTTAAATTCAAATATTCGATCAGTTTTATTATAATTTTTGATATTTTTTTCTAAAAACTTGCTGGCACTATAAATCACTTTACCATCTCGGAGAGCACCTTTTTTTAGGTTAGGAATATCTTGCCCTACTACTGTAATAATACTGTTAGGCCACTTTATAGCAAGTGTAAATAGTACCTGTATAATAGCATACGTTTTGCCTGACGAAGTACCTCCCTGATTAACTGTAACCTTTGTCTTACTTAGATAATTCTGCTTGTATAAATCATTTGCTTTAAACATATTGTATCTAATGCTACTATAAAATCACCTCATCTTCAGAACGTGCAATAGGATGACCAGACGATACTATTTCAACGATTACTTTACTATTTTGCTCGCCTAAATCATTATTACCTGAGTCAGAATATTGATATAATCTTTGCAGTTTAATCAGCTCCTTTTCAATTATCATTAAAGCTTGAATACCTGCTGGTGTTCCTCGATATTCTGATTTTAACTCTAATTTCATTTGTTGAAGCTGATCAATTTTTATGGCAACTTCTTCTTCTAAATCTTCTTTAGCTTCCTTCAACCATGCAGCCTTTGCTCTTTTCACCATCTCTTTTGCATTACGTGTATTACACCAATTGTTGTCTACAACAATTTTTTTTATAATCAAGGAATAAGGTATACCATGTGTAATCCATTTTTGTATGTCCAATACACGACGTTCATATTCAATAGTATCTGTTCTTTTTTTCTTTTTCATAGGTTAGTACTTACATCATCTAAAAATTAAATCCTTATCTATTTAGTGTTTGCTATATTCTTTATAATAACATGGTTTTATTTTAAAGTAAAATCTTCTAAACGTAGATTGCTATTTTCATGTTTAAATATTATAGAAATACCTTTTGTATTACAATATTTTATATAGCGCATAATAGCTGATTGTACATACTTGGGTTCTATTTCGGTAAACCTACCTTTTCTACCCGTTTGCTCACAAGCAATAAGTGTTGTGCCACTACCTAAAAACCAATCTATAACTATATCATTTTTATTTGTGCTATCCAATATAGCATCAGCAATCATAGCTACAGGCTTAGGAGTGGGATGATTGTAAACCTCATTTCTATCTGGATTACTAAAACCTGAAGCTGAAGGATATTCCCAAACATTACTGCGTACACGACCTTTAAGGTTTAGATGAGAAACATGTTTATTCTTCTTCTTACCCTTTTTGAATATAAAGCATAGTTCATGCTGCGCACGATAAAAATCACCATTACCCATATTACTCTTATACCATACACATAATTGCTTAGGTTTTGCTGAACCGTATATTATACGAGCAGCTTCCATTATATGCCATGTATGTCTAAAATCCATAAAAATATAATGGATTGATCCTTCTACAGTATAGTCTATAGATTGTTTCATCATAGATGATAAAAAGCCTATAAATTCTTCATCGTTCATTTCACCTCCTCCCATAGTAAAATTGCTATGTGGAAGCTTAATATTTTTACTTCGATGATTGGAGAAGAAATCCGTAGATAAGTTAAAAGGTGGATCGCAGTTTATAATACGAGCTTTCTCATCTTGCATTAAGGCATTTATTTTCTCGCTGTCTTCAAAACTGCTGCACATAATACGATGATTATTAAGTGTAAACAAATCTCCTTGTTGTACTATAATTTTTTTATCATCTATACTTATATTAGTTTCTTCTTCTGCGGTGCTTACATTAAATAAATCAAATTGTTGTTCAAAACGTGGTACAGAAAAGTCAGGAAGATCAATACGGTTATTAATATCTTCCCAGTTGATTTCAAATGCTCCCATAAAATCAAACAATCCATCTTTACTTATCCGAGCATAGATAGAAGAATATTGTAATACCAATTGTGCAGCTTCTTTTTTGTTTTTGCAATGAATAAAAGTAGCTGGCAATTGTTCAGGAATATCTACACCTTCTTTAGAAAGTTCTTCTAAAACTATACTGCGATGTTTGCCGTCCAGACAATAGAGCTTTTCTGTTTTAGAATCTTGCCATACATAAAAGGGTTGACTAAAGTTCGTAGCTAACAAAGAGGCTTTCAGTTTCTCTTTAGAAGTATCGGATAATGCTTTAAAGTTATCTTCTTGTAAAAATTGTAAAGTTCGCCATGATATAGGCTCTGTCTTAATTATACTGGATTGAATAGTTTTCATTGTTAAAATTTTTATCTTCTAAAAAGGTGTCGCAAAGTGTCGATTTTTTAAATAGTTAAAACGGAGCTTCTTCATCTGTGTAATGAGAAGTATTACTTGTAAAAGAATTTATAGGTGTAGTAGCAGCTATTCTAAAGATTTCTCCTTTACGCTCAGTAAACTTCATTTTACGAGGATCAAAATCCAGCTTTATAATAAAATTAGAATTCCCATTACGCCACTTACGAATAATTAAGTCTGCCTCAAACTCTGTGCTGTTACCATCTTCATTGCTTTGGTAACCCATCATCCAATCTCGGTGTAAAAACATAACAATATCTGCGTCCTGTTCCAAAGAGCCTGATTCCCTTAAATCCGATAATTGTGGATAGCGATTTTTTCCTGTGCGTTTAGTTACTTCTCGATTGAGCTGACATAATACAATAACAGGTATATCCATTTCTTTAGCCATAATCTTACATTTACGGCTAAGTTCTGCTACTGCATTTTCTCGATTACGATTAGCATAGTAAGGAGCTTCAATTAGTTGTAAATAATCAATGATCAAACATTTTATTCCATAGTTACGTTTCATCTTCTCTGCTTTAGCTCTAATTTCATGTACATCCATACTGGTCTTATCACTGATATAAATAGGATAATTTGCAGTGCGAGTATTTAAAATGTCATACATTCTTTTTCTATCGTGTTCATCTTTATACAAGCCTCTATATATGCTGTTAAAATCCACGTCTGTATCCAATGCAGCTAAACGTGCAGCTATTTCATTATTGTTCATCTCTAAACTAATAACACTTACTGGTGTTCCTTGAATAGCCATATTTAAAGCTAACTTTCCTACAAAAGCAGATTTACCGATAGATGGTCTGGCAGCCAGTATAATTAAGTTTCCACTTTGGAGGCCGCCGTTTTGTTTATCTAATCCGTAAAAGCCTGTTTTAATACCTATTCCTCCACTCATTTGCATTTTATCTTGATGCTGGTATAGGTTTACAATAAGAGTAGTCATATCAGTTATCCCATCACCATCGCTACGCTGTTTTAGGGCAGATAGTTTTTCTTGCAATACACCAAGACGATCGGTCGTACTACCTTCCGCAGTAAAACCTCCATGTGTAAGTTTAATTAATTCTCTCTCGACAAAGAGTTCTTGTAAAATATGACAATGGTATTCCAAATGGGCAGAAGAGCTGACGCCGTTAGTTAAGCGAGTAAGGAAATATGCTACACTTTCTCCAGCAAAATCAGTTATGCTTTTATGGCGGATAATATAGTCTACTGCATTAATAAGATCAATAGGTATACTTTGTTCAAACATTTCTTGTAAGCAACTATAAATAAGTTGGTGATGAGTATCATAAAAATGTTCGGCTTCTACCAGCTTGTAGATTCTACTAAAAGTGGCTCTTTCAAGTAGGCAAGCTCCGAGTACTGCTTTTTCCAAATCTTTATTGTAATGTAGATGAGGAGTGAGTGTAGGAGTTGAGGTTGCCACTTTCTTTCTTTTTTTCTCGCTGCTATGTAACATAGTGTAAAAATTTAAAAATGTTTTTTAGACTTAGATAATGAATATTGTTTTTAATGAATTAGATATGTAATTTTTCCAAAGGCTTTTGTTCTATTTCTACTTCTGAATGAGTAAGCTTTCGACCTTTGCTCTTTTGTAGAGAAAGCCATCCACCAAAAAGTTTTTTGTAGAGACTCTCACCAAAATGAGGCATTGCATCATTACACAAACTGGCATTGAATAATGACATCCATCGTTTAAGTGCAGTGTTGTCCAGCCCATGACCATAGCTTATATTCTGTTTCCAGCTCTCATCTTGCCAAACTTTAACAGCAATCTCTTTTACTTTTTCCATACCCAATGGCTGAGTTTGGTTTTCCCCCACACCCCCTTTCCCTATATCATCTTTTTGTTTTACTATTTCCTTATCCTTTACCATTACCATAGAGGTCTTAGGAGACCCCTCTAAGACCTGTCTAAGCCCCCATACCATTAAAACATTAATATTGTTTGCACTTAGTAATTTATACATGTTAAGATGATGATAATTAGATAGCACCAAGTCAAAAGAATCTTGTTTAGTAAACCATTGGTATTTAATGAAACCCGGTAAAAACCACCTTCCATTATCTAATACCACGATTCTTTGTTTATCTCCATTCACTTTTTTTAAAAAGGAATCCAGATTGACTTTAAAGCCAGTGCTGCGTTCGTAGCCTATTTTATTAGGTCTCCAAACGCCTGCATTATCGGAGTAATCACATATATAGTTCCATAAGTGTTGATATTCGCCCCCTAAACTACAATACCAGTCCTCATCCCATTTTTTAGTGTCTGTAAATCTGTTAGCCATATCTTTATAAATATTGGTTTTTAATGAAGCTTATAACTGTTATAAAATATTAAACGGTTAAAATAGATTTAATTGTACTTGTGTTTCAGCAGTAGTAGGCGGATGACGATAATATCTTTCTACTCGGATACGCAATCGCCTGATAGCCATTTCTCTTCCGGCTAAACTGGATAAATAAGCTTGTATTTCTTCTGGATCAGTAGTAATATAATAACCCTTACTGCTTGCAACCAAACCAATTAAAAGTCCATGTGTACGGACATAATTAATCATTTTTCGCAGTCGAGCCCCACTGATCTCTATTGGTTTTGTAAAACTGTTAGCATAAAACTTTAGCATAGCACATAAATCATCGCTGATGATAGCTTTGTTAGCACCTTGTTTATCTTTAAGCATATCAATGAGAAGAGGTACTAATATTTTTTCTTCTGTAGTAAGAGGCGCAGTTTGTTTTTCAAATCCGTGTAACATAGGAAATTATGATTTTTCTAATATGATATATTTGAAATAACCGGGACCGGCTACAGCGTACTTTTTGAGTACGCTGCTTATTTGTTTAATGTTTTTAATTTATTTGTTAATCAATTTTACTTACTTCTACTGCTAGTAGAGAGAATCGTCTACCACTGTTGTCCTCCACAATCCAAATCTCTCCATGCGTAGCAATATGTTTTACTATATTACCTTTACTTGCATATAATTTTCTTTTACAACTGTATACATCATTATTGAGTACATAGCTATTTTGGTTCATCTTTTAATCCTTTTGTTTTTCTTATTTAATTTGTACACTTTGATGTTCTATTAATTCTGCACCGGGTATTATACTACCTTCTCTTAAAGCTTCTCTAATTCTTGCTGTACTAATTACTGGAGCTTGCTCGGTATAAAATTCTTCTGGTATCAACCCTTCATCTGTAATATTCACTCGTTTACTTTTTCTTAAAGAAAGAGTAACTAAATCTGTTTTTAACTTTTCAGTTTTAAACTGTAGCATAGCATTACAAATACGTTCTTTCAAGAAATCTCTTGCTTTAGTATATCTCTTTGCCATATCTGTTAAGCGGCTGATTTCTCTATCGATCGTTTGTATATGCCCTTCAAATTCTCTAATGCGTAAAGCATAGGCTGCCGCTTTTTCTACAAACTCTTCCCCAGTAATTTCGAGTGCTTGTTCCATTTCTTGACTAAGCTCTCCTTCATTTTCTAATAACTCGCTGGTTAGTGTAGCATAATCTTCTTGTATTTGATAAAGTGTTTTAAGCATAACTTACCTCCTTATTTTGTACATGATTATTATTTTGATATGCATTTTCTTTCTTAGCTCGTTCAGTAACGATAGCTTCTAATTCGGCTCTGATGGCTTTGGATAACTTGTATTTACTTTCTACTTGAGCAATAGAATAGTTACTATTTTGTAATGCTGCCGCTACTTTTTTCCATTCTTCAGTGATTGTACCATTTTTAAGTGTTTTATTGAGCCAAGGTTTATCATTTTCAATAGCCTGCTCTGGTGTTCTACTACCATAAGTAGCTGTATTGCCATCATCATCTTCTTCAATATTTAAACCGAGTACTGCTGCTAAAGCATACCTTCTTGCATAAGTAATTGCTGAACCTATAGCTTGTGGACTGTAGTATGTTTCACCTCTCCATATCACTATTCCATTATTGTCTTTTTCTTTTAAATAATCTGGAACAGGGCTTATTTTATAATCATCTTGTATATATTCTCCACTTTCACCATGGATCAGTATAGTTATTAATCCATAATCTTTAGTAGGGAATTGTGAGAAAGACAAACCACATTCAATAAGAGGTTCATTAATAGCTTCTAAGATATTTGACAAGCTGGCGTATTTACTTTTAAAGAAAGGGTTGGCAGCATCTTTTTTTATTTTCTCCATAGTGGTATGGAATTTTATTAATGCTTTTGCCAGATTTGAAATGGATGTACTTTTTTCCATAATAGATTTGTTTACTATTGTTAAAAAATAAAATACTTATGGTGTTTTATGCATAGGTGGTTTTATGTTTCCATTATACTCTTCTCCGGTATGGTCTGCAATGAGTAATGTAGAAAGTTGTATACCATTTAATTTTGCTACTGCATATACTTTTTTGTAAAATATATTTAGCATTTCATCAATCTTCTCACTTTTTACAGCCGCTTCATGAATATGGGTGATGTGGCCAATACGCTCTAACTGTCTTTTAGTTGTATTATGTGTATTGTATTCCATGATAATTGTAGAATGGTTAAAAAAACCGGCAGAGAGGTATTATTTAATCTATTGTATTATATCTCCTCTATAGTAACATACCCTATCTTGCTCTACCGGTCTGCCGTTGTATCCCTGCTTCTTTGTTATGCTCTTTCTTGTTTCTGAGCATCTATTTGTTCTAATACCTTTTGTTCTTCATGATACTCTTTAGAAAATATGTTGGCTATATGATGCAAAGCGGCATCTCGGAGTTCTTCATATAGGTAATCACATTTGTTTGTAATGAGAGGATAGATGTTCATGCCATTCCAGTAAATACCATCAATATCGATATCGTATCGATCGCCATCATCAGGGTATAAAGCGTATAATTGAGCACTGGTATCTTCATAACCAACACCTTCTACTCGAATGTCGCCTAAATAAGTTTTTGTAGGGCGACCGTTAACTACACTATTCTCTGTAACAGGGTAGTTAAATTCAAAACGTTTGCTTAGTTTTGTCATGCTTTAATTTGTTTACTTGTTAAACAATAGCCATCAGCGTCAACTGGTGGCTTTTTTAGTTATTACATTTTCTTTCAAGGAATTTAAATCTCTGTTGCTTGTATAGAAGTATTTCCTCTGGAGTTGCTTTTTTACTACCCTTTCGGGGCGAAACTGGTGAGTAGACACTCTCCAGTTTCTTCCTTACTCTGTAGTACTCTTTTATAAATAATTCAGCAGCAACAAAAATTGAGTCCAATTCACTTAACGTTTGGTTTTTCATACATATTCTTCTTCTTTTTGTAACATTTCCAAAAGACTTGCTATCTTAAATTGTTCAGCAATTAATTCCAGATTACTTGCTGTAGTAAGTTTAACATCATTATTGCGAAGCCATCTTATTATTGTAGATACTCTTACTGTGTTAGCTTTTGCTAATCTTAATAGCAAATCATCGTTTAATAAGATTTGTTTAACTAATTTTGATGTTAGAATTTTCATATTATATTTTTGGATTATAATTTAATATCTATATTTGCTTAGACAAATATATGGATAAAAATATAGATAAACCAAATTTTGTTCTAAATATTTATCCACATTATTAATTGTATATTATAATGCTTAAAGCTCCAGATAAAGAAGATTTTGGAAAACGCCTTCGCTCTGTACTGAAAGAACTTAAAATAAAAAGTCAGAGACAGTTTGCTTTATCAATAAAAGCTGATGTGTCTTACTTTTCCAAGGCGTATAATGGTAAGCTTGTTTTAAGCAATGAATATTTAGATGCTATAGAAAATCAGTTTGGTATAAGCAAACATTGGCTTTTATATGGAGATGGAGAAAAAAGAATTAAAGGTAATGCTGATAAAACTGAGAATACTGAAAAAAAATCTAAGGACGAAGCAAAAATTTTAACAATATCCGTTGAAAATCTTATGGCTGTACCTATATTAACCATTCAAGCGCAAGCAGGCTATTTGAAAGGTCATGCTGATTTAAACTATCTAACAAAGCTTGAAACTATGCTATTGCCTATGGAATGTGAAAAAGGCAGTTATGTTGTAATTGAAGTAAGTGGTGATAGTATGGATGATGGTAGTTCAAGAGCAATATTAGATGGTGATAAACTTTTGGTAAAAGAAGTAGAAAAAGATATTTGGGCATTTCAAAATCTTCAGAGAAGAAATTATTTATACGCCATAGCAACAGCCAGTGAAGGTTTAATAATTAAAGAAATAGTCCATCATGATACACACAAAGGATTAGTTACTTGTCATAGTTTAAATAGTTTATTTAAAGATTTCACTTTGTCGGTAGATGATATTTATAGAGTATTTACTATTTCTAAAATAATAGAGAGAAAAGTAAGATAGAGAATTTATAAAGTAACTTTTCTTTAGTATAAATTAGGTAAATACACCATTGCAAAAGGGATTTCCGAAAATAAATACAGTTAATAAAATAGTTAATAAATTAAAGTAAATTTTATATTTTTGTTGAATACTTAATTTTTAAAACCTACTACAGATAAGGTTTTTATAGAATAAAAATGTGGGGTAACCCACTACGGATCAGAAGGTTTCAGGTTTGAATCCTGACGAGGTCACCAAGCTAAAAT
>CAZXBE010000043.1:0-12095 GCA_964638565.1 uncultured Chitinophagaceae bacterium
ACACATTTAAGTAGTGATGCTATTTCACTATATGAAATAAATTTTACAAACAGTATTGCTTTAGTTTTTGGGAATGAACACGATGGTGTAAGTGAAGATATACGAGCTTACGCCGATGGAAATTTTGTTATTCCACAAGTAGGCATCATCCAATCACTCAATATATCGGTTGCTTGTGCTGTAAGTTTGTATGAAGCGTTTAGACAAAAAAATAGTGCAGGGCATTATAATGAGCAACGACTCGCTCCAAAACAATTTCAACATTTAAAAAATGATTGGGGAATGCACGAATAAATAATACGTAGTCTATATGTTCATTATGAAAAAAATTACCTTATAAAAAGAAAATGTGAGAATGTTAAAATAACTGCGTAAAAATTTTATACAATAGGCTTCGGATTTTCAGCATTTCTAAACACTACTACTCCATCAAAAACATCTACCAATACCGGATGATTTTTATCTATTTCGCCGCTTAATATTTTTTTGCTTAGTGGGTTTACAATTTCTTTTTGAATTAACCGTTTTAAAGGACGTGCTCCAAATTGAGGATCAAAGCCATTTTCAGCCAAGAAACCCATGGCATATTCGGTAAAGGACAATTGAATACCAGCATCAATTAACATTTTTTGTAATTGTTGTAATTGAATGCGAACGATATTGAAAATTTCTTTTTTCATTAATGGCTGAAACATAATGACTTCATCAATTCTATTTAAAAATTCTGGACGCATATTTTGCTTCAATATCTCCATCACAGCTTCTTTTGTTTGCTCTACAATCTTATCTCTATTAGCCTCATTAACTTTTTCAAAATTTTCTTGTATAATTTGGCTACCAGTGTTACTGGTCATAATGATAATGGTATTTTTAAAATTTACTACTCTACCTTTATTATCTGTTAATCGACCATCATCTAAGACTTGTAATAAGATATTAAACACATCAGGATTTGCTTTTTCAATTTCGTCTAACAACACTACACTGTACGGTTTACGTCGAACAGCCTCTGTTAATTGACCGCCTTCTTCATAACCCACGTAGCCAGGAGGTGCGCCAATTAAGCGACTTACCGTATGCTTTTCTTGATATTCACTCATATCTATTCTAGTCATCATCGTTTCATCATCAAATAAAAATTCTGCAAGGGCTTTGGCTAGCTCTGTTTTACCTACACCCGTGGTACCCAAAAATATAAATGATCCAATAGGTCGTTTAGGATCTTGCAAACCCGCTCTACTTCTACGTACAGCATTTGAAACGGCTTCAATAGCTTCTTCTTGGCCTACTACTCGTTTATGTAACTCTGTTTCTAGATGCAATAATTTTTCTTTTTCAGATTGAAGCATTTTAGATAAGGGAATACCTGTTGCTTTGGCTACTTGCTCTGCAATATCTTCTGCATCCACTTCTTCTTTTAATAATCTTTTTTCCGTTAGGTTAGAAAGCTGCTTGGTGTAATCCGCAATAATTTCTTCTTGCTCTTTTACTTTACCGTAGCGAATTTCAGCGACTTTTCCATAATCACCATCTCGCTCTGCTTTTTCAGCTTGCATTTTTAATTGTTCAATAGATGCTTTAGCGTTTTGTATTTTATCGACTATTTCTTTTTCTTGTTGCCATTTTGCTTTTAGGGTGTCTCTTTGTACCATTATGTTAGCAATATCGGCCGATAGCTCTTTTAGTTTTTGTTCATCGGCTTCTCTTTTAATGGCTTCTCTCTCAATTTCTAATTGACGAATTTTTCGTTCTAGCTCATCCAACTCTTCAGGCATAGAATTCATTTCTAGTCTAAGTTTAGCAGCACTTTCATCCATTAAATCGATCGCCTTATCGGGTAAAAATCTATCTGCAATGTATCGGCTAGATAATTCAACAGCAGCAATAATGGCTTCATCTTTAATGCGCACATGATGATGTGTTTCATAGCGATCTTTCAATCCACGTAAAATAGATATGGCATCTTCTACATTTGGCTCATCAATCATAACTTTTTGAAAACGACGTTCTAGGGCTTTATCTTTTTCAAAATACTTTTGATATTCGTTTAATGTAGTAGCACCAATGGCTCTAAGCTCTCCTCTAGCCAAGGCTGGCTTTAAAATATTAGCCGCATCCATTGCACCTTCACCACCTCCAGCACCAACAAGGGTATGTATTTCATCAATAAATAAAATGATTTCTCCATTACTATTTGCTACTTCTTTAACTACTGCTTTTAATCGTTCTTCAAACTCTCCTTTGTATTTAGCCCCAGCAATTAACTGCCCCATGTCCAATGCGTACACTATTTTACTCTTTAAATTATCAGGCACATCTCCATTCACAATACGCATAGCCAAACCCTCTGCTATAGCCGTTTTTCCTACACCAGGCTCTCCTATTAAAATAGGATTATTTTTACTACGACGAGATAAAATATGCAGCGTTCTACGAATTTCCTCGTCACGTCCAATAACAGGGTCGAGTTTGCCGGAACGAGCTAGCTCATTTAAATTACGAGCATATTTATTTAATGCATTATACACATCTTGTTGTGTAGCAGATGATATGGTTGAGCCTTTGCGCAAATCTTTTATAGCAGCAATCAATCCTTTTTCGCTAAGACCTGCATCTTTTAATAATTTTGATACAATATCATTTCCTTGTAAAAGGCCAAGCAGTATATGTTCTACGCTTACAAATTCATCTCCAAATTGTTTTAATGTGGAGCCAGCTTTGAGCAGCACATTATTGGCTTCTCTACTAATGTTTTGAGCTGGTTCTACTCCTTGTACCTTAGGTAACTTTTCTATATGCTGATTGAGTTGTTGATTGAGGTTGTTTGTATTAATGGTGTTTTTTTTAAGCAACCATTCAATAGGAGAATCCTCTTGTTCCAACAATGCTTTTAGTATATGTTCTGTTTCAATATTAGCATGTTGATTATTAAAAGCAATTTGTTGGGCTTGTTGCAATATTTCTTGAGATTTAACGGTATAGTTGCTAAGGTTCATATATAAATTTTATTTTTAAAGAACACTCAAAATTCAATCCAAATAGATGTTCTATGTAATAGTGTCAGCCGGAAACAAAATAATATGACTAAAGTACATGATGTATTAAATATTATTCTATTTGAAAAATTATTCCACGTATAAAATACGAGAATGTTAAGATAACTTTGTAAAGCGTAGATCATTTATTAAACAACCACGTTCACCATTCTGCCTTGTACATAAATAATTTTTTTAGGGATTTTCCCTTCTAGCCATTTTTGTACAATTTCGTTTGATAAAACAATTTTCTCTACTTCCTTCTGTGTAGCATTAAGTACAATTGTTATTTCTGTTCTTGCTTTTCCATTAATAGCTATGGGATAGGCTTTACTATTTTCAACAATATATTTTTCTTCTAATATTGGATATGGGGTATCAAGGATGGTTGTACTATTTCCTAATGCATACCATAATTCTTCAGCAATATGTGGGGTATAAGGTGCAAGCAAAATTAATAATGGTTCTAAAATTTTTCGTTTATAACATTTTACATCAGTTAATTCATTTACACAAATCATAAAAGTACTTACCGCAGTGTTGTAAGAAAATCGCTCCGTATCTTCTTGTATTTTTTTAATGGTTTTATGTAAAATTTTTAATTCTGCTTGATTTGGCGCATCATTATTCCACAATTGCTTTTCTCCATCAAAAAATAAACGCCATAATTTTTTTAAGAAACGATGAACACCTTCAATGCCTTTCGTATCCCAGGGTTTGCTTTGTTCTATAGGCCCTAAAAACATTTCGTACATTCTAAAGGTGTCGGCACCATATTTTTCAATAATATCATCCGGATTAACAACATTATACCAACGCTTGCTCATTTTTTCTACTTCTGTTCCGCATATATATATTCCATCTTCTAAAATGAATTCTGCATCAGTATACTCAGGTCGCCATTTTTTAAACATTTCAATATTTAATTCTATGCCATCCACTATATTCACATCAACATGTAACTGGTCGGTTTTGTATTTATCTTTTATATTATATGATATAAATTCATTTGTTCCTTTTATTCTATATACAAACCTGCTACTCCCTTGAATCATTCCCTGATTCACCAATTTCTTAAACGGTTCGTCAAAAGAAATATATTCTAAATCATATAAAAACTTCGTCCACATGCGGCTATACAATAAATGCCCAACGGCATGTTCTGTTCCACCCACATATACATCTACTTGGTTCCAATAGTCGGAAACTTTTTTATCGCAAAAAGTTTCTTGATTATGTGGATCCATATAGCGTAAAAAATACCAACTGCTTCCTGCATAACCCGGCATGGTGTTCGTTTCTAAACGGTTAGCAATCCACTCTGGAATATTGGCCAATGGACCTTGCCCTTCTGGTCCCGGTTTATAGCTATCTACATGAGGTAATTCAAGCGGTAAATCTTTTTCATCTAATGGATAAGAAATATCATTTTTCCAAACAATCGGGAAAGGCTCTCCCCAATAGCGTTGGCGGCTAAAGGATGCATCTCTAAATTTGTAATTTATTTTTTGTTTGCCTATACCAAGTTCTTCTAATTTTTGTATGATTATTGTACTAGCTTCTTGTATGGGTAAGCCATTTAAAAATAGGCTATTTATTAAATGTATCTCTTTAGTGTCTATTGCTTCTTCGCCATTATAAGCATTCCCAATAATATTTGTAATGGGAATATTAAAATGTTTTGCAAATTTATGATCGCGTTGATCCGCACAAGGAACAGCCATAATAGCTCCTGTTCCATAACCAGTTAGCACATATTCTGAAATCCATATAGGTATTAATTTTTGAGTAAATGGATGTATTGCATACGATCCAGTAAAACAGCCACTAATTTTTTTCTCCGCCATGCGTTCCCGCTCACTTCTGCTTTTTACATAAGTACTATATTCTTCTATTTTATTTTTTTGTTCAGCTTCTGTTATTTGATTGATTAACTCATGTTCTGGAGCCAATACTAAAAAATCAACGCCAAAAATAGTGTCAGGACGAGTGGTGTATACTTTTATGTTGAATGTTGTATGTTGTATGTTGAATTGAATTTCCGCACCTGTAGATTTACCAATCCAATTCGATTGTATCTCTTTCATTGCATCGCTGAAATCTACTTTGGATAAGCCTTCTAGCAAACGATCGGCGTAAGCAGTTATGCGTAAATACCACTGGCGCAAGGTTTTTTTTACGACTGGATGTCCGCCTCTTTCACTGACGCCGTTTACTACTTCATCATTGGCTAATACTGTTCCTAAAGCTTCACACCAGTTCACTTCCCCATATCCACAATAAGCTAAGCGATATTCCATCAAAATAGATTGTTGAGTTTGTTCATCAAACTGTTTCCATTCCGATGAAGAAAAAACGTTTTTTTTATCCTTCTGAATGCTAAGTGCTGAATGCTGAATGGGGTATTTTTCATTGCCCTCTTTTTCAAAAATTTTTATTAGCTCCTCAATTGATTCGGCTTTATTTTTTTTGGTATTGTACCAAGTCTTAAACAATTGCAAAAAAATCCATTGTGTCCACTTATAATATGTTGGATCGGAGGTTTTTATTGTTCTGTCCGAATCATAGCAAAACCCAATATTATCGAGTTGTTTACGAAAAGTTTCCATATTTTTTTCTGTAGTAACAGCAGGATGTTGACCAGTGTCTAATGCATATTGTTCTGCAGGTAAACCAAATGCATCATATCCCATTGGATGTAGCACGTTATAGCCTTTTAGCCGTTTATAGCGTGCATAAATATCAGAAGCAATATACCCTAATGGATGTCCTACATGTAATCCAGCTCCGCTAGGGTAGGGAAACATATCTAGCACATAATATTTGGGCTTGGTTGAATGATTAGATACTTTATATACCTTATTCTCTTTCCAATATTGTTGCCATTTTTTTTCAATAGCTCTAAAATTATATTCCATACTGAATGTTAATTCAATCGTGTAAGTTGGTTTTTATTTTATGTAATTTAAAAATTGGATTTTGAAATTACATAAATTTTATATTAGTTTTTCTAAATTATTTGGACCTAATATAGTAATATTATTTCTTTTCTTTATATCGTATAAACCTAATATAACAAAGCTTCTTAGCATTTTTTTTATTTTTATATTTTTAAAATATTCTGCTCCTTTTAAAAAAGATGTATTAAAAGTACTACTGCTTTTTATTTCTACTGTTTTTATTTTATTGGCTTCTTCTATTAATAAATCTATTTCATTATCATTGCTATCTCTCCAATAATAAAAATTAGGTAATTCTCCTTTATTGTAAACTATTTTTAGTAATTCAGTAATAATTAAATTTTCGAATAAAGCGCCTTTTGCAAAATGTATTTGCACTTGTTGAACATCTCTTATTCCTAATAAATAAGCTGCTAAGCCGGTATCATAAAAATACAATTTAGGAGATTTAATGATACGCTTGTTGAAGTTATTATAATATGGAGAAAGTGTATATAGAATATAACTTGCTTCTAAAGTAGATAACCATGCCCGAGCGGTAGGCTGTGTTATACCTACATCATTAGCTAAAGCATTTAAATTTAATATTTGCCCAACCCTGCCTGCACATAATTGTAAAAACGAAGTGAATTGTTTTAAATTTCCAATGTTTAATAAACTTCTAACGTCTCTTTGAATATACGTTTCTACATAACTACTATAAAAATCTAGCGGTTTTATTTTTTTGTCAAATACTTTAGGATAAAAACCTTTATATATTAAAGTATTATTGTGTTCTACAAACCATTTTCCTATTTTAAGTTCGTTAAATGAAAAAGGGAGTAATCGAAGCATTGCCACTCTGCCCGCTAAAGATTGAGTAATATTTTTAAGTAATAAAAAATTTTGTGAACCGGATAAAATATATTGTCCTGGTCTGTTATTAGCATCTACATGGGTTTGTAAGTATGAGAATAATTCAGGCACTTGTTGTACTTCATCTAAAATAACTTTGTTATTATATTGTTGCAAAAAACCTCTAGGGTCTTTTCTTGCAAATTCTCTATTGTCTATATCTTCTAAAGATAAATAGGTGTATTTAGGATAAGCGGCTTTTAAAAAAGTAGATTTTCCGCTTTGTCTAGGACCAGTAAGGCTTACGATAGGAAATTTAGATAATAAGTATTTTAATTTTTTATGAATATCTCTTTGTACCATTTATGCAATTTTAAAATTCAATTTTGAAGTTACATAAAAATTGTATCGTACAAAATAAAAATTTATACTATATGATTACAAGTCTTAAATTGCATATCTAACTATAGGCATTGTAGAATTATGTCATCTAATAAAAAAATAACCGATAGCGGTATTGAAATAAAAGAAATATATGTTGATTCTATGGGTATGAAAGAACACCCTGGAGAATATCCATTTACCAGAGGAATTCAACCTGATATGTATAGAGGTAAACTCTGGACGATGCGGCAATACGCAGGTTTTAGTACGGCTGAAGAAAGTAATAAACGATATCATTATTTATTACAACAAGGAGTAATGGGTTTAAGTGTTGCGTTTGATTTACCTACACAAATTGGGTATGATAGCAATCATCCATTAGCAGAAGGAGAGGTAGGTAAAGTAGGTGTTGCTATTGATAGTTTGGAAGATATGGAAGTGCTTTTTAAAAATATTAAGTTAGAAGATATTACTACCTCTATGACGATCAATGCTACTGCATTTATATTATTGGCATTGTATGTAGCTTTGGCTAAAAAACAAGGTGCTAATCTTAACAATATATCTGGGACTATACAAAATGATATTTTGAAAGAATACGCTGCTAGAGGAACATATATTTATCCGCCTAAGCCGTCTATGCGTATTATTACGGATATTTTTGAATGGTGTAGTAAAGAACTTCCTAAATGGAATACGATTTCTATTTCAGGTTATCATATTCGAGAAGCAGGAAGCACCGCTGTGCAAGAAATTGCATTTACGTTAAGTAATGGAAAGGCTTATGTAGAGGCAGCTTTAGCAAAAAAGTTAGATATTAATGTGTTTGGCAAACGATTATCTTTCTTTTTTAATGCACATAATAATTTATTTGAAGAGATCGCTAAATTTAGAGCAGCTCGAAGAATGTGGGCAAAGATGATGAAAGATTTAGGTGCTACTGACCCTAAAGCAATGATGTTACGCTTTCATGCACAAACAGGTGGATCAACTTTAACAGCACAACAGCCTTTAAATAATATTTCTAGAGTTACTATACAAACTTTAGCGGCCGTATTAGGAGGTACGCAAAGTTTACATACAAATGGTTATGATGAAGCATTAAGCTTACCTACTGAAGCTGCTGCTAGTATTGCATTGCGTACGCAACAAATTGTAGCGTTTGAAAGTGGAGTAGTGGATACAGTTGATCCTTTAGGAGGATCTTATTTTGTAGAAAATCTTACGAATGAAGTAGAAGAAAAAGCTTGGAAGTTAATACAAAAAATGGATGCAATGGGTGGTAGCGTAAGTGCTATAGAACAACAATTTATGCAAAATGAAATTGCAAAAAGTGCTTATGAATACCAGAAAAAAATAGAACGAAATGAAAAAATTATTGTTGGTGTAAATACATTTCAATCTGCTGAAACTAATAATACACCTGTTTTTAGAATAGATGATAGTATTAGATTACAACAAATAGAAAAATTAAAAGTATTAAAGCAAAAACGAGATAATGCAAAAATTTCATCTTGCTTACAAAACATACAAGCTGCCGCAACAGATGGGACTAATTTAATGCCTTTAGTAATTAACGCTGTAGAAAATTATTGTACATTGGGTGAAATTGCAGATGTACTAAGAAAACTGTTTGGAGAGTATAAGTAATAACAGTACTAATCTAATTGTATCATTTTTTATCCTTAATTTATTAATATGAAAAAAAATATCATCATTCTTTTTCTTTTATATGGTGTGGGTAGCTATGCTCAAAAGCAAATGATATCAGAGCGTTTACTAAAATTATATAAAGTAACGGGATTAGGTCTGTCAAAAGATAAAAAATATGTAGTGTATAATTTAGGTATGCCTAATATGGAAGAGAATACAATTAAATCTAAGTTATTCATGATTCCTTTAGCTGGCGGTACAGCTATTGAGGTAAATTTGCTGGATAGCGTGTTATATAATGATCGCATTTCTCCAGATGGAAAGTATATAATTAGTGCAAGGAGTATAAAAGTTAAAAATATCTATGGTTCAGATTTTTATCCTGAGTTGAATAAATCGAATGTTCATATTTATGAAAGTTTAAATTATAGACATTGGGATACTTGGGAAGATGGAAAATTCGATCATGTATTTATTTCTCCCGTTATTAATGGTAAACCAGATAAAAGTCAAGCTAGGGATATTATGCTGAATGATCCCTATGACTGCCCGCAAAAACCTTTTGGAGGAAATGAAGATTTTATTTGGAATCCAGATAGTAAGCGTATTCTGTATGTAACAAAGAAGAAATACGGAACAGATTATACCATAAGTACAAATACAGATTTATATGAATATAATGTTGAAACAGGAAAAACAAAAAATCTTACTGAAGGCATGATGGGCTATGATGTACAACCTGCTTATAATACTAAAGGTCAATTAGCTTGGTTAAGTATGAAGCGAGATGGTTATGAAGCGGATAAACAGGATATCATTGTAATTAGAACGAATGGAAGAATGAAAAACTTAACGGAGCATCGTGATGATTTGCATGTAGAGGGCTTTAAATGGAGTGAAGATGGAAAGAGTATTTTCTTTTGGGCAGCTGTTAATGGAACATTGCAATTGTTTGAAGTGAGTAATTTTAATTATGAGGATTTAGTAGGATGGAGGCCTGAAATCAAACAAATTACTAATGGTGATTTTGATGTTGAAAATGTTGTTGCACAAAAAGGCAATACTTTAGTTGTAGCTAGAACAGAAATGAACCATGCTGCAGAATTATATACTCTTGATATTCTAACTGGACAAATGAATCCATTAACACATGTCAATGATTATTTTTATCATAATATCGATTCATGTAAAACGGAACGTCGTTGGGTAAATACTACTGACAATAAAAAAATGTTGGTATGGATAATCTATCCACCGAATTTTGATGCGAGCAAAAAATATCCTGCACTTTTATATTGTCAAGGCGGTCCCCAATCTCCATTAACACAGATGTATTCTTTTCGTTGGAATTTTCAATTGATGGCCTCTCAAGGTTATATTGTAGTTGCACCCAATAGAAGAGGCATGCCGGGGCATGGTACAAAATGGAATGAACAAGTAAGCAAAGACTGGGGTGGGCAAGTAATGCAAGATTATTTAAACGCTATTGATGATATACGTAAAGAACCTTTTGTAGATAAAAATAGATTAGGTTGTGTAGGTGCAAGTTTTGGAGGTTTTTCTGTATTTATGCTAGCTGCTATACATGAAAATAGGTTTAAATCGTTTATTGCGCATGATGGTGTTTTTGATTTTAGAAGCATGTACTGTACAACCGACGAAATATTTTTTGAAACTTGGGAAAAAGGTGGTGCTTATTGGGAAAAAAATAATGCAGTAGCACAAAGATCATTTAGTCAATCGCCTAGTAATTATGTTGACAAATGGAATACCCCTATTTTAATTATACAGGGAGGGAAAGATTATAGAGTGCCTATTGAGCAAGGATTACAGGCTTTTCAAGCGGCACAATTAAAGGGAATTAAAAGTAAGCTTTTATATTTTCCAGAAGAAAACCATTGGGTATTATCTCCACAAAATGCTCTTATATGGCAAAAGGAATTTTTTAAATGGTTAAAGGAAACGCTTTAATAAATTAGCTTAAAAAATGACAGATATTAAACAGTTATTAACTAACGAAAAAATCTTCTTTAAAGAAGAAAATATAAATGGTATAAATTGCGCTATAGGGTATATAAAAAAATTTAAGTGGCGTTGGATAGCAACCCAACTCAATACGTTTATTATCATTGGCCAAACAGAACAATTAATTGATCGTTCTTTGATAGAAGAATTCTCAACAAGTGGCTACAAATATTCCATAAAAAATAATCGAGGATGGCCACGAGGCATACAATCTGGTGTGGGATCTATTGCTATTTTACAAGGAGAAAATATAGATTATAGCGCTGTTGAATTTTGTAGAAAATTTCCTAAAAAACATTGGTCTGTATTTGAAATTCCTGTTTTATTTGATTTAAATACAAAAACAACCATAAAATATAGTAATAAACCACTTTGGGGTGCAATGTATTTCCCATTTTTTACGAAAACAATTGATGCTATAACGGCAAAGTTGTAAAATTAGCAGTATCAATAAAGTAAAAACAGGCACACTTAATAAAATATATATCAACAATAAAGGCTACAATAAATATTTAAAAATTGATGGTAAAGTCAAGATTAGTATTGATAAAAACAAGTTTGAAGAAGATACAAAATGGGATGGTTTTAAAGACTATCTTACCGATACAAATTTAGCCAAAGAAGAAGTGATAGAAAAATATTACTGTGGCAAATAGAAAAGACATTTAGAATAGCAAAGTCAGATTTAGATATAACGCCCTATCCATAATCAATTAAAGAAGAGAATAGAAGCACACATTTGCATAGCGGTTGCAACTTGTAAAATTTATAAAGAATTGGATGGAAAACTTAAAGAAAGCAAAAGCAGTCTAACACCAGAAAAGGCTATTGGCGTGTTTTATAGTATATAAATAGCCCTAATGTAATAAAATTCTAAAAATGCCTACCTATACCTCTACCCACTACTGAATTGCCGGTAGGTATTTTTTATAGACTCCAGCAGGCGATGGCTATACTAAAAAGTTGTTTACCTGCCATTCAGCGCACTGCTGTTATGCTTAAAAATTAAAAACAAGTGTTGTCTCTCAAGATACCACCAGCGGCATCACGACCACCTAAATTTTCCTATCAATTATCAACTATCAATTAAAACAAATCAGAGTTGTCTTCCATAAAAGCTTGCAATAGATCTGGATCATTTTTAAGACGCTTTGCAAAATCAGGATCTTGTATATAACGCCTTCTCCTTTCTTTATTAGCCATC
>CAZXBE010000044.1:0-2060 GCA_964638565.1 uncultured Chitinophagaceae bacterium
TAAGCTAATTCTTTTTCCGTTTCTGCCTTATCAACAGCCGTATACGCTGCAGCATTTATAACACAATCTATTTTATATTGTATAAAAAAGTTTTGAACTGCTTTTTCATCAGTAATATCTAACTCTTCTTTATCGGTAAATAGCCAATTATAGTTTTTATATTGATAATGAAGCGCTTGTAATTCCTTTCCCAATTGACCTTTGGAACCTGTAACGAGGATATTAGTTGATAATTGATAATTGATAATTGACAATTGATAATTATTTTATTATTCTTTATTTCTTATTTGTCATTGCTCATGATCTTCCTACGCTTTCATAATGAAAGCCTAACTCTTTCATTTTTTCTATTTCAAATACATTGCGACCATCGAATATGGCTTTATTTTTTAATGAGTTAGCTATTCTTTCAAAATCAGGCGTTCTAAAAATAGTCCATTCTGTACAAATAATTAATGCATCTGCATCTTTCAAAATTTCATATTGATCTTTACCATATTGAATGGCATCGTTTAATATTTTTTCTGCATTGGGCATGGCTTCTGGATCGTATGCTTTTATTTGTGCCCCTTGTTGTAATAAAGCTTGTATTAACGTTAAGGCTGGAGCATCTCGCATATCATCTGTGTTCGGTTTAAATGCTAAGCCCCATATGGCTATTTTTTTTTGTTGAAGTGATCCTTTAAAATAATTTAATAGTTTAGGTATTAAAAAGTTTTTTTGTTGTTCATTTACTTGTAAAACAGCATTTAAAATTTTAAAATCATAATTGGCTTCTTGTGCAGATTTATATAATGCTTTTACATCTTTAGGGAAGCAACTTCCTCCAAAACCTATACCTGCAAATAGAAAACGACGACCAATACGGGTATCTGGACTTAATCCCTTGCGAACCATATCTACATTGGCTCCTACCCTTTCGCAAACTTGGGCAATTTCATTCATGAATGAAATTTTGGTAGCTAAAAATGCATTGGCTGCATACTTGGTCAGTTCTGCCGAATGTTCATCCATATAAATTATTGGATTGCCTTTTCGAACAAACGGTGCATATAATTCATGCATTATTTTTTTTGCTTTTTCAGAAGATGTTCCAATAACTATTCTATCTGGGTTCATAAAATCATCTACCGCTACTCCCTCTCTTAAAAATTCAGGATTAGATACAATATCCACTTCTCCATTGTATTGTTGTTGAATAGTTTGTTTTATTTTTTGGCAAGTACCTACCGGTACAGTGCTTTTAGTTACAATAACAGTATATTTTTTAAGCATTCCGCCTAATTCTTTTGCAACATGTAATACAGCAGATACATCTGCTGCACCATCACCATTGGGTGGTGTTGGTAAGGCCAAAAAAATAATGTCTGCATTTTGTACGCCTTCTTGTAAGGACGTAGTAAAATGCAATCTTGATTCTTTTAAATTTCTATGAAATAGTTTATCTAATTCAGGTTCGAATATGGTTATAGTGCCATTTGATAATGTTTTTACTTTTTGTGCATCAATATCTACACACATAACATTGTTGCCCATTTCTGCAAAGCAGGTTCCTGTAACTAAGCCTACATAACCGGTTCCTATGACTGTTATTTTCATAAATAATTGAGGTTCAAGATAAGTTAAGGGTTGTACAACCAGCTGTAACTTAGTCCGGACAATGAATAACAAATTTTTTTTTTGTTCAAGAATTTCAGAGATCAAATTTAAGCAAATTATTACGTTTTTTAGTGAAGATTTAATCGCTACACAAACTGCTACTATTTTAGGTATTAGTAGAGTACGTATAAACAGAATTTATAGGTTAATAAGATAAAGAATTACTTGGCACATTGCTATCATAATCAAGCAAGGAAGCATTTTAACTACACCTTTTTATTTTATATTTTGCCCAATCGAATAAGGAAAGGCATAAGCTGATAGTGGTGCTATCTAATAAAAATTACCCAGTGGGGTACCATTGCTTATATCTTGAACCAATTGGCTTTTTGCAAATTGGCGACACCCAACGAATTATCCGGAAACATGCCCTCCTACACCAATGTTTATGCGGGGAAAAT
>CAZXBE010000044.1:2160-12087 GCA_964638565.1 uncultured Chitinophagaceae bacterium
CCAACGAATTATCCGGAAACATGCCCTCCTACACCAATGTTTATGCGGGGAAAATAGATATTACACATCCTATCAATAACAGTTCAAAAATAAGTGCTGGAACTAAATTTAGTTTTATAGAGGGTGATAATAATGTGATTTTTTTACGTAAGCAAAATAACAATTGGGTAAACGATTTTCGAACAAACCATTATGTGTATAAAGAATATATAACGGCAGGATATATTAATTGGGAAAAAAAATTTAAAAAATACACCATGCAGGTGGGCCTACGAGCTGAAGCTACACAAACAAAAGGACATCAATTAACAGTAGATACCACCATCAATAGAAACTATATCAATTTTTTTCCTAATGTTTCTTTGGGTTATCATATTAATGAAAAGCACGATATAATCTTTTCTTATGCAAAAAGGATTACAAGGCCAGATTATGAAGATTTAAATCCTTTTGTCATAAAATTAGATTCACTAAGTGAGTTTGCGGGAAATACGAATCTTATTCCTGAAACTTCAAACAGCTTTGAAATAGGATATAGTTATAACTCAAAAATTATGACAACCTTAAACTATACGGTAACGAATAATGCAATTAACTCGATTACCCTGCGAAATCCGGTATATAAATCGTTTTCTCAGGTTAAGCGTAATTTTTATCAGCTATCTAGTGTAGGTATAAATGTAACATTAGCAACTCCTATCTTAAAATGGTGGAACACCAACACTTCTGTAGATCTTATGAATACATATTATAACGAACAAAATCAATCTGATGGTTTTAAATCTTCGCTAACAAGTCTTTTTATAAATTTCACTAATACTTTTAATATTACAAAAACAATCAATGCAGAAATGAGTGGGTTATTTAATATTAATGAATTTTACGGAGTGTTTATCTTTTTACCACGATATGTATTAAATTTGGGTGTATCAAAGTCAATTTTTAACAATAAGGGATCCCTAAAACTAAGCCTCAAAAACATTTTTAATGCGCTAAACAGAGTTACTTACGACCCATATGCAGGTACAGATAAAGATAGGTTTAGATTGTTAACAGATACAAGAACAATAGGCCTATCAATAAGCTATCGTATTGGTAAGAATATAAAAACTCGTGCAGCTCATACAGGAAGTGCCACAGAAGAAAAAAGCAGAACAGGCCATTAGTAAAAAAAGAGAATGTTAAGGTGACGGTTTAAAGAATTAAAATTTTCACATTCCATCTTTTTTCACCAAAGATATCCATAAAATAGACAACCGTCATGGGCCTTATTAAAGGTGCTGGTATTGCTAATTTATGGGCTTTATTACCCATTCTGGCGCAAGCTTCCGCCTGTGCTTTACAATACAAGTGTGGGACGCAACGGATGTTGAATAGCGTGGCTTAGTTGGGTTCATTATTGTATATAATCAATTACATGATTTGTAATATACTGTAATTGTTCTTCATCCAATTCAGTATGTATTGGTAAGGATAATACACAAGTAGTTAATTGATCTGTAATGGGTAATGGATAATTAATGTTATAAGATGCAAACATTTTTTGCCGATGTGCTGGCACAGGGTAATAAATCATACTAGGAATATTTTTTGTTGCTAAATATTCGTGCAATTTATTACGATCAATATTTTTTAGCTTAATCGTGTATTGATGATAAACATGTGTAGTATAAGGCGCTATGTATGGAGTGATTATTTTATCCGCATACGATACAAATGCCCGATTATAGAACGCAGCTGCTTGTTGCCTGGCTTTATTATAATTATCCAGTTGCTGTAATTTTACATTTAATACCGCTGCTTGTAAAGTATCTAATCTAGAATTACAGCCTACTATATCATGATAATATTTTTTACTTTGTCCGTGGTTAGCAGTCATTTTAATCTTTGTGGCTAACGCATCATCATTGGTAAATATAGCGCCACCATCGCCATAACAACCTAAGTTCTTAGATGGGAAGAAGGATGTGCAACCAATATGTCCGATAGTTCCAGCTTTTTTAGTAGTTTTATTTTTAAATGTATAATCACAACCAATAGCTTGTGCATTGTCTTCAATAACATATAAATGATGCTGGTGCGAAAGGTTCATAATTTCTTCCATATTGGCCGCTTGCCCATATAAGTGAACAGGCACAATGGCTTTGGTTTTGGGGGTGATTGCCTTTTGTATTGCTTGTGGATCTATGCAAAATGTTTGTGGATCTACTTCTACAAAAACAGGTTTGAGTTTTAATAATGCAATAACTTCTGTGGTCGCAATATAAGTGAATGATGGAATGATGATTTCATCGCCAGGTTCTAAATTTAAAGCCATCATGGCTATTTGTAAAGCATCTGTACCATTAGCACAAGGAATAACATGTTTTACTTGTAAATATTTTGCTAAATTCTCTCCAAAAATCTCAACGGGTTTTCCATTTATAAAATTGGTATTGTCTAGTATTTCCTGAATGGCAGCGTCTACTTCAGGTTTTATTTTGAGATATTGCTGCTTTAAATCTACCATTTGTATGGGATGCATAGGGTATTATTTTGAATGTTGTATTTTAATTAATAAAATAAAGAACGAAAAATATAAGCGGATCCTTCAATTAAGCTCAGAATAAATTTGCCAAAAAGTTTAGTGTAGATTAAAAGTTTGTGTAATAAAACCTATTCAGCATTTTCTGTTTCTTATTTAATTTTTTTTACACCAAATCAATATCAAAATTAACCAAATCAATAAACTCGCTTACACGGCGCTGTATATCATGTTGATTAATTTCTTTTAACCGTTGTGTTCCAAATTTTTCTACACAAAAACTAGCCATTGCAGAACCAATAATGATAGCTGTTTTCATATTCTCAAATGATATATCTTTTGTTTTCGCTAAATGCCCTATAAATCCACCGGCAAAAGTATCGCCAGCACCGGTCGGATCAAACACTTCCTCTAATGGTAACGCTGGAGCAAAAAATACATGATCATCATGAAATAACAATGCTCCATGTTCTCCTTTTTTTATGATGAGATATTTTGGACCCATGGCCATTACTTTTTTAGCCGCTTTTACTAGCGAATATTCATTGCTTAATAAACGAGCTTCTTCATCATTTATTAATAATACATCCACCATGGTTAACACTTCTTTCAAATCCTCTAAAGCTGTTTCCATCCAATAATTCATAGTATCCATTACTATTAATTTTGGACGTGTCTTTAATTGCTGTATAACGCTTTTTTGAAGTTTGGGCATTAAATTTCCAAGCATTAAAAATTCGGCTTTTTGATAACGATCAGGTACTGTAGGTTGAAAATCAGCTAATACATTTAAATCGGTTACCAAGGTATCTCGAGTATTCATATCCATGTGATACTTACCACTCCAAAAAAAAGATTTTTTATCCGCCACCTTTTCAACCCCATCTAACAAAACTCCTTTGGATTGCAATAGTTTTATTTCTTCTTCAGGAAAATCATTTCCTACAATAGAAATTTGCATAACAGGTTGAACAAAGTGGCTGGCAGAATATGCCACATACGTAGCTGATCCACCAACAATTTTATCCGATTTCCCAAATGGCGTTTCAATAGCATCAAAGGCCATTGTACCTACTGTAATTAAAGACATGATATATAAATTGTATGAAAAAAAATAAAGGCGAAAGGTAAATGTATTTCTATGAATTTAATTACTGTTTCTACAGATTTTTTTCATACACATCTTCATAAAATAAAACATTACCATTTGTGTCAGACCAAGCTGTATTATACAAAACAAACACCAACACTTTCTGGGAGATAGGGCTAAAAACAGGATCTTGAGAAGCATTTTCATTTCCTTTTTTTTCTAACATCTCTAATGCAGCTAATGCCTTGGTATTATTTTTTAAAAGTACTTTAGCCAATGCAACCGCTTTTTCTACTCGCATACAACCATGACTAAAATATCTTTTATTGCGCTTAAATAGCCCTTTTTGTGGCGTATCATGCAAATACGTATTAAATGGATTATAAAAATTAAATTTTACAATACCTAAAGAATTATCAAAACCTGTTGCTTGACGTAATGTATATGGAAAATTCTTTTTGCTTAACTTATCCCATTCAATAGTAGTTGGATCAACTACTTGCTCGTATTCATCCAATACTTCAAGATTATGATTACTTAAGTAAGCAATGTCTTTTTTAACAATGGGCAATATTTCTTTCGTAGCAATAGAATATGGAACAGTCCAATATGGATGCAGTATAACTTCTGTAATTCTACTACACTGAGTGGGCGTAGGTGTCGTTTTTTTTCCTACCACTATGCGTGATTCTAAAATATTTTTTCTATCTCTATACATTACTAAATTAGCCGAGGGTATATTGATAATAATGGCTGATTGATTTTGCTTGATACAATTCAACCAACGCATGGTATTAAGAGATAATGCAAGTTCTCTAACTCTAAAAGCCAAAGAAACATTGAGGGGTTCCAGCGTGTTTTTATTTAACAACCCATCTTCTGTTAAGGATAAAAAACGTTGAGCAATCTTAAGTTTATGAATAAGTTGAGCAGTAGTAATTTTTTGCGAAGCAGAATCTAAAAAACCTAGTTGATACAATTTGGTGCATAAGCTAGTATTGGTACTATTTACTTGGTCAGATGTAACAAGTACTTCCTTAAATGCAACATCAGACATAATTTTATTGTATTGATTTATTTTCTCTTTGAGTGCTATATATTCCTTTGACTTAGGTTCCAATTCTGTTATAAGCATATATAAACGGTTAGTTTGAAGCATTTTCACCATTATATCAATACTATTTATACAATCTGGAGTATATTTTAATCCATTATATTCAAATGCTGGAGCTTTATTTCCGTAGGCAACATCTCTACAAAAATGAATGGCAGCATCCGCAAAACGTAATTCTGTTATTATAGAATCTTTTAGTGTATTGTAAGAAGGAGTAAAAAGATAATCTTTCTTTTCTAAGCCAAGTTCAGAACTCTTATTAATCATATCCATCAACGCTTTTTGAGATTCTACATTATTAATCCAAACTACGTTAGATACATATTTTGTATAAAATTGTTTTACCTCTTTAGGATATTGTAAGTTCGCAGATTGCATGCTTGAGTCTGCACTCACAAATTGAAAAAAGCTTCCCATATTAACTTGCGCAGAAGATGCATATATCATAAAAACAAAACAAGTAATAGTAGTGTTCAATTTAGCAGTCATAGTATTATAGTATAAAAAATATACCAAAAGTACATTAAGAAGATTGGAAGTAGCTGTACACAGGACTTAAATCTTTTAAAAAGCATTTCTTTACATAAATCAAAATACCAATTAAAAAGGTATTTTTAAGATTAAATCTTATTGCAACTATCTACAATTTTCAATTATGCTAGAGGTTTATTTTCATAATCATGTTTCAATACTACTCTAAATATGTGTAACAATAAATCATCTACACATGGAAAAAAGCATTTCTTTTCTAAGCCTGGTGCATTCCAATGTAAATAAGTCAATCCCCTTTTGATCCACCATCTCTTAGTCGATATAACTTTGTTATTTTCTATAAAAATCACTACCTTCGCAGCCCATTTATTTTATTTTAAACTTTAAAACAGGTTCAAAAAATGAACAATTATGAATTGATGGTGATTTTTACCCCTGTGCTTTCTGAAGAAGAATTCAAAGCTGCTCAGAAAAAATATACCGACCTAGTAACCGCCAATAGCGGAAATGTATTGCACAGTAATCCTTGGGGCCTAAAATCACTGGCGTATCCCATCCAAAAAAAAACCACTGGTTTGTATTGGGTATTGGAATACCAAGCGCCATCCAGCTTCAATGAGCAATTGAAAATTCAGTTGCTGAGAGATGAGCAAATGCTTCGCTATCTCTTAACGAAACTCGATAAACACGCCGTTGAGTACAATGAGAAAAGAAGAAAAGGCGTATTGAAAACAGAAAAAATAGAAGCTTAGTATATGGCAAGACCAAACGACATTAAATATTTAACCAATAGCAAGGCGGAAAAACGTCCTAAAAAGTATTGCCGATTAAAAAAATATGGTATTAAATACATTGATTACAAGGACCCTAATTTTTTGAAGAAATTTTTAAATGAACAAGGCAAGCTTCTTCCAAGACGCATCACAGGAAATACACTGAAATTTCAACGTAAGGTATCCGATGCTGTGAAAAAAGCTCGCCAAATGGCTATTCTGCCATATGTAACAGATCTTCTAAAATAAACTAATTTTTATAAAAAGCGTTATGCAAGTAATTTTAATACAGGATGTAGACCATTTAGGAGCAAGTACTGAATTAGTACGTGTAAAAAACGGCTATGCTCGCAACTACTTAATTCCACAAAAAATGGCCGTGGAAGCAAGCCCAAGTAATTTGAAGCAATTGGAGGAACGCATAAAACATTTGAAGAAAAAAGAAGCAGCAATGCTGGCAGAGTTAAATAAAGTAATTGCTTCTTTAAAAGCTGGGGCTGTAAAAATTAATATCAAAACAGGTACGAGTGGTAAAATTTTCGGAAGTGTTACTTCTCTGCAAATTGCTCGAGCCATAAAAGAGCAAAAGGAATATGAAATTGATAGAAAACGAATAACCATACCAGAAGAAATAAAAGAAGCAGGCTCTTATAAAGCTATTATTGATTTTGGTAATGCCCAATTAGTTGAAATAGATCTTGAAGTAAAGTCGGAATAAAGAGTTTTTTATTTTTTTTTGGAAAGAAATGCATACCTTCGCCCTGTAATAGAGGCTTAGGCAGTTTTTTTCTGCTAGTATTCTTTTACATATTTATTTTTTTATCATATTAAATTTTTGTAATGAACATTTACGTAGGAAACCTCTCATGGAACATGACTGATGAGGATTTGAAAAACATCTTTACCCCTTTTGGAGCTGTAGCTTCTGCTAAGATTTTAACAGACAAAATGAGTGGTCGTAGCAAGGGCTTTGGATTTGTAGAAATGGAAAATACGGACGAAGCAAATGCCGCAATTTCTAACCTTAACGACACTGAAGTACAGGGTAGAAAAATTGTAGTTAATGAATCTCAGCCTCGCACCGACAATAAGAGTGGCGGTGGTGGGTATAAAAAAAGCTTTGGCAATAATAGAAACAGTGGTGGTGGCTATAACAAAGGCGGTAGCGGTGGTTATCGCTCAAACTATAAGAGAGACAACGATTATTAATCCTTTTCAAAAGTTTTTTAAACCCCACCTTCAAATGTTGGGGTTTTTTATTTTTATACATACGAATAAACCCAGTTTATGTTTAAATCTATTATGTTACTTTACAACTCTTTTAGTAAAATCGTTACCTTCCATAAAACTCCATTCATCTTTTCTAAAAAATATAATTAAAATCAGAATTTATGTCAACCGTTAGGCTTAATGCAATAAATAATTTACATAAAGATTCAGCAGCTTTCAATAAAAATGGAAGAGAATTCACAAAAATCACGGGCATTTTTGGTGAAAACGTATTTACACTCAAGGCAGCTCGTGAATTTTTAAACGATGAAGCGTACAAAAGTCTTGCAAATAGTGTTTATAATGGAAAAAAAATTGAGCGCTTTCTTGCCAATCAAATTGCTAATGGCATGAGAGCTTGGGCTGAAAGTAAAGGTGTAACACATTTTACACATTGGTTTCAACCCCTAACAGGTATTACTGCTGAAAAACATGATTCTTTCTTTACTATCAAAAACGATGGTACTGCCATAGAAGAATTTGATGGCGCAGCCTTAATACAACAAGAGCCTGATGCGTCCTCCTTCCCTAGTGGTGGACTACGTGCTACATTTGAAGCTCGTGGTTACACAGCCTGGGACCCCTCCTCTCCTGCTTTTATTATGACAATAGGGGAAGGTAAAACATTGTGTATTCCCACCATTTTTGTATCCTATACAGGCGAGTCTTTAGACTATAAAGCACCTTTATTAAAAGCAATTGAAGCATTAAATAAAGCCGCTGTAGATGTTTGTTCCTATTTTGATAAAAAAATTACGAAGGTTACACCAACTTTGGGATGGGAACAAGAATATTTTGTAATAGATGAAGCATTAGCAAATGCCCGACCCGATCTGCTACAATGTGGTCGAACAGTGTATGGCGCACCTCCTGCAAAAGGCCAAGAATTAGAAGATCACTATTTTGGCTCTATCCCAGAAAGAATCTATGCCTTTATGAGAGACTTCGAAAAAGAAGCGTATAAGTTGGGCATTCCACTGCGTACACGTCATAATGAAGTAGCACCTGCACAATTCGAATGTGCACCTATTTTTGAAGAGGTTAGTGTTGCAGTCGATCATAACACACTGTTGATGGATGTTATGAGTCGAGTTGCAAAACGCCATAAACTGGTAGTGCTATTGCATGAAAAACCTTTTGCTGGTATTAACGGAAGCGGTAAACATAATAACTGGAGTATGGCTACCAATACAGGTGTAAATTTATTAGCTCCAGGAAAAACACCTAAAACCAATTTAATGTTTCTCGCTTTTTTCGTAAACACTATTAAGGCTGTGCATGATTACGCAGATGTATTAAGAGCTTCCATTGCTTCTGCCAATAATGATCATCGTTTGGGAGCCAATGAAGCTCCTCCGGCTATTATTTCTGTATTTATTGGCCAATACTTAGCTAAAGTACTTGCTGATATTGAAACAAGAGTAAGTGATACACTTGATGAAAAAGAAGAAAAAAATTTAACGTTAGATCTACACCGAAGCATTCCTGAATTAATGTTAGATAATACTGATCGCAACAGAACTTCCCCTTTTGCGTTTACAGGAAATAAATTTGAGTTTCGTGCTGTAGGTTCTTCTGCCAATTGTGCCAACGCAATGATTGTATTAAATACTATTGTAGCAAATACATTAAAACAGTTTAAAATAGAAGTAAATAACCTTATTACAAAAGGTGAAAAAGATGAAATTGCAATCATGCATATAATTCAGAAATACATTATAGAAAGTAAAAAAATATTATTTGAAGGCGATGGATATAGTGAAGAATGGCATAAAGAAGCAGCATCCAGAGGTTTACCCAATTTACGTACAACTCCTGTGGCTTTGGATGCAATGGTTACTGAAAAAGCTAAACGGTTATTTGAAAGCAATGGAGTATATACACATATTGAACTAGAAGCTCGATATGAAATTGAATTAGAAAAGTATATTAAAAAAATTCAAATAGAATCTCGTATTATGAGTGAGTTAGCTATGACACATATCATACCTGCTGCTATCAAATACCAACATGTTTTGGCTTCTAGTATTCAAAAAATGCAAACAATAGGCGTATTTGAAAACAACTATACTCATCAAAAGAAATTACTCGAAAAAATAAGTGCACATATTAATTTTGTTACAGCACAAGTAGCAGAAATGATAGATGCTCGTAAAAAATGTAATAGCATAAATAACAACAGAACTAAGGCTATTGATTATTGTAAGGTTAAAGAAAAATATTTTGATCCTATTCGAAATAATGTAGACGAACTTGAATTACTCACTACCGATAGTGACTGGCCTTTGCCAAAATATAGAGAAATGTTATTTCTAAGATAAAATACCTTCCCATACATACTATTTTCAGAACATATATATATGATAAGATATTCTTCTTTAATTTTATTAAATAACAATTTAGGTATAGGCGTTTAGGTCGCAAATTCAAGCTATTCATTTTATTCGCTTTGGTTCATTTTCAACCATTCTTTTTAGTAGTAAATCGAAGATTGACTCCATATTTTGTCTTCTATTGTACCTATAATGATACTCATCTAAGTAACCTTGTATTCTCTCTTTACTACAATGATGGTGTATGCCTCTCAGCCAACCTTTGATGTTCATAACATGAGAGACTCTAAAATAATTTGTGTAAATGGAAATGAGTAACTGTTATTTAGAGT
>CAZXBE010000045.1:0-11716 GCA_964638565.1 uncultured Chitinophagaceae bacterium
TAGCAGAAAAAAATGTTTTGTTTTGATCGTCACTTGCGTCACCATCGTCACCTTTTGTATAACACTGTAAAAAATGTTTTATTTTACCCGTCATAAGAACCTATTGGGTTAGCATTTAGAAGCATTCCTGTCGAGGTTTTTAGAAATAATATGATGTATAAGGTATGAGGTAAAAGGGCAGCAGCAGGTATTACATTATAACTGCTTTTAAGCTCAAATCAATGCTTTGAGCTTGGTGTATAAGCGCACCTACACTTACAAAATCTACTCCCGTTTCGGCGTATGCTTGAATATTGTAGATATTTATACCACCGCTTGCTTCTGTTTCAAATTGCTTATTAATTTTTCTTACGGCTTGCATTAGTTGTGTGGGTGTAAAATTATCCATCATAATTCTATCAATTTTACCAATAGACAATACCTGTTCAAGTTCATTTATGTTGCGAACTTCAACTTCTATTTTTAATTTATTTTTTTGATTTTGAACAAACTGATGCGCTTTTTCAATAGCGGGAATAACACCTCCACAAAAATCAATATGATTGTCTTTTAACATAATCATATCATACAAACCCATTCTATGATTATATCCTCCACCAATACGAACGGCTTCTTTTTCTACTATTCTAAAGTTGGGCGTTGTTTTTCTAGTATCTAATAATCGAGTATGATACCCATGTAGTAGAGTGTTATATTGGTTCGTTAATGTTGCAATACCGCTCATGCGTTGCATACAATTTAGCACTAATCTTTCGCAAGAAAGGATAGTATGAATACGGCCTTTTACTATAAAAGCTTCTTGAATAGGCTTTACAATTTCCCCATCTTTTTTTAAGGCAATGAATTGTATGGTTGGATCGAAATATTTAAATATAGTCTCTGCAACTTCTACTCCAGCCAATATTGTTTCTTGTTTAATTTTCAGCGTGGCTTTACCTTGTTGTTGTTCAGGTATGCAACATAACGTAGAATAATCGCCTTTACCAATATCTTCTTTTAAGGCTTCTGAAATTAAGTGTTTAAGCAATGTATCATAATCTGCCATATGTCAAAAATAAAAAGCTTCACTTGGTTTTAATGAAGCTTTTATAAAAATATTTTTTTAGTTGGACTCAAACCTAAGGGTTTGTATTAGTTGTTTGTTGCTTTTTAGTTTTGTAAAAAAAGTGGTTTTATATATTCCATTTGAAGTAACTGCATTTCCAATACAATATTCCATACCATTGTTTTTCCCTTTATGTTTTTCTTCAAAAGATTGAATTTTATTATTATTAAAAAAATCGTTAATGACAGATTCTGCCTGAGATTTGTTGTAGGTGCTTGTTTTTCCTGGTACAGATAATTCCACTTTATTATCAAAAAAAGCAGCTAATTGTTGAGCATCTCCATTTTTTAATGCAATAATGATATCATCCATATCATTTTGAGCCAGTAATACGAATGGCATCATAAACCCCACAATCAAAAAAATAAGTATTCGTTTCATACATACATGTTTAAGTAAAACAATGCTGAACATAACACCTAGCTAGCGCTATGATCAGATGATTCAATGTTATATACCATCATTCCTTTATCTATTGTACACTTGCTGTAAGTTAGTTAAATTAAAGCAATTTGGTAAATTAAATTATGATAAATCCGCACTATTGACATAAATACCGCCAATAGTTCATTATAATTATTCGTTTTTTCTTTTTCTTTACACCATATATTTATGTTAGTACATCATCATATCAACCAAATACCGATTATTGATAATGCAGTTATTACTATCGGAGCGTTTGATGGTGTTCATTTAGGACATCAAAAAATTATTGAGCAATTAAAAAAAGAGGCATCTGATATTGATGGCAAATCAGTAGTCATTACCTTTCATCCTCATCCTCGTACAATACTTCACTCTAATGAATCGGCTATTTACACATTAAATACATTAGAAGAAAAAATTGAATTATTAGAAAAAATGGATATTGATCACGTAGTAATAATACCATTTACAAAAGAATTTGCACAACAACCTGCTGTTGATTACATAGAATTTTTTTTAGTACATACATTCCAACCAAACACCATCGTAATAGGTTATGACCATAAGTTTGGTAATAATCGGGAAGGCGATTATAATTTATTAAAGTCTTTAGCATCAAAATATAATTATGTGGTGAAAGAAATTCCAGAACAGGTTATACAAGAAATAGCGATTAGTTCTACTCATATTAGAAAAGCTTTATTAACCTGTAATGTAGAAAAAGCAACTACACTATTAGGGTACCCCTATTTTTTTGAAGGTCTTGTAGTAGAGGGCAATAAAAAAGGAAGAACCATAGGTTTTCCTACTGCTAATCTTGCTATAGAAGATGAAAAAAAATTAATCCCTGCAGATGGAGTATATGCGATTGAATGCTCAATATTCAATGTTCAATATTCAAATAGCAATACGTTAAAAGGAATGATGAATATAGGTTTACGACCAACGGTTAATGGAAAACAACGCACCATAGAAGTACATTTGTTTGATTTTAACGAAAATATTTATGGTAAAAAAGTACGTATTTGCATACATCATTTTTTGCGTGCTGAGAAAAAATTTGAAAGTTTAGATGTACTAAAAAAGCAGTTGTTTATAGACCAAGAGTATGCCATTACGTGTTTAAACGATTTGCCAACTCTTCTATAAAAGCACTTACCCAACAAGGGTATATAGCTATAATCAAGCTCATACCTATTATAGGTGTTTAGACTACCTGATTTTATTTCTTTCAGATCTGCTTATCGGGCCAACTATTTGCACCATTTTACTGGCTTCATCAAAAAGAAACTCTTGTTTTGTTATATATTATAATGTGTTAGCCAAAAAAAGTACTCAATTGATTAGTATCTTCAATGCTAGCTCCTTTAATAGTGCTGCATCTGTTGTTCCTGCATCGTTTATTCCAAGGCTTCTTAAGTTATAATCCTGCAACAATAATAATGCTTTTTCTATTCCTTTGTAAGTATATTGTTGAGCTGCGTATAAGTAGTCGCGTATAAAAAATTCATGCACGCCCAATGTTTTAGCTAACCTGGATTGATCTGTTGTAGATGATCCTAATACCATGTGTACTTTACTAAAAAAATTGTACAGATTGGGCAAGACCATTTGGATAGGCGCTGCCTTTGGGTTTGCCTCAAAGTATTGAATAATACGAATAGTTTTATTCATATCTTTTTTTCCAATGGCATGTTGCAATTCAAATATATTAAACTCTTTGCTTATACCAACGTACTGCTCAACATCATCTACATCAATTTTTTTTGGATGAGATATATTAATGAGTATTTTATCTATTTCATTATTTAATCTACTTAAATTATTGCCAATATGCTCTACTAATAAGGCAACTGCTTTTTGAGTAATTTCAAAGCCCTTATGCCTTACATGTGCTGATAGCCATGTGGGCAATTGATTATCATATAATTTTTTTGTGGTTAGCACTTCTCCATATTGCTTTAGGACCTTTGCAAACTTGCTTCTTCCATCTATTTTTTTTTCTTTATAGGATATGATAAATAGAGTTGAAAGGCACGGTTGTTCTATATAAGATTGCAGTTTTTCGATATCCTTCATATGTTGAGCTTCTTTCAGCAATACTATTTGCCTTTCTGCAAACATGGGGTAACGCTTACAGGTATTTAATACCTCTGCCCATTGTGCATCTTTCCCATAGAAAATAGTTAAATTAAAATCCACTTCAGCAACTGATAAAATATGATGCTCCGCATAATTCATAGCTTTATCGATATAAAAAGATTCCTCTCCCTCAAGCCAATAAACGGGTTTGAATATGCTCTTTTTCCAATCGTTGATCAATTTTTCAACACTCATGGCTCAAATATGAAAATTTTTATTAAAACTAACCAAAATTGAAATAACCAGTATCTTTTGTTTTGATAGCTATTGTTTCACTAACTTTGAATACTAAAATATATACCTGATCAAATGTTACCTTCCTTTAAAAGATTTTCGATTATTCCGTTTATAGTTCTGTGTGTGTCTGCTTGCACAAAAGTAGATACTACAAAAGTAGGTATTGAACTTATTCCTCCCATTGATAATATACATACGTTTGATACAACCTTAGACGTAATAGCAAATACTTATGAAGATACTGCTTTACCGAGTCCAAGTCAAGGTAGTCTGCATGCATTAGGCTATACAAATGATCCGCTATTTGGAACAAGTCAGGCTTCGATTTTTGTAGCATTAAAGCCCAATAATTTTAAATTCAGCTTCCCTATTCCAAAAGATAGTTTGATTGCTTTTGACTCTGCTGTACTTGTATTGAGTTATAATGGTTATTATGGAGATACAAACTCGAATTTAAGTCTGCAGGTATTTGAAATTAACAATGATTTTACACCAGATACAGCAAAAATTTTCTATAACACTTTACCAAACGTTACGTATAATAATACAGCAATAGGCAGTGCTACTTTTGCTGTAAAGGATTTTTCAAAACCTAAAAAAATAGCTAGTGGGGAAACTGTGGTGAATCAATTACGCATTCCTATAGATTATACTTTTGCATACAATAATTTATTTCATAATAAAGATTCTACCAATATTTATGCTTCTGACAAGGCCTTTACTGATGCATTTAAAGGATTTGCTGTGGTTCCAACTGTTGGAACGGGTAATGCTTTGGCCTATTTTGATCTTATGGATAATCTAAATACCAGGCTTGAGTTTCATTATAGAAAAAAGAATGTGGGAATAGACACTGCATACACATCTTTTATTTCAACTTATACATCCGCACATGCCAATGGCATTAAAAGAAATTATACTACAGGCGAAATAAGCAATCATTTTACTGTAAAACCTAACGGCGATAGCTTGGTCTATATTCAGTCTTCACCGGGTTCATACATAAAAATAAGTACTCCTGAATTAAATGCTTTTAAGCTTGCTAAAGGTAATGTATTTATTCATCGTGCTGAATTAAAGGCCGAACAAGTGTATGCTACAAACTATGCCAGTGCAGAACAGGTTCTGCTTCCGGCACCTTATTTATTTTTAGATGCTATTGATGTAGCAAACAAAACGTTTATACCTATTCCACAAGACTTTCAAGCACTAAGTAGTGGTATTAATTTTGACTACTTCGGAGGGAGGGGCATTCCTGCAACTATGAATGGCAATAAAATTTTAACCTATGCTTTTACGCTATCTAAATATGTACAAAATATAGTTACTCGAAATGCTCCTATATATGATTTAAGGTTGTACCTGCCTTACATGATTATGTTAGAATATGGAGGCATTCCATTGCGTATTCCTTTTGGCAACATCGCTCAAAGTAGAGTAAGGCTAGGAGGAACAAATCATTCCAAACAAAAAATGAAATTGAGAATTATTTATTCAAAACTATAAATAAGTATTTTCATGATTATGGAAATCATCTCTATGACTAAATATATTATTAGTTTTACATTACATTAACGCGGAGTCATTCATACTTAATCAACATTTATTAAATTCATAATTAACTATGCCATATCTATTTACTTCAGAAAGTGTTTCTGAGGGACATCCAGACAAAATTGCTGATCAAATATCTGATGCTTTAATTGATAATTTTTTAGCGTGGGACCCGGAATCTAAAGTAGCCTGCGAAACACTTGTTACTACAGGTCAAGTAGTGTTAGCTGGGGAAGTAAAATCGACTTGTTATTTGGATGTACAAAAAATAGCAAGGGAAGTAATTGCTAAGATTGGCTATACACACAGTAGTTATATGTTTGAGGCCAACTCTTGTGGTATAATATCTGCTATTCATGAGCAATCTCCAGACATCAATCAAGGTGTAGAGAAAAAGAAAAAAGAAGATCAAGGCGCTGGAGATCAAGGTATGATGTTTGGCTATGCAGTAAACGAAACGGCAGACTATATGCCCCTTGCATTAGATTTAGCTCACAAACTATTAACAGAGTTAGCTGTATTACGTAGAGAAAATAAAGCTATTAAATATTTAAGGCCTGATGCTAAAAGCCAAGTTACTCTTGAGTATAATGATCATAATAAACCCATTCGAATAGATACAATTGTAATATCCACCCAACACGATGATTTTGATACTGACGATAAAATGTTAGCTCGTATAAAAAAAGATATGATTAATATTTTAATTCCAAGAGTAAAAAACAAATATCCACAATACAACCAGTTCTTTAATAATAAAATTAAGTATCATGTTAATCCTACCGGAAAATTTGTGATCGGTGGGCCACATGGAGATACTGGGCTTACTGGAAGAAAAATTATTGTAGATACCTATGGGGGGAAAGGTGCACATGGTGGCGGGGCATTTAGTGGAAAAGATCCTTCTAAAGTAGACCGTTCTGCCGCATATGCGGCGAGGCATATTGCAAAAAATATGGTAGCTGCAGGCGTAGCAGACGAGATGCTGGTTCAGGTATCCTATGCCATTGGTGTAGCAGAGCCAATGGGGATCTACATAAATACATATGGTACTGCTAAAGTTAATATGACAGATGGCGAAATTGCCAACACAGTTGCCAAACTGTTTGATATGCGTCCTTACGCTATTGAAAAACGTTTAAAACTTCGTAATCCAATTTACTCTGAAACAGCTGCGTATGGACATATGGGACGTAAAAATGAAATAGTAGAAAAAATTTTTGTAAGCAATGGTCAACAGAAAACAAAAAAAGTGAAGGTAGAACTATTTACTTGGGAAAAGTTGGATATGATAAAAGAGATTAAAAAAGCATTTACAATGTAAGGACTATTTTCTTGAGGCAATAAATTAGTTTTATACACAATAACCCTGCTTGCTTAAGGTTTTGCGTTGCTTTACTGAATACTCTACAAGGCTTCTTTTCCGTATTGTAGTACACGATAACCTGTTGTAGGTAAATCAAATTTATTAGTAGAGACTAGGTTGAATCCAATATTTACTACAGTGTATTTTACTTTCCAGTTTTGTATAGATGATTCGTATTCTAAAGGGAACCCTTCTAATCCCTTAAATTGCCTATTATATTCTTTATTGGGCATTATTAATGCATTGGTAAAATAAACGGTAAATGTTGATTGGTCTTTTAAAGTAGCTGTGGCCTTTTTACATTCATAACCTAAAATGTTTTTTGTTTCATTACTAACCACAAATTTTACATCATCATATTTTTTATTAAAATCTATCCAATCATTTTGGGTAAGACTAATCATGAACTTATTATTCCCCATTTCTTTTAAAATGGTTGCAACAGTATTTTTTCCATTAAAAATAATAGACTGATTCACCATGTTACTCTTAAAATCTGTTCGAACCATGGCACCTTTTATATATAATGTTAAAGTAGCATTATTGAAGGCATTTTCTATAGAAGCATCTGTGGCATCTTCTAAGTGCATATTATAATTAACAACAGCTTCTGAAAGTACTTTTTGTGCTGTAGAGTAAATGGTTAGCCAGGAAAAAATAACAATTAAAAAAAAATGTTTCATTCGTAAATAATTTTTAAATAATACCTATTGTTGTAAGATAATTAAAATTCTGATAACTAATTCTTATCAAAAATCGGAACATAATATTAGCTTTTCTTTTGTTTTAGTGCTTGTACCTTTTTTTGCGCCTCTTGCATTTGCTCTATACGCTCTTGCCATTTCGATTTCGTTTTTGGCTTTTTTCTGTTAATCTCCATCTTAGCTAAAATTTTATCATGATTAATAATATATTTCTGAATAATAAATTGAAGGATTAATGTAATAGCATTGGATACTGTGTAATACCACGTCAATGCTGATGGTAATCGGTTAAAGACGAATAGTAATATTACCGGAAATATATAGGGCATATACTTCATCATAGGGTTAGCCTGAGTAGGTGTCATATTCATGCTATAAATAGAAATAAGTAAGCTTGTTGCAATAGCTGTGAGCGTAAATAAACTTACATGATCGCCATAACCCAAAGGAATAGAGAATGGCAATTTAAAGATTACATCATATGAAGAAAGATCATGAGCCCATAAGAAATGCTGTCCACGTAAAGCAATATTAGAATTAAAGAAATTGTATAACGCAAAGAAAATAGGAATTTGTAATAATGCAGGGATACAGCCTCCCAAAGGATTTACACCTGCTTCCCGAAACAATTTCATTTGATCCATTGCATAGGCCTGCTGATTTGTGCCATGTTTCTTTTTTAATGCATCTAATTCTGGGCGCAACACTTTCATTTTGGCACCACTCAGATAACTGGTGTATGTTAATGGAGAAATAAGTAATCGAATAAAAACGGTTAATAATAAAATAGCCCAACCAAAATTATTAATACCCTGTGAAAAGAAGTTAAATACAGGTAGTATTACCCAACGATTTAAATATTTTACAAAAGAAAATATTCCAGAGCCTAAGTCTATCATAGTTTCGAGCCCTGTATTATATTTTTTTAAAATAGCATAATCATTAGGCCCCGCATACCATTGTAAAGGGATACTAACTGTATTTACTGCAGGGATTTTTACATGAATAGTAGAACTTGCATGTGCTATTTGGTGCGTCGTATCAGATGGGATAGTAACACTTACTTCCGCGCTATTAAAATTATTATTATTAATAAGTGTTGTATTAAAAAATCTTTGTTTAAGTGCTATCCACTTAAGTGGATCTTCTAATTTTTTATTTTTTCCTTCGTAACCAATGGATGCATAATCGTAATCATCATTGGTGTAATAATATAATCTGGTTTGTGTTTTTTCATAATTCATATCTTGCTCTTGCTGATGAACCATGTATTCCCAATTAATATGCACAACCCCTTGTGTCAATAGCCGGTTAGCGCCATTCATTTGAATGATAAAATCAATCATATAATCATTGGGCTTAATGGAAAATTGGTGTGTAATGGATGAGCTATCTGTAGAGGTTGTTGTAAAGCTTATAGATTGACTGCCATCCGCATTTTTAACAACTTGATTTGTAGAAAAAACTAAATCCGCCGTTTGTGCAGATTGATTAATACTTGTATTAATGGCATATGAAAAACGATTATTTTTATCGTTCATTAATACTACCGATGTATTATCTGCTTTTTTATATTTTTTTAATTCTACTTGTTTAATTTGCCCGCCTTTATTGGTAAAACTAACCTTTACAAGTTCATTTTCTAAAATAGTAATTTGCTCTTTCTCATTAGCGGCATTGATAAACGTTCCTGCTGATGTTACGTGTACAAGAGAATCACGATGAGCAGAATCTAACCTCACTACAGCACTTGTATCTTTAAGTTGCTGGAGGCGAGCTATAGAATCTTTACGAGCCTGCTCTATTTTAAGCTGCGCTTGTTGTGTCTTACTAGTATAAAAAAAATAACCGAAAAGGAGTATGGCTAATAAAGCAAATCCTATAACTGTGTTTCTATCAAAACCCATGGCATAAATAATTTGAGGGGCAAAGGTACGTGAATGAAGATGATTTAAATTGCAAAAAACTTTCTTGGTGTATAATACCTGTTAATCAAGGATTCAACTATTTTTTGTATCCTGCTCAAGGTAATTTCTGCTATTCCACCGTAACTGATTTAGCCAAATTTCTTGGTTTGTCCACATCAAAGCCTTTGCTAACACCTATGTAGTATGCAAATAATTGTAAAGGAATAACGCTTAACATAGGTGCTACAATTTCGTCTGCTTCTGGAACAGTTATAACATCATCAGCTAACTCCGTTACTGTTTTATCGCCTTCTGTTATGATAGCAATTACTTTACCATGACGTGCTTTTATTTCTTGTATATTACTAACAATTTTTTCATGATAAGCATCTTTTGTAGCTACAAATAGTACGGGCAACTCCTTATCTACCAGAGCAATAGGACCATGCTTCATTTCTGCAGCAGGATAGCCTTCTGCATGTATATAAGATATTTCTTTTAGTTTTAAAGCTCCTTCTAATGCTACAGGAAAATTGTATCCTCTACCGAGATACAAACAATTATGTGCTCTTACATATTTTTCAGCTAATACCTTGATGGGTTCTACTGATTGTAAAATAGTTTTTACTTTATCAGGTATTGCATCTAATTCTTGTAACAAGTGATGATGACGTTGTGCTGTTATAGTTCCTTTTTCATACGCTACTTTTAAGGCAATCATGGTTAAAACAACCAGTTGTGCAGTAAATGCTTTGGTGCTTGCTACGCCAATTTCGGGTCCGGCATGTGTATAGGCACCGCAGTTTGATAGCCGAGCGATGGAAGAGCCTACCACATTTACAACGCCAAAAATGAGCGCACCTTTTTGTTTGGCATTTTCTAAAGCTACCAATGTATCAGCGGTTTCTCCACTTTGTGAGATGGCTAATATTACATCTCCTTTATGAATAATAGGATTTCGATATCTAAATTCAGAAGCATATTCTACTTCTACAGGAATGCGGCATAATTCTTCTATAATGTATTCTGCTACTAAGCCCGCATGCCAACTAGTTCCGCAGGCTACAATGACGATACGGCTAGCATTTTTTAATTGCTCTATATTGTTTTGCACCCCTGCCATTGTAATGGTATTCTTGGGGGCATCCAATCGACCACGTAAACAATCGTAAATGGTATGAGGTTGTTCAAAAATTTCTTTCAACATAAAATGTTCATATCCACCTTTTTCGATGGCTGCCAATTCTAAATCTAGTTTTTGAACAAATGGGGTTATTTTTTCGTTACCTAAATTCTTAAGTATAAGTTCATCAGCCTTAATCATAGCTAGTTCATAATCGTTTACATATACTACTTCTTTTGTGTATTCAATAATAGGAGACGCATCAGACGCTAAAAAATGTTCTCCTTTACCAATGCCAATAACCAATGGGCTTCCCTTACGGGCTGCAATAAGTGTATCTGGGCAGTCTTCATCAATCAATACCAACACATAAGCCCCTACTACTCTTTTAAGGGCAATACGAACGGCTTCTTCTAAAGGACATTGATTATTTTTTTTGATGTCTTCAATAAAATTGAGCAACACTTCTGTGTCAGTATCGCTTTGAAAAGTGTATCCTTTTTTTATTAATTCATTCTTTAGTTGCGCATAATTTTCAATAATTCCATTATGTATCATAGCTAATTTACCACTAGCAGACGTGTGTGGGTGAGCATTACGGTCACTTGGTTCACCATGAGTAGCCCATCGAGTATGGCCAATGCCAATGTTTCCTTGAACATTTTTGCCCACCAACGTTTCTTCCAAGTCAACCACCTTCCCCTTTTTTTTATAAACGCTTAATCCATGATTTAACAGTGCTATACCTGCACTATCATAACCACGATATTCTAGTCGCTTGAGCCCTTTCAGAATAATAGGATATGCTTCTCTAGGGCCTATATAAGCTACTATACCACACATAAATTATATTGAATTTTGAATGAAAACAGAAAAATATAAGTAGTATTAATTATTAATTAACTTAAGCAGTTCGTCTAATTTTGGAGATAGAATAATTTCTATTCTTCTATTTTTAGCTCTCCCTTCAGGGGTTGAATTATTTTCAACAGGCTCAAACTGGCTATGCCCTGAGGCTTTTACCTTGGTTGCATCCACCATATAGTCGTTTACTAATATTCTTACTATTGATGTAGAACGAGCTACACTTAAAGCCCAGTTGTCTTCATAGCGTGTTTTGATAGGTAAAGAATCTGTATGTCCTTCTATTTC
>CAZXBE010000046.1:0-11551 GCA_964638565.1 uncultured Chitinophagaceae bacterium
CTCAAAGTTAATGCCCTACTGCTTTTTATTCATCATACATTTTGTAACACAACCCTAAATAGATTCAAGTAACCCGTTTAATTCGTAATCCCCTAGAATTTTATTCTATTACTGTAAGTGATTTAGTGTACAAATTTGAATTTGCTTTTTCTGCAGTTTCAATAATACTATAATCAGACAAAATATCAACTTTACCTTTTTGTACACACACATCATGTTCAAAATGAACAGATATTTTTCCATCTTTTGTACGAACAGTCCATCCATCATCTTCTGTATAAATATCTCTAGAACCCATGTTAATCATGGGTTCTATGGCTAATACCATTCCTTCTTTTAATTTTTTACCTACTCCTCGCCTACCGTAATTAGGAACTTCTGGGTCTTCGTGTAAATGTTTACCTAATCCATGACCAACCAATTCTCTTACCACACCATACCCATATTTTTTTTCTGTGTATTCCTGAATGGTGGCCGATATATCGCCTATATAATTTCCAGCAATAGCTTTTTCAATACCTTCATATAAGGCTGTTTTAGTGGCTTGTACCAGCTGCACAATTGAATCATCTACATAGCCTAATACAAATGTATATGCATGGTCTCCGTGAAATCCATTTTTATGTACACCAATATCAACAGATATTACATCTCCTTCTTTTAAAATATTTTTATTAGGAAATCCATGAACTACTACATCGTTTACAGATATGCAGCTATTAAATGGATAGCCTCTATAATTAAAAAAAGAAGGAGTGGCACCATTTTTTTTTATAAAACTTCCAATAAACACATCTAATTCTAATGTGCTAATCCCAGGTTTTAATAATTGTGCAACCTCTGCTAATGCTTTGCTTACTAACAATGCGCTTTTTCGCATCAATTCAATTTCTTCAGTTGTTTTTATGTGAATCATTTTAATAGTTATGAGTTATGAATTCAGAATTATGAATAAAAATAGATATCAAATAACATTCATAATTCTAAATTTTGCATTGAAGAAAATTTTTGCGAAATTAACTAAAATGCTCTAATGCTTTTACTACACGGCTTACGGGCAAGCCCATTACATTATAGAAATCTCCTTCAATAGAGCGAACACCTGTAACACCTATCCATTCTTGAATACCATAGGCTCCAGCTTTATCGTATGGTTTATATGTACCCACATAATATTCTATTTGTTGAGGTGTAAGATCGTAAAAATGCACTTGCGTTTTATCTATAAATGTATATTCTTTATTTCCTTGCTTAATACAAACACCTGTGATAACCGTATGTGCATTGTTCGATAATGTTTGTAAAATTTTGATAGCATCTTCTTTATCAACAGGCTTTCCTATAATGGTATTATGAATGACAACAACCGTATCTGCGGCAACTATAATACGATTAGAATATTCAGCAGAAATGGCTTCAGCTTTTTGTTTCGCAATATATATAGGTATTCCATCTATTGCTAAATTAGAAGGATAGTTTTCATTTGTAGGTTTTACAATTATTTCAAATGGAACATTAGCCCATTCTAGCAACTGTTTTCTACGAGGTGATTGAGAAGCCAAGATAATAGGTTGCATGTTGTATAAAGAAGTACTATAATTTGAATAATAGCATAGATAAAATTCCAGTAAACATAATCAATTTAATAAGTGTACTTATAGAATGAAAATCACTAGATTTTTTGGCAACAATTAATTTGTTGAAGGTAAAGCATAAAGGTAAAATAGTTGTTACTAAGCAATATATAATCAACCATTTCCAGCCTAAGTGCCAAGCGTATAGTTGCATAATAACGAGTCCACTTATTAATACTACCATCCAAACGGCTGCATAAACCTTTGCTGTTCTAATACCCCATACAATGGGCATGGTATAACAATTATACTGCATATCTCCTTCTACATCTTCCATATCTTTTACAGCTTCTCTAATAATGGATATGATAAAAGCAAAACCACTATATAAAAAAGTAATTAGGTATAGTTTATTAAAATTAATTTCCTTATAAACTATCTGTAACGAGAGGCTTTGAGATAGTGCGTTCCATTCTGCAAAGGGGACAATGCATATAGACCAAGCTGTTAAAATAGAAATAACTACGTTTCCGCTTATTAATTTTCGTTTTAAAGAGACAGAATAAAGAAACAATAAAACAGCACAACCTATATTAGTTAATCCAATAAATGATATAGGCGTTTTATAATCAATATAGAAGCCAATAACGATGCCGAAAATGCTTAATATTAAATGCCATGCTATGGCCCACCTCCTCTTAATATCTTTTTCTATAATTAATTTATGAGGCTTATTAATCATGTCAATATTTACATCAAAATAATCGTTTATGATATAGCCGGCTGCTGCAATACAAATGCTAGAAAGGCAGAGTAATATAAAATAAGATAGATCGAGTATTGGAAAAACACTATGAGGTGCATAAAGTGGAAACTCTATAAAAAAGTAAAAAATTCCCTGTGCTAATATTATAAAAATCAAATTTGGCCAACGAATTAATCGAAGAAAAGAAAAAAACAATTGCATAGTAAGCATTATTTTAAATGTTGAACTTTCAGTAGGTCTTTTAATTTAAAATGTATAATCCAACATTTAACACGATTTTCTTACATCCATTTTTCATGTAAGCGTAAAACTTTTTCTACCACATCCCTAACGCAACCTTGTCCACCATTATAAGGTGATATATATATACTAGCATCTAGAATATCTCTAGAGGCATCTGCTGGGCAACAGGGCAGTCCTACTATTTTCATAACTTCTAAATCGGGCACGTCATCACCCATATATAATATTTCTTTAGCATGTATGTTGTTGATCATTATTAATTCTTCTAATACCTTTTTTTTATCTCTTACTTGTAAATGAATATCATGAATGCCTAATTTATTTAATCGTTCTTTTACTTCTACAGACGATCCTCCAGAAATAATACTAATAGGATATCCTTGCTTTACAGCTAATTGAAGTGCATAGCCATCTTTCATACTCATACGTCGAACCATTACACCATTGGGCATTACAGTTAATAGGCCATCACTCAACACGCCATCTATATCAAATACAAACCATTTGATAGTACTAAATATTTGAAGTATATTCATTGAATAATTATTTTTGATTGTCTCTCCACTCGTACACCCAAGCCGATTGTATCATTTCTAAATGTCCTTCATTGGATTCTTCTTTTTTGCCAACAAAATTAGGTAACTGTAACACCCATTCTAATAAATCGGTAAACCGAATTCGATAAATTTTACTTTCATTAAAATCATCTCCGAACTTTTCATATAGCTTTAAAGCAATATCTTCATAATTATCCCAATGTATAGGCGGTTCGTATAGCATATTTATTTTAAATTATAGATGTTTTTTAACTAAGAATGCTAATTTAAAAGTCATCATTCTCCTAAAAATTGTGTTTGATCAGGTAATGTTACAATAATTTCACCGGCTCCAGGCTTTAATATACACTGACAACCTAAGCGAGAGTTTATTTTTGGACATACAGCTCTATCAATAAAATCTTCTTCTTTGTCTGATAACTCTGCTAAACATGTCCCCCCATTTTCTATATACAAATGGCAAGTACTGCAAGCACAAACCCCACCGCAATTATGATGGAGTTCTATATTATTGTTTAATGCAACCTCTAAAAGCGACTGATCAGATTCAATATTTGATAACGTAATAGGAGTTAATTCTTTTTGTTCAAATTGAAATGTTATAGTATACATTCTCTCGGTTTTATTCTTTTATTGTGCAAAGATATTTAAACTTAATAGACAGTTCAACTTTGATGTGTTTTTTGAATGCTCTCCGTCATAATATTATATATACGCAGTAATTGGGGATGTTTATCTAATAATTGCTGATGCATTTCAACAGTATGTTGGTCATTACGAATAGCTGGTCCTGTTTGCATTAATAATGGCTTATTTAATTCTACCCGGCAGGCCGTTTCTTTAATAAGAGGAACCAATAAAGAGAAATCAAGTTTATTTTCTTTACAATATTGTTGTGCTAAGGTGTATAGATGATTGGTAAAATTAGAAACAAACACGGCGGCCACATGCATCTTTAGCCTATTCCCACTATTCATCAATTGCACATCAGAAGAGAGTGTTGTAGAAAATTTATAGATAGCTTGTTCTACTTCGTAGGTATTTCCTTCCACTAGAAGAGGAATGTTGGAGATTCTTTGCATTGTCATATGAACACTCTGCAATGGATATAATACTCCATATTTTTTAGATGAAGGTTGTAGTGCATGTATATCAATAGAACCAGCTGTATGCAACAAAATTCCTTTTTTAATTGAAATATTATTAACCACCTCTAATATGGCTACATCACTTACAGCTATAATATAAAAATCAGCTCCTTGTTGTAATGCTTTTAAAGAATTATTTATAGAATGCGCCTTTACTTTTTTTGCCAATATCTTTCCTTTTTCCTCATTTCTATTAATGATTTGTATAATGTTATGGCTTGCCGCTACACATTTTTGAGCAAGAATAGTAGCCACATTACCCGCTCCTATAATAGCAATTTGCATGCGATAAAGTTACAAGCAAAAATTAAAACAGCAACCCGTTTATAGAATACTCTTTACTTTTGCTGTAATCCATGATAACATTTAAACAAAAGCTTCTATACATTTATATCAAAACAAAGTTTACAATTTTAAGCTTTTTATCTCCTAGATTAGCTGCTGCAAAAGCATTTAAACTTTTTTCTACACCTATATTTAAGGCCAAAGTAGTTTTATCTGAGCAATTTCAGGAAGCTCAACACCTACAATTTACATTCAAAGGTTATGTTATTCGTGGATATCGCTTTAATCACCCACAATCTAAAAAATTACTCATTGTACATGGGTTTCAATCGCATGCTTCCAAGTTTGATCATTTTATAGAACCCTTTACCAACAAAGGTTATGAGGTATTAGCATTTGATGCTCCTGGACATGGCCACTCCAGTGGTAAACGGTTAAATGCTTTGTTATATAAAGAAATGATACAACACATTGAACAATTGTATGGTCCTATGGATGTGTTTCTCACCCATTCTTTAGGAGGATTAGCTTCCTCTTTAGCACTGGAAGAATGCTCTAATTCTCAACAAAAATTAATTTTAATAGCACCTGTTACGGAAACAACTTCGGCTATAAAAATGCTTTTTCAGTTATTACCTCTACCCATTAAAGTACAACAGGAATTTGAACACGTAGTAAGACGTAATGGAGGAAAACCCAGTACCTGGTATTCTGTTTCACGGATACTGCCCAAGTTACACTGCCATGTTTTATGGGTACATGACGAAAACGATTTTATTACCCCCTTTGAAGATGCTAAAAAAGTTTTTGACAAGCAGCTTCCACACATACAACATGTGATTACACAAAAGCTAGGACATCGGAGAGTATATCATGATAAGCAAGTACTAAAGAAAATAAAAGAATTTTTAGAAGTATAAGTTTTTTTGATTTACACTGATTCGTTTAATATTGCAAAAGGTAATGTGTAAAGAATATATCATTTTATATGTTGTTATGCTGAATGTTGTATTAGCATTATAATCGTTCAAGATTCAACATAAATAGTTTATTATGTCAAAAAACTTATTAATAGTAGAGTCCCCAGCAAAAGCCAAAACGATAGAGAAGTATTTAGGTGAAGATTTTGAAGTAAAAAGCTGTTATGGTCATATCCGTGATTTAGAGAAAGATAAGATGGGTATTGACTTAGAAAATAATTATGAACCTAAATATATTATATCAGCCGATAAAGAAAAAGTGGTAAAGGAATTAAAATCTTTAGCCAAAAAAGCAGAACATGTATGGTTAGCAACGGATGAGGATCGAGAAGGAGAAGCCATCAGTTGGCATCTATGTGAAGTCTTAGGATTAAATCCTACAACTACCAAGCGTATTGTATTTCACGAAATTACTAAAACAGCTATTCAAAAAGCAGTACAACACCCACGTACGGTTAATATGGATTTGGTAAATGCACAACAAGCTCGTCGCATATTAGATCGTATTGTAGGTTTCGAAATAAGCCCAGTATTATGGCGTAAAATGAGCATGCGTAATGCACTCAGTGCTGGTCGTGTACAAAGCGTAGCCGTACGTTTAATTGTAGAGCGAGAAAGAGAAATTAATCAATTTAAACCAGAAAGTACTTTTAAGGTAGAAGCATTTTTTACCGCAAAAGATATCAACCAAAAAAATGTAGTTTTTAAAGCAGAAGGTAGTCGTTTCAATACCGCACAAAAAGCAGAGGAATTTTTACAAAGCTGTATTAATGCCAATTATACAGTAAAAGATATACAAGTAAAACCAGGGAAAAAGACACCCGCTGCACCTTTTACCACATCTACCTTACAACAAGAAGCTAGCCGTAAATTAGGTTATTCCGTAAGCAAAACCATGTTGCTTGCACAAAAATTATATGAAAGTGGGAAAATAACGTACATGCGTACGGATAGTGTTAACCTTAGTGATACTGCAACAGAAAATATTACAAATAACATCCATGCTAATTATGGAAATAAATACGTACAAATAAGAAAATTTAAAAATAAAAACGAGAGTGCGCAAGAAGCGCATGAAGCCATACGACCAACAGATATGGGAACTCCCAATTCTGGTGATGCTGATACTAACCGTCTGTACGAGCTTATATGGAAACGCACCATGGCATCGCAAATGGCTGATGCGGTTTTAGAAAAAACAACCGCTAAAATTGAAATATCAACCAACAAAGCACTATTAACAGCACAAGGCGAAGTGTTAACGTTTGATGGTTTCTTAAAAGTATATATGGAAGATAAAGATGAAGAAGATATGAATGAAGAAGAAGATACAGAAGGAATGTTACCGCCCCTACAAGTACAACAAAATCTGCCTTTAAAAGAAATGAAAGCCACGGAGCGATTCTCTCGTCCTTCGCCAAGATACACGGAAGCATCGCTAGTAAAAAAGTTAGAAGAATTAGGGATAGGACGCCCATCCACTTATGCACCTACTATTACTACGGTGCAAAAAAGAGGTTATGTAGAAAAACGAGATAAAGAAGGGTTGAAACGTGATTTTAATATCATCCTCTTATCTAATAATACAATAGAAAAAACTATACAACAAGAAACAACAGGTGCAGAAAAATCGAAATTATTTCCTACCGATTTGGGTATGGTTGTAACAGATTTTTTAAAACAACACTTTAAAGATATCATGGATTATCAATTCACAGCTCGTATTGAAGAAGCGTTTGATGAAATAGCCTACGGAAAAAAGAAATGGGCTAAAATGATTGATAATTTTTATACTCCTTTCCATAAAGAAGTAGAACAAACCCTTGAAACAGCAGAACGTATAAAAGGGGAAAGAGAATTAGGTACTGATGCTATAAGCGGAAAAAAAGTAGTGGCTCGAATGGGCCGCTATGGGCCTATGGTGCAAATAGGAGATGTAAATGATGAAGAAAAACCTCGTTTTGCAAAATTAAAAACCGATCAAAGTATTGAAACCATTACGTTTGAAGAAGCCATGGATTTATTTAAACTGCCTCGAACCTTAGGGCAGTTTGAAGAGATGGATGTACTGGTGAATATTGGTCGTTTTGGGCCTTATATTTCTCACGATAAAAAATTTTATTCCTTATCTAAAGATATAGATCCATACACTGTTACACTCGATATTGCTATTCCTATTATTGAAGAAAAACGTAAAGCTAAAGATGAACGAACCATTAAAGTATTTGAAAAAGAAAAAATACAAATCCTTAAAGGCCCTTATGGCCCATATATTAAAGTAGGTTTACGCAACTATAAAATTCCTAAAGAACAACAAGATCAAGCAGCTGATTTAACACTGGAACAAGCGCAGACTATTATTGAAGAGATAAAAGCCAATCCGCCTAAGAAAGTAAAAGGAAAGAGAAAAAATAAACAGTAATTTTTATACTGTAGCTTACTATTTTTTCATTAATTCCTTTTAAAAATATTTGAGAAAATAGAAATTACATTAGCAACGCAAAATATAATACCGCAAATAAGAGCTACATAAAAAATCAATCCTATCAATTTTATTTTTCTAATCTTAGATGGTAATACACTAATAATAAAAATAAAAACTATAGCTATAACAGGATGCAAAAAAATAATATTCAACTCCATTCTTCTCAATGTTTTTTGGATCAAAGATAGTTTTGCTGCTGAATTACCAGATCAATCTTTTATTTAACTCTCCTAGTTTTATTCTCTACAGAGTCTTCTGTAAGGAGCTCTGTAGTTCCATAACACACGAGCTTACCGTTAAATCTATATCATACACCATTTATCATTTGTATTAATAGCATTCATTTATAACAAGTGAATGGTATAAAATATACACCTTCTTTTCTTTTATCTGTTTTCGAATACTCATATTTTCTGTTGTTCTTATAGAATATTTCGTAGCGGGTGCTGAAGTTGGTTTATTCGTTCATTATTTTATTTCATACCTCTTACAGCCGCATCCCTTGCAAAAGACGCTGCGGAAAATAAAAGCATAATTGATAGATTGGACAATATACCGTTTAAAAATTGCAATGCGGCAGAAGCTAACATTGTGTTATAAGCTCCCCCTAAAAAGCATATAGTTTTTCTCACAAACGGGCGTATGTAATAACCTAAAAAAATTACTTCTTTTTATAGTTGAAGTACCACTTGTATCCAATAAATCCAACAATAGCAAACGGGGCAATCATTAAATATACAATACCGCCATTTAAACCCTGAGCCGGTTTCTTACCCAATTGTTGTGCAGTACGAGTACATAGAGAACATTGTGCAGAAAGGCTCAGCGTATATAACATGCATATTCCTATAATCAAAACCTTTTTCATTGACTTGCAAAGGTAAAACTTATATCGCATCAACCATAATATGATCTTATTGCCGTCTTTTGCCACAGTTTGCAATTAATTATGTTTATTTGTAAAAAATAATTGCCTTTAAAATAGCATGGATTACCAAATAAAACAGCAAGGTAAATTTAAGTTTATTGAGGAGGGGCAAGGAGAGCCTCTGTTGCTTTTGCATGGCCTTTTTGGGGCTCTTAGTAATTTTAAAGATCTCATTAACCACTTCAAGCATCAATATAAAGTAGTTGTACCTATGCTACCACTATTTGAACTGGATATTTTTCATACTACTGTTGGTGGTTTACAAAAACATGTCCATAAGTTTATAGAAACATTCGATTATACAAACATTCATTTATTAGGAAATTCATTAGGTGGGCATGTAGCCTTAGTACACGTATTAAAGCATCCAGAACGTATTAAGACTTTAACACTTACAGGCAGTTCTGGCCTATTTGAAAGCGGTATGGGAGATACATACCCTAGGCGTGGAGATTATGAGTATATAAAAAAGAAAACAGAAGTTACTTTTTATGATCCAGCTATGGCTACTACGGAATTGGTGGATGAGGTGTTTGAAATAACGAACAATCGATTAAAAGTAATTAAAATAATTGCACTTGCTAAAAGCGCTATACGAAACAATCTTGGTGAACAGTTAAAACAGATAAAACAACCCACTTGTTTAATTTGGGGGAATAATGATATTATCACTCCTCCCTTTGTTGGTCAAGAGTTTAAAAATTATATCCCTAATAGCGAACTTCATTTTATTGATAGATGTGGGCATGCTCCTATGATGGAGGTTCCAGAAGAATTCAATAACATTTTGAGTCAATTTTTACGTAAGTATGCAACGCATTAGCATCTATTGCATAGTATTTGCTATTATTTTATATAAATAGAGGTTATGCGTATTCAACAATTATTATCCATTCATTTCCCTTACTTACAATCAACAGATAAAATTTCTTTTGCTACACAGCAATTTTCTATCAGCAAAACAAATGTACTGCCTGTTTTACAAGACAATATTTTTAAGGGTTTAATATCGGAGCTTGATATACTAAAAGCTAGTCGAACTGAAATAGTAGCATCACTTAGCAATTTGTTTATTCCTCTTTTTGCACATCCCAATGATCATTTTACTCGAGCAATCAAGTTAATGTCGGATGCTTCTCTAGATATAGTCCCTGTGGTAGATGAAAAAAATGAATGGATAGGAGCTATTACAACCAAGAATTTGATAACTCAAATAGCCCAATATCTTGATGTTTCTCAACCAGGAGGTATCATCGTACTACAATTAGATCGCATAAATTATGCTTTTAGTGAACTCAGTCACTTAGTAGAAGCAAGCAATGCGTTTATTACACAACTTAATACGCATTTTGATCAGGCCTCCGGACTATTAAATGTTACTATTAAAATTAATAAGATTGAAATTTCAGAAGTTGTTAATACACTTCAACGCCATGCATATTCTGTAAAATACTATTTTGGAGAAGAGTTATACAACAATGATCTACAGGACAATTATAATCATTTAATGAATTATTTAAATGTTTAAGGAGTTTTAGATAGAATTCTCTGTAAAACGGAACGATCTCTATCTTTAATTCAATAATTGGTTAAATTCATAATACAAAAAATATCAGATATTCTATAAATGAAAGTAGCTATATATGGTAGGGGTTTAGATAAATCGCATACGGAGCATTTATTTATTTTATTACAAGAGTTGTTTCAATTTAATATCAAGGCCATTATTCATACTGATTTACTAACCTTTTTACAAGATCAAATTTTCAGTAACAATATTCATCCTGAAGTTTTTAATACACATACGGAGTTAGATGACTCTATAGAATGTCTTATTAGTTTAGGCGGAGACGGTACATTATTAGACACAGTAACGTTAGTACGCAATAAAAATATTCCTGTAATGGGAATTAATATGGGACGTCTTGGCTTTTTGGCCAGTATAGGACGTGAGGATTTAACTCATGCAGTGGAATCTTTAGTCAACCACAGCTATGTGGTGGATGAACGAGTGCTCATAAATATTAGTGCGAATGCACCTTTATTTACCGATGCTCCTTTTGGATTAAACGAATTGGTTTTACACAAAAGAGATGTTTCTCCGATGATTAAAATACATACCTATTTAAACGGAGAATTTCTGAATACATATTGGGCTGATGGACTTATTGTATCAACTCCTACAGGCTCTACAGGGTATTCGATGAGTTGTGGAGGCCCCATTGTTTTTCCTGATTCACAAAGTTTTGTTATAACACCTATTGCCCCTCATAGCTTAAATGTAAGACCACTCATCATTCCAGATAATAATATCATTTCATTTGAAATAGAAAGTCGTTCTGATGAATATATTTGTACTTTAGATGCTAGGCATGAACTGGTAAATCAAAAAGTACAGGTTTCAATTAAAAAGGAGTCTTTTGGTATACAATTGATTCGATTAAATGAAAACAGCTTTTTGCAAACCTTACGTACAAAACTTACATGGGGTTTTGATAAAAGAAATTATCAATAAGTACATTAAAAATAGTTTGGGTCAAGATAAGTTAAGGACATTTAACTAATGCTCTAACTTAGTCTGGACA
>CAZXBE010000047.1:0-11443 GCA_964638565.1 uncultured Chitinophagaceae bacterium
GATGCATTTTTTAACAGATGGTAAAGGATCCAAAGGAAATATTATCTCTTTGCGTAAGGCAGAAGTTAATAAAATGCTAGGTAGGGTAGATGAAATGAATGATAAGGGTGTAACTTTAAGCGAACCTTTTATTGTAGGCGAAACAATTAAAGTTATAGAAGGTCCATTCAATGATTTTAATGGGACTATTGAGGAAGTAAATGATGAAAAAAAGAAACTAAAAGTAACTGTAAAAATATTTGGTCGATCTACGCCTGTAGAATTAAGTTATATGCAGGTAGAAAAAGTAAGTTGATCTTCTTGCATTAGAACAGGAGGGAACCTATTCATCTTTCAATTTTGAAATCTTTGATAGAAATAATTTCCTTGCAAAATGAATATTCTATTAAATGATTAGAGCTCACAATAACTAATCTATCCTTTGCATAGTTATTTATAAGTTGTTGATATAAATCAATTCCGGCTTTATCTAAATTCATACAGGGCTCATCTAACAATAAAATGGGCGTGTTGGAAAATATTGCTTGAGCGAGTTTTAGCCGCTGTTTCATTCCACTTGAAAAATAGCGCATTTGTTTTTGCGCTACGTTTTTTAAATCAATTATCTCAAGTATACTATTGATACTTTCTGTAGATATGAGTGGTTTAAAATTATCATGAAATTGCAAAAATTCTATTGGAGTCATTTCATCAATAAGGTCTAAATAGGGCGCTGTTAGGGATATATACGAGTATATTTTTTCGGGATTGATAGTGGAACCATTGGTCCACAATATTGTGCCTTCTGATGCAGTCAAACTTCCCGCTAAAACTTGTAATAATGTTGACTTTCCAGATCCATTTGGGCCAACAATAGCATATGCACCTCCTTTGGTGAACATATAAGAGAACTTACGAAAGACCCATTCATGCAGATATTTTTTTCCAACGTTTTGTAATTTAATCTCCATCACTATCACTACCATTTTTAGTAAAGCGTTTTATGATGCCACGTCCACTATTGCGAATAAAGGTTACAATTTCATCCCTTTCATCGCTTGCTGGTAATTCTTCTTCTATATATTCTAGCGCTTGTGTAGTATTAAAACCTTTGTTATATATAATGCGGTAAATATCTAAAATATGATTGATGCGTTCAATAGTAAACCCCCTTCGTTTTAAACCTATAGAATTTACACCTGCATAACTTAAGGAAGCACGACCTGCCTTTATAAAAGGAGGTACGTCTTTTCTTACCAATGATCCTCCTGAAACAAAAACATGTTGACCAATATGAGCAAATTGGTGTACCGCAGTTACGCCGCCAATAATGCTATAGTGCCCTATCGTTGCATGTCCTGCCACTTGTACACAGTTACTTAAAATACAATGATTGCCAATAAAGCAATCATGGGCAACATGTACATAGGCCATTAGCAAACAATTATTGCCTACTACTGTTTTCATTTTGTCTTTTGTTCCTCTATGTATCGTTACAAATTCTCTTATAGTTGTATCGTTTCCTATTTCAACTGTGCTGGATTCGCCAGAAAATTTTAAATCTTGTGGAATAGCACTAATGACTGCTCCTGGAAATATTTTACAATTGCGTCCTATACGAGCTCCTTCCATAATGGTAACGTTAGAACCAATCCATGTTCCCTCGCCAATTTCTACATTTTGATGAATAACAGTAAAAGGATCTACCTTAACATTAGTAGCTAATTTTGCATCATGATGAATATAGGTATGTGGGTGTATCATTTTTTATGTGTACTAAAAGTGAAATTATGTATTTCGTTTTACCAATTGTGCTACAAGGTCTGCCTCGGCAACTATTTTATTTCCAACATAGGCCGTGCCATGCATTTCACAAATACCGCGGCGAATAGGTTCTTTTAAATCCAGCTTTAAAATTAATGTATCGCCTGGAACTACCTTTTGCTTGAATTTACAGTTATCTATTTTTAAAAAATATGTATCATATTTCCCCTCGGGCATTGCATTTATACATAATAGTCCGCCTGTTTGTGCTAAAGCTTCTATTTGTAAAACACCTGGCATAATAGGATTTCCAGGAAAATGGCCAGCAAAAAATGGTTCATTAAATGTAACATTTTTTACTCCTACTATATAATCTTTTGTTAGTTCAATAATTTTATCCACTAATAAAAAAGGATGTCTATGTGGTAATACCTGTTCGATTTGAGGTAATGTATACACTGGCGGCACACTAGGATTGTATACAGGAATAGCTTTTAAGTGTGTATTGATTTTATTTTTAATGTAGTGTTTAATTTTTTTGGCGAATTCAACATTACTATTGTGACCAGGCCTTGTAGCTATAATTTTAGCTTTAATTGGATAACCTATTAGGGCTAGATCGCCAATTACATCTAACAATTTATGGCAAGCTTGTTCATTAGGAGAATGCAATTCAATATTATTAAGGATACCTTCTTTATTGATTTCCATTCGTTCTCGCTTAAATTCACGAGCCAGGTAGTTCATTTCTTCTTCTGTTACCGTCTTGTCTACTACTACAATAGCGTTGTTTATATCACCTCCTTTAATTAGGTTGTTTTTTAGAAGCATTTCTAACTCACTTAAAAAACAAAATGTACGAGAGGGTGCGATATATTGTTTAAATTCTTTTAAATTTTTTAAACTAGCATGTTGTTTATTTAGAGCTAAAGAATCGAAATCAACAAGTGTAGTAATTTGGTATTCTTCTGATGGTATGGCAAGTATGTCAACTTGTTTTTCCTCGTTGGAGTAAAATATATTTTCTTCTATACTATACCATTGCTTTAAAGCATTTTGTTCTTGTATACCAGCTTTTTCAATAATTTCCACAAATGGTAGACTGCTTCCATCCATAATAGGAACTTCTCCGCCGTCTAATTCTATTAAAACATTGTCTACGCCCATACCAACTAAGGCAGCCAATAAATGTTCTACTGTGCTTACACGAGCTTGTTTGTCTTCTAAGGTTGTACTACGACTTGTATCTACTACAAAATCGCAATCGGCTTTTACTGTAGGTTTATGAGGTAAATCTATACGTTGAAATTGAATTCCAAAATCAGGTAGGGCTGGTTTTAATTCTATGGTTACCATATCGCCTGTATGTAAACCTACGCCAGATAGACTTATTGCTTTATGTAAGGTGTGTTGTTTATTCGGATTAAAATGCGTGCTCATTGTTGGATCACTTAATATAAATGTAGCAGTGTAATAATTCTAATAACTCTTTTCTGTAAAAAAACTGCGTACTTCATGTTATTAGGCATCAAATTTACTTGTATTGGATATAAAAATCAATACTATTTTAGTATCTATTAAATGCTATCACACGCATTAAAAAAAGCGTTAGCAATAGGAGTGCATTTTTTATATAGAAAAATGTTATCAACAGCAATATATTCCCAATTTTTTATATGATATGTAGAAAACATATGAGATTGCTGAAATGCCTTGCTATAGGCCTTGGACACAAATTCAGCACAGTACATCCGATCGTCTGTTGATAGATCAAATTTCATATCAAATTTTATTTCTGCTTTGTAATAGGTAAGGATGGTGTTATGTAGCCGGGTCCATATTGTATTATTAATAGGTAAGCGGAATATGCCAAATGCTTCATTTTCGGCTGGGTTGCAAAATTGAGCAAACGTTTCTCTTTTCAATTTTTGATCTGGGTTGCATTCTCCACCAATTGCATGATATACAAATACAGTATCGTTTTCTATGCTAGCAATACCACAATGAGAATATGTGTTATTTTGTTGCGAAAATTGTTTAAGGGAATAACTCGTAATATCATTACCTCTTCGTGTAATTAAATCACCTGATCGTATATATTTTTGTGAGGCAGCAATTTGTTGGTATGCTTTTTTGAACGAAGGTTGGGTGTTGCTTTTAGTTGGTTCTTTTTGGCCACACGTTGCGTACAAAAACAAAAATGTTACACATATTATGCCTAATACTAGTTTATGTGTAGGCTTTTTTAGTTGCATTATTCTCCTTTTTTTTCTTCTTTTTCAGATTCGTCTTCGTACGCTTTAATAATTGCTTTTACTAATCTATGGCGTACTACATCTTCCTCATTTAGTTGAATATGTGCAATGCCACTAATGTTTTTCAATATGCGCAAAGCCTTTGCTAATCCACTTTTTTGATTTTTAGGCAAGTCAATTTGGGTAAGATCGCCAGTTATAATGGCTTTGGCATTGGCTCCTATACGAGTTAAGAACATTTTTATTTGCAAATCAGTAGCATTTTGGGCTTCATCTAAAATAATAAATGCATTATCTAATGTTCTGCCTCGCATATATGCTAATGGTGCAATTTCGATAGTTCTAGAACTCATATAGTATCCCAATTTATCGGCCGGTATCATATCATCCAATGCATCATATAAAGGGCGTAGGTAAGGGTCTATTTTTTCTTTTAAATCACCGGGTAAAAAGCCCAAGTTCTCTCCTGCTTCTACTGCAGGGCGGGTAAGTATGATTTTTTTGACCAGTTTATTTTTTAATGCTCTTACGGCTAACGCAACAGCTGTATATGTTTTACCTGTTCCTGCAGGGCCAATGGCAAACATTACATCATTTTGATCTATTGAATAAACCATAGATTTTTGATTCTGTGTTCGGGCTCTTACCGTTTTGCCGTTAGGCCCAAAAACCAAAACATCGTTTGCATTTTGGTCTACAAAATGATCAATTACTTCCGCATCATCTCCTCCTAATATATGTTCAAAATAGCTTTCACTTAAATGACCACTACGTTCTAAATATTGAATAACCAGCTCAATTTTTTCTTTAGCATTTTCCACTTCTTCTGGAGCGCCACTAAGCTTTATTTGTGTGCCTCGAGATAAAATTTTGAGTAGGGGAAATTTCTTTTTTAGAATAGTAAGCTTTCCATTATTAACACCAAAAAATTCAATGGGGTCAACACTATCAAGATTTATAATTGTTTCTGTCAAAGTATGTTTTTTTATATGTGTGATAGGATTAGTGAATTACAAATTATATGTTGCAACAAGTATAATAAAAATAAGGAATATAAAAGAAAGAATATAAAATGAATAAACATTTGTATACCCCATCATCCTATTCCTTACCTAGCTAAAGAATTCTGCTACTTAGTTTTTTGTTTCAGTTGTAGCGGTAGTTGTAGTTTCTTTTTTAGTTTCTTCTTTTTTACAGCAAGAAGCTTTATCTTTTTTGTCGCATTTCTTTTCGCATTTTTCTTTATGCTCCTTGCAATTTTTTTTACCGCATTTTTTGCAATCTCCATCGCCTGCAAAGGATGCAATGCTAGTCATTAATAATACGGCTGTTAAAAACGATGTAATCTTTTTCATATTATGTTTTTTTGTTTGAAGTGAAAAATAACCAAGCGAAGGTACAAAACTAGTGATATAATTGGTAGTGCTTCAAATAGTATATGTATTTTATATATAATTATTTGTTAAATCCATTCAGCAATAGGCGTAATACCACATTTTACAGGCTGGTTGAGGCTGACCAATATTTTTGAATTCAGTGGAAGTAATATATCTACTCTTGATCCAAACTTTATAAACCCCATTTCCTCATTTTGATGTACATTCTCATTAACATGTGAGTAGTTTACAATGCGCTTTGCTAAGGCGCCTGCTATTTGTTTAATCAGTATTTCTTTCCCGTTTTTATCAGCAATTACAATGCTGTGCCGCTCATTGTCAGTAGAGGATTTTGGATGCCATGCTACTAAATATTTTCCTTTGTGATATTGATTGTATACAACTTTTCCATCTATTGGGTATCTATTCAAATGTACATTAAGCGGGCTCATGAACACACTTATTTGTAATCGACGATCTTTAAAATATTCTTCATCGTATATTTCTTCTATTACTACTATTTTTCCGTCGGCGGGGGTAATTAAGAGTTGGCTATTGGTATTCAGCTTTCGCTTGGGAACTCTGAAAAAAGAAATAATAAAAAACAATAAAAACAAACTAATGCAAAAAATGATTCCTGCTATAGTAGGTACTGAGGGGCTCAAAAATATAAAAGAGCAACTATTCAACATTCCAAATATTAGTGTACTATAGGCAATCGTTCTATATCCTTCTTTATGAATAGTCATTGAATAATGTATTAAAAACAAATGTAATGCAACAATAAAATAAATGTTAACTCCAATATAATCTTGTATAGAACCACACAAAAGGAATAGCTAATAATAAAGAATCAAACCGATCTAAAAAACCTCCATGTCCAGGCATGAGTTTTCCGCTATCTTTTACATTAGCTATACGTTTTAACTTACTTTCTAATAAGTCTCCACAAGTTCCTACAATAGCTGCAATGGCGCTTATTGCTAATGCATGTTGCCAAGGGAGCCAATGAAGTAAATAGTTAAACCCTCCCATAATAGAAATACATGCTATTATACCGCCAATAGTACCTTCCCAAGTTTTATTAGGGGATATAGAGGATAAGGATGTTTTGCCTATTATAGAACCAATGATGTAAGCCATAGTATCATTTACCCAAATACAAAAAATTAAAAATATAGGAAGAGCATAAAAAGCATTATTCCATTGATGAGGATTTGCATTTTGCTGCAAGGTGATGTTGCGTAATAATATTATACAGCCCAAGCTAACAGAAATATAGAGAAATCCTGCTATAGAATATATGACATTGATTAATAAAATTTTTTTTGAAAAAAGAATCTCAATAATAGGAAAAACAAATAATGTTAATAACAGTATCCACCAACCTAAGGCATGTATATTCAAATCGTTTATAGTGTAGTAATCGCTTGTACACCACAACATAAATGCAGTTCCAGCTACAATAATCCCAATTTTATGAAAAATAGAAGCATTGTTATAACGAGTATCAATTTTAATAAGTAATGTTTGATATTCAATCCAACAGCCAATGTGAATAATTAAAAAAAGTATCAAGAATAGCCATGGGTTGATAAACAATCCGGTGACCATAAACGCTACAAATAAAATTGCGGAAAGGGTTCTAGTTTTTAAAATTTGCCAATTGAAAGGCATATAAAGAATATTGTGTATAAATTTTATATCAAACTAGTTGTTGATCTTTTATGTCTATATTGTTTATACAGTATGTACAATAACGATATAGTGGCAGCTAAGCCTATCCAATTAACCAAAGATACATGTGATTCAATATTGCCATCATATTTATCCATAAACGAAGCATAAAAATATAGGAGCGTGATTTGAATGCCGTTAAATAAGCTGTGTCCTATTATAGAAAGCCATATACTTTTGCTATAATAATACAACAATCCTAGTACCATGCCCAAGAAGGCTCGGGATAAAAATCCACTCCATGATAAATGTATTAGACTGAATAATATACTTGTTAGGATAATCCCTATCCAAGCTTTTTTAGTTAATCCAATAAGTATGTTTTGCAAACATCCTCTAAAAATAAACTCTTCTGTTAATGCAGGTAATACAGCCATAACAAAAAGCGATATAAGTAAATCAGTTGTCGTTTTCATTTTAGCCAAATTCATTACCTGTGTATTATAAAGCTGATCCATTTTTTCAAATGATGTTTCCCAAGATGCAGGTAGGGGAATTAATTTATTTACGTATACCAAAGCTCCTAGGCTAAATATGCAACCAATTACAATAAAAAAGGTTAACCCTAATTGATTAATACTGAGCTTGTGGCCTGTGCCTAAAAATACAGAAGGTTTTTTATAACACAATTTAGAAAATATCCAAGCAGGTAGTAAAAAGCTTATGCACGTAGCAATTACCTGTACAATTTTTAATGCAGATATATAATTTGGATTGGTTTTGTCTATAGTGGAAATTTTTTCTAAAGGAACGCCTGTGTAAGAAGACAATATAAATGCAGAAATAAAAGAGGCTAAAACTAGTCCTGCACCTACTAGACCTAATAGTATGCCCAATTGTGCTATATAACTAAATCCTTTTGTATTTGTATCCATTGTCATTAGTGTTCTGTAAAATAAATTGATTTTCAATTGATTAGGAGATTGCTCTTTGACATATTGCCAACCAGGTCTTTGAAAGAGATCACGCTTCTCATTAGATACACTAAATTAAATCGAGAAACGTTTCTGCCTAGATGAGTTTGCAGGAGGTAGTCCGTAAATCTCTCAAGCTATCTCTACCGGATAACTCTGTCCAAACATCATGCACATCAATTGGTTATAACAACTAACGTGTTTTAGACATTTATTACCTTAGTATTGTTTAACGTACTTATCAAAAATAAGATTAGGTAGAAAGTTGGCTAATGGTGCAAAAACATATTTGCCCTCATTCATAAAAGTGTCTTTGTAGGACAAACATCAATTCAAATCGTCGCTATTATTTCCTGCTCTCAAACTCTTAGCTAGCAATATTTTCAAAGAACTTTTCTCTATTTTTACTGAACACTAATGTCATCTACTATATTAAATTTTTATACGCTTGTCTTGGAGTATGTTGGATGGCTTTTAGTGTACAAAAAAAATTACCATTCCGTCCTGCTTCTTTATTATAGGAAATCTGAATTAATTATTTTAATGGTTTTGCTTCTATCTTAACTGTTTGATCGATAGAAATTGGCACTTTCATGTTCATTACCTCCATCTCTCCAGCTATAGTTTGTTTTATATTAGAGTTTAATACCATGCCTGTATTACGTTCTACCTCTATTATTCCATTTGATTTCCCTTTCAAATCTCCTTTTATTTTCATGCCCATCATGTCCATATCACCGTTGGTGGTGATAGTAGATTGTACATCTAATACAGCTTTTTTATCATCGAAAGATTTTAATGTATAAGAATTTTCCAGTGCTAATCCTAGTAAAGACTTTATTTCCATTTTTGTTTTCCAGATATCATTAACACCAACTTTTTTATCAGGAAATATTTTAAACGCCTGAGTAAACATACTTTTAATAAAATCTTCTCCCAACAAGGCTTTCATTGACTGTTTTACCTCTTGGCTACTCTCGTTCCCTGTAGCATTCATCATTTTATCCATTATCGAACTGAATCCTTTTACTTCTTTTATATTGCCATCTTTTGTTAAAACAATACTAAATGGCTGTCCCTTCATATTTTGAAACATTTTCGTCGTTTGCATACTTCCTGTAGTTGTGGTAGTGTCGGTAACATCTGTATCCACAGAAACCTCCATTCCCATAGCACTTTGTTTCATTACTATTCGATCATATGTTACGTTTAGTTCTCTATCGTTGTCTTTGTTGTTAGCAACCGCATACGTTGCGTACATTTCCATATGGTTTTTGCTTTCCATTTTTTGTCCCATAGCCTCTTGGCTTGTAGTTTGATCTGTAGTAGTTACATACTTATACGTTGAACCAGCTTGTGGATTAAAAGAAAGTTCAATAGATTTTGAAGAAGAACAACTTTGTAAAACAGTAATAAAACTAATAAGAAAAACAGGTGCGATTTTTTTTATACTATACATAACGTAACATTTTGATCACCGAAAGTAATATAAATTTTACATAAGGGTTAATTTTTCTCCTGTGTAAATGGGTAAAACATTTGCTATATCAGGTGTTAAGCAGTAAGAAATATCTTTTTGTAAACCATAACTGGTTAACCTATGGTAGTGTGTAGCATTTCGTTTTTTCATAAACATATAAACATCTTTTTTAGCTTGTAAATAAAGACTTTCGGCCATATTAGAGGCATCGCAATGTATAGTAAAATATTTTTTTATTTTATGAATGACGGCTCCGGCAAAAAGAGTATCCTCTAAATTAACTCTATTTTTCCATGCGGAGCAGGCTAAGATAACTGGCTGGTTTTGTGCTATTAAATAATCAGAAACCGCTGAAAGATTTGGAAAAGATCCTGTAATAATTTGTTTAGCACCCATTTGTAAAGCCATATGCAGCATTCTGGTTCCATTTGTTGTGGTTAGTATAAGCGTTTTTCCATGTATGAAATTTTTTGAATATTCAAATGGTGAGTTACCATATTGCAAACCTTCGGCTATTTTTCCATCTCTTTCACCGGCGATTATGGCATTTACTCGTTTACCCATATCTATACATTGTTGAACTGTTTCAACAGGAATAACTGCATTGGCTCCATTATATAATGCTGTGGCAATAGTTGATGTAGCTCGCAATACATCAATAATTACAACAACGCTCCCACTTGCATCGTATAGGTTTAATAAAGATGGAGACAATGAAGTATACAACAGGGGCTTTGGCAAGGAGGGTTAATTGTAGATTTAAAATGTTAAATAGTTGTCTTATATGTATTATTCAAAAGGAATTTTAACAATTTTTGCTTTTAATTTTTTATCTCGAACAACGATGTAAATCTCTGTCCCTAAGGATGCAAAAGCGATGTTGGTATATCCTAAACCGATGGCTTTTTGTAATGATGGAGATTGCGTACCACTACTAACTTTTCCTATAGCATTATCTTTTTCATCCACAATAATGTAATCATGACGAGGAATTCCTTTGTCTATCATTTCAAAGCCTACCAACTTTCTTTTTATACCTTCTACTTTTTGTTTTTCTAAATTTTTTTTTCCTATGAACTCTTTATTAAATTTTGTTATCCAACCTAAACCTGCTTCTAATGAAGATGTGGTATCGTCAATATCGTTTCCATATAAACAATATCCCATTTCTAGCCGCAATGTATCCCTAGCCGCAAGACCAATAGGTTGTAGCCCTTGTGGAGTACCTATTTTTAAGATGGCATCCCAAATTTTGTTAGCAGAATCATCTTTATCTTCAAAATATATTTCAATACCACCAGCACCGGTATATCCTGTTGCACTAATAAGTACATTAGATATACCAGCAAATGTTCCTTTTACAAAATTGTAATATTTAAGATTTAAAATATCAAGATCTGTTAATGGTTGAAGTATTTTAGTAGCATTGGGTCCTTGAATAGCTAATAAACATGTTTTTTCTGAGATATTATGTGTTTCAACATTTTCTTTATTGTGTTGTTGTATCCAATTCCAATCTTTTTGAATATTGGATGCGTTTACAACAATCATATAAACATTATTTTCTTCAATACAGTACACAATTAAATCATCAATTATACCGCCTTGCTCGTTGGTAAAACAGCTATATTGAGCTTTTCCGGATGTTAACTTACTAGCATCATTAGTAGTAAGGTGTTGTATTAAATTAAGGGCATGGGGGCCTTTGAGAATAAATTCTCCCATGTGACTTACGTCAAATATTCCAGCATTGTTGCGTACAGCCGCATGTTCTTGATTAATACTCGTATAAGAAATGGGCATGTTATAGCCAGCAAATTCAGCCATTTTTGCACCAAGAATAATATGTTTTTGAGTGAAAGGGGTTAATAGCATAATTAAATGGGAGACTCTAAAATAATTTGTGTAAATGGAAATGAGTAACTGTTATTTAGAGTT